>JBBSDH010000185.1:0-8995 GCA_038249605.1 Chitinophagales bacterium | reverse complement strand
CTTGGCCAAAAGTAGTATTCCCCTCGTTGATATTGCTGTCTTTTGAGCAGGAGTGCAATACCAACATCAAAATTGAAAAACAGAAAAATTTTAACCTATCGTGGTGCTGTGGTGCTGTTTCATAATTTTACCTTTTGATTTCAAAGGTAATGTTATTAATGTAAACGCTGTTACTTTTTTTTTAAAATTCATAAGTGTTTTTTTTCACAAAATAGATTGTCACGATAATGAGACATGTTGAGCAGCCCCCCTAACCCACTCAAGAAATCAAAGAAAAAATAGCTGGTTGATATCATGTCCATTAATGTTTACCAAAGTTCGTCATATCTTTTACCGAAATAAAGGATCTAAACTTCACATAAAATCTGCGCCAAACCAACTGTCGACTATCTCATCGCTTCCACAATCAAATTCGAAAAAAGCTCCCCCAGCCCCCAGCCGTAGGCTTTTGCCTGTTGCGGCACGATGCTGGCCGGCGAAATGCCCGGGATGGTGTTGGCTTCGAGGAAATGGAAGGTATCGTGTACGAGGATGTAGTCGAAACGCACCACACCGCGGCACTGCAGAAACTGGTATAAAAAACGCGAATGATCCTGGCATTGGAGGGTAAGCACTTCGGAGATTTCGGCAGGCGTTACTTCCTGCGATTTACCTTCGTATTTGGCAGCGAAATCGAAAAACTCCGTTTCGGGGATGATTTCGGTGACAGGAAGCACGATGATTTCGCCGTTGTGGCGCAAAACGCCGTTGGAAAACTCACGGCCGGCGAGGAAACTTTCCACCACCACCTCGGTGTCGTATTCGAACGCCGCGCCGATGGCGGGAAGCAGTTCGGCGGCGGTTTTCACTTTTGTGACACCGAAGCTTGAGCCCATGGAGTTGGGTTTTACAAAAAGCGGCAGACCCATGCCCAACAGTTTTTCCGCGTCCACCTTTTCACCTTTCAGCAGCAGCACCGATTTGGCCATGGGCACGCCCGTGCCAGCGAGTTGTTGTTTGGTGTTGTGTTTGTTCATGGTGAGGGCGCTCACAAACCCGTCGCAGCAGGTGTAGGGGATGCCGAGCATTTCGAGGTACCCTTGCATTTTACCGTCTTCGAGCGGGGCGCCGTGCAAGGCGGCGAAGGCGCAGTCGAACGTAATCCTATCGCCTGAAATGGGAACAGAGGGTACCGTGAGGCTGAAATCGTTCTTGTCGATGGGTGCTCCGGTGTGGATCTCATGCCAATCGGCTCCTTCAACATCGATCATGAAGCAGCGGTAGCGGTCGCTGGGCAGGTTGTCGAACACAACCTGGGCGCTTTTCAGGGAAATGACACGCTCGGCGGTGTCGCCTCCGGTGAGAATGGCTATGTTTTTCATAAACGTTTGGTTCAAAAGAAAATGTGAAGATAAAAAGTGTTTTGGGTTTTGTTCGTTGGCGTAAAAATGCTTACTTTTGCACCCTCTTTTAATAGTTCTTTTTTATTTTTTCACAACAGACTGATAATGAGACATTACGAAGTCACCTTTATCGTAGATCCGGTGCTGTCGGGCGATGAAGTCAAATCGGCAGCAGAACACATCCAGAATGAACTGAAAAGTTTCGGCACGACCATCGTAGCTGTGGATGAGATGGGGCTCAAGCAATTGGCCTATCAAATCAACCGTCGTTCCTCGGGCGTTTACTTTTGCGTTGAGGTTGCCTGCGAAGGCGCCGAATGGATGGGTAAGTTCGAGTTGAACCTCAAACGCGACGAGCGCATCATGCGTTTCCTCACGGTTCGCCTCGACAAGTACGGCATCAAGTACAACGACGACAAGCGCAACGGTCGCATCGGCAAAAAGAAGAGTGAAGAAGCTGCAGCCGTAGCCCAGAGCGAAGCCGCTCCTGTACCGGCGGTGGTTGACCTCGACGCCTCCGCAAACTGATCCTAACCCACAACATTCACCTACGCAATCATACAGCCATGGCCGCTTCAAGAGAAGATGTCAAGTTTCTGAGTAACCCGAAAATCGGGCTGAAACGCAAAAAATACTGCCGCTTCCGTAAATTCGGTATCAAGTACATCGATTACAAAGATGGCGATTTTTTGATCCAGTTCATCAACGAACAAGGCAAACTGCTGCCCCGCCGCATCACCGGCAACAGCCTCAAATTCCAGCGTCGCATTTCGACCGCCGTTAAACGCGCCCGCCACCTGGGAATGTTGCCTTTCGTAGGCGACCTGCTGAAATAAACCTATCGTTCAACCTTAAATCATTCCAGCAAACGACATGGAAGTCATTCTGCTTGATCATATCGACAAGGTAGGCGCCAAACACGAAGTTGTCAAAATCAAAGACGGCTTTGGACGCAACTACCTCATCCCGCAAGGCCTTGCCATCGTGGCGAACAAACCCAACATGGCCCGCCTTGAAGGCATGAAAAAACAAGCCTCGAAAAAAGACGCTGCCCTGGTAGCTGAACTTCAGGCCATGGTTAAAAACATCGCCGGCAAAACATTGAAAATCGCTGCGAAAGCCGGCGAAAGTGGCCGCCTGTTTGGTTCCATTACCTCACAACACCTTTCTGCAGCCCTCGAAGCTGCCGGCGTTAAAGCCGATAAGCGCATCATCGAGATGCCCGAAGAGGTTAAAGAACTGGGCCAATACAAAGCCCTCGTCAAATTCCACCCGCAGGTGCAAATCGACGTGGCTTTTGAAGTTGTGCCTGAAGGAGCCTGATCAGGATTTTAGGATGTGAGGATGAACAGGATTTTATAGGGTTTCTCCGTGCATCCTATTTGAAAGGACATTTGCGAAAATAAAGAAATATGAGTCATCCCATTTTTTTGGGGTGACTCTTTTTTTTGTTTAAACAACAGAAAATCAATTCCTTAAGAATATCAGCCCCAGAGGGGCGGCAATGTCTGTAGAAGGATTCAACCCCATACATGATCGGAGCCCCAGCGGGGCGGCAATGTAAATGAGCTAAACCAGCGATTGATACAGAGGTATTTATGCCTTTCCATTCAATGATTATGGTGACAGTTTCACATAGCCGCCCCGCTGGGGCTCAGGTTATAGGGTCGCAACTTTTGCTACAGACGTGACCGCCCCGCTGGGGCTTTTATTTGCCAAATATTGATTTACTGTTGTTTATGCTATTCCTATGCGCTGTAAAAAGACATGAGTCATCCCGAATTTTTTTCGGTAAAGAGCTTTTAATTTAATATTTTCTTGTTTAAACAACAGAAAATCAACACCTTAAGATTAATAGCCCCAGCGGGGCGGCAATGTAAAAGAGCTAAACCAGAGATTGATACAGAGGTATTTATGCCTTTCCATTCAATGATTATGGTGACATTTTCACGTAGCCGCCCCGCTGGGGCTCCGATCATGGGGTCGCAACTTTTGCTACAGACGTGACCGCCCCGCTGGGGCTTTTATCTTCAAAATATTGATTTACTGTTGTTTATGCTAGTGCCGCGTCCAGTGAATGACGTATAATTTGGCGAGACCTATATTTTGCTCAATAGGCATGAGGAGGGCGAAATGCGGGGCATTTTAACCGACGAATAACGACATTGAGCGAAAAATAGGGCCGCGAAACTGTATGTTATTCACTGGACGCGGCATTAGCCTATGGCTTGAAAAAACATGAATCATCCCGAATTTTTTTGGGATGATTCATGTTTAACTTTTTGACTGCCGACTGCCGACTTCAATCCTTCTCCATCCTTTCAATCCGTTTCGCACAATCCATCAAATGCGCTTTGCTCATGGGATCTTTTGCGTGTTTGGCAGCCTTTTCGATCTCGTCTTCCAAATCGTCGAGCACCTGCATGGCTACAGAAGGGATGTCGGAGTTTTTCAACTTTTCATCGGTCGACGTAGCAGATAGTTTAGCCAGTTCGATCATTTTTTGCACGTACATTTTTTGCAAAGCCCTGCGTTCCGGCGCAATGGCTTTGGTGGATCCTAATTCACCCCAAATGCCTTTTTTCAGATCGGCAAACATGGCGAACAACCCGTAATCCTTCTGCAGGGCTACACGTTGAAGGCGACTGGTACCCAGAAGGTTGTTGATGGTTGACTGGTGCAGACCGGCGATGGCATCCGCACCGCCGTCGGACAGCAACTTGGCCGTAAGTTCGGGCGGATAAAGCCACCAGGGCGCCTGGAAAACTTCTTTGTTTAGGAAGGCCACGGCTTCGCGCTGCCGGGCTGCGGGTGCCTGCTCGTACACAGGGCCGCTTTGTTCGTACGTTTTGGGCGTTCCGTACACACCGCCCACCCAGGTGGTAACGTGACCTACGTAGCGGCGGTATTGTCCTACCACGTCGCCGTGCAGTTCGCGGGCCATGGAATAGTGGTTGGCTTCTTCACGCGTCCAGCTTTCGATGTTGGGCATGATGCGCTGGAGGTTGTTGATGCCGTAGGTAGAAGCCACTACGCTGTTGTCGCCGAGGTCTTCCGTTTGCGCGCGCGGATCGGTGCCTGTGTAGCCGCCGTTGAAATGCAGGCGTGGGTTTCCCGCTGCTTTGTCGAGGTACCATTTGTTGAGCACCTTTTCGTCGGCTTTGGCATCGGGGGTATTGTAAATGGGTTTGTAAGCCCATTCTATGGCCCATTTGTCGTAATCGCCCACACGGGGGAACAGGTTTTTGATGCCGTCTTCGGGTTGCGCTACGTAGTTGAACCGCGCATAGTCCATGATGGATGACGTGTGCCCGTTGGCGGCACAATACGCCGGGTCGCGCAGTTTTTCAACGGGTGTGGCGTTGCTGGCACCGAAGTTGTGTTGCAAACCGAGGGTGTGCCCAACCTCGTGTGCGGCCACGAAGCGGATAAGTTCGCCCATCAGCGCTTCATCAAACTCATTTTTTTGAGCGCGTGGATCATTGGGGGCCGCCTGGGTTGTATACCAGCGTTTGAGCAGCTGCATCACGTTGTGGAACCAGCCTATGTGGCTTTCGATGATTTCGCCTGAACGCGGGTCGTGAACATTGGGCCCGTAAGCGTTTTGGATGTCGGAAGCGAAATATCGAATGACCGAAAAACGGGCATCCTCCAGGCTCATGGTGGTATCGCCTACCAGCCAGTCTTTGGCCTGGATGGCATTTTTCCAACCGGCCTGTTCAAACGCAGGTTGCCAATCCTCCACGCCTTGTTTCAAAAAGGATCGCCACTGGTTGGGCGTAGCTGGATCGATGTAAAAAACGATGGGTTTGGCGGGTTCAATCAATTCGCCGCGTTGTTGGCGGGCTTCATCACCGGCATTTTTTGCTTCGAGACGCCAGTGCACTGCGAAAGTTTCCGTTTTGGCGCGCTGTTCATCATTGTCAAACACGGTGTAACGCGAGGAAAAATAACCAACCCGCGGGTCCTGCAGACGTTTGCGCATGGGTGATTTGGGCAGTACGATGAACGAAGTGCTGATTTCGAAAGTCACGGCTCCGGCTGCGAGTCCGGCGGGCAAATCTGTAACGTCGGGTGTTCGTTTTTCACTTCCTGTGTTCAGCGCCGGTGGTTTAGCGGCAAACGTTTTTACGCTGCGCACTTCCAGATTGATGGGATAAGCCCGTACGTAATTGATGTAGCTTCGGTCTTTTTTGTAATCGGTGAGGTTGAAGCGTTGTTTGGTGATGGATCCGATGGAGATGATTTGTTCAGACCCGCTGAGAAACTCCGTCACATCAATAACTGCGGTTGATTTGTTGTCGCTGTATGCCTTCACATCGAAGGCGGCGGCTATGGGATCAAGATTGGCGTTGCGCACGGCTTCATACAAAGGTGTGGTGGTATCGGCGCTCACGTTGACGTATTCAACGGCACGCAGCAAAATTTTATCGGAAGGCCCTTTTTCGAACCGGATGACTTGGCGATTTTGCTCTTCGCCGCCGTAACCTGCGCCAGCGGGCGTTCGAACAAAGCGGGTAATGGCCATGATGTCGCGGCCCAGCATTGAGTCCGGTATTTCAAAAAAATGTTTGTCCTCCACCTTGTGCACCGTAAGCATGCCTTCTTGGGTAACCGCTTTGTCGGTAATGATTTCTTTGTACGGTTTGGGACCCTTAACTTTAGTTTCTTTGGCGGCGGAGGTGTCTTTTTTTTCCGGTTCGCCGGCGTTTTGGGCATTAACTGCGGTGGTGCTGAATACAGCTGTAAAAAGAATGGCTAACAAACGATGCATAAAACAGAATGGTTGGTGGTGAATGTAATGGGCAAATGTATCCATATTCCGCGCTTACTCCCATGCTTCACCAAGACGACCATTCCCAAAGGATGTGTTAATCAGACTGTTCCTCCCGCAGATTCGCCGTTTCTTTGTTGTTTGTAAAAAGTGCGAAGTGCGAAGTCCGAAGTGTAAAACCTGCACGTTGACTTCGCATTTCGGACCTCGGACTTCGCAGTTATGACCAACACCATTGTTCGCCGCGTCATTCTTTTGGGCGCTTTTGCCATTCTGAGCCTCATGGCTGTACAAACCTATTGGGTGTTGCGCACGTGGGACTTGCAGGAGTCTGAGTTCAACCGCAAGGTGAACCAGGCCCTCATAGATGTGTCGAACGACTTGCACAAACACTACCGCTTTGAATTGCCTACGGCAAACCTGATCGATCAGGTATCGTCGAACTACTACGTGGTGAACATCAACAACATCTTCGACGCCACCACACTTGAATATTACCTGCAAAAGTCGTTTGAAAACCAGGGCATGCGCGAGGATTTCCAGTACGGCATCTTCGACTGTTCCAGCAACCAGATGGTGACCGGGCGCATCATCAAGTACAAAAAAACTACTGTGCTCGGTCAGGGCGCCCAGCTCGACGAGCCATTGCCGGCGCACGCTGATTCCGATTTTATCTATTATTTCGGTGTGCGTTTCCCAGGTAAAAGCGCCAATCTGCTCAGCAACATGTGGATTGTGGTAGCTTTCACCGCGCTTATGCTCATTACTGTGGCTTTTTTTATCTATGCCATGTTTGTTATCCTGCGCCAAAAGCAACTTTCGGAGCAGCAGCGCGACTTCATCAACAACATGACGCACGAGTTCAAAACGCCCATTTCCACCATCAATATTTCCACCGACGTTTTTCTCAAAAACGAAGCCATACGCGCCGATCCAAGGCTCAACCGCTACGCAGGCATCATCAAGGAACAGGTTTTGCGCCTCAATACCCAGGTGGAAAAAGTACTGCAACTCGCAAAAATTGAACGCGACCACATCGAACTGGTCCTCGAAACAATTGACCTGGCCGAACTCATCCGCAGCATTTCACCCAGCATCGAACTTAAGGTACATGAAAAAGAAGGCGGTGTGCTCGACCTCCATTTGCCCCAAACCCCGGTATTCATCCGTGCCGACCACATGCACCTCACCAACATTTTACACAATCTGGTGGACAACGGTGTGAAATACTCCAAAGGCGCACCGATCATTTCCATCAGCCTGGAAAAAAAAGGTCACCGTGCGTTGCTGACCGTACAGGACAAGGGCATCGGCATCGCCAAAGAACACCAAAAACGCGTGTTTGACAAATTTTACCGTGTTCCTACCGGCAATGTTCACAACGTGAAAGGATTTGGTCTCGGGCTTTTTTACGTAAAAGAAATGTGCCGCGAACACCATTGGAAACTTCAATTGTACAGCGAACCGAACAAGGGTACATCCATAGAGATTACCATGCCGGTCGCATCGTGAGTTTTAACTTTGAAAATCACCATCGGGGTGTAACTTGCGCATGACTGGTTTTGAAACCACCGGTTTTCCCCATGGAATTGTTGGTCATTGTAGCGCTTGCCTTGCTTAACGGTGTTTTTTCATTGTCTGAAATTGCGCTGGTTTCAGTAAAAAAACAACGCCTGCTTCAAAAAGCGGAATTGGGCAACCAATCGGCTCGGACAGCCCTTGAACTGCTGAAAAAACCTGAGCAATTTTTGTCGGCGGTGCAAATTGGTATCACCCTCATCGGCATCATTTCGGGCGTTTATGGCGGCGCCACGCTTACCAACAATGTTGAGCCGTGGATTGCAGGTATTTCCTTTTTGGCGCCTTATTCCGAAACCATCGCCTATGTACTGGTGGTTGCTGTCATCACTTACATCTCCATCGTCGTTGGCGAACTGATTCCCAAAACGCTGGCCATGAAATTTGCTGAGCCGGTGGCCATTGCCATGGCGCCTTTCATTCGGTTGTTGACGGTTGTTGCTTCTCCATTCGTGTGGCTGCTTTCGTTATCAACAAAGTTGGTATTCCGCATTTTGGGCATCAAAGCGTCGGAAGAAGAAAAAATTACAGAAGAAGACCTGATCCATTTCATCAAAACGGCCGGTCGGCAAGGTGTAATAGACGCTGGAGAAAGCGAGATTCAACAAAACGTTCTCAATTTTACGGAGTTGCGCGCACGAAACCTCATGACCCACCGAACAGAAGTGACGTGGCTCGACATCGAGGATCCGCTGAATGTTATCCTGGATCAGGTGCGCCAAAGTTACCACCACAAATTTCCTGTTTGCAAAGGCACCTACGACACCATGCTTGGCTACATACACGCCAAAGACCTGCTCGAACGCAAGGATGAATCGGAGTTTTCGATCCACATGGTGATTAAAGAACCTGTGTATTTTCCAGAAACCGTGTTTGCCATCGACATACTGCAGTCTTTCCGCAAACACCGACAGTATTTTGGCATTGTAGTGGATGAATACGGCGCTTTTGAAGGCATACTTACCCTGCACGACCTTGCCGAAGCGCTTGTGGGCGAGTTGCCTGATACCGGTGAAGATACCGCTGCCGACATTGCAACCCGTGAGGACGGTTCCATCCTGGTGAACGGCAACACGCTCATCAGTGACCTGAATCATTTTTGGGGCGAAAACATTGTGGAAGAAAATCCGATGCACTACTCTACGCTCGCAGGTTTCATCACCTTCCATCTCGAACACATCCCGGCCATCGCAGAAAAGCTGATTTACAACGACAAGTCGTTTGAAGTCATTGACAAAGATGGTAACCGCATTGATAAGGT
>JBBSDH010000184.1:0-9006 GCA_038249605.1 Chitinophagales bacterium | reverse complement strand
GGTTTGGTACCCTGCTGGTACACCGCACCGACGGCATCTCCCGCGGCTCGGGCGCTTTGGTTGCCTTGTCGGACCTGCGCGAACACGAATCCATCCTCAACATGCAGGCCAGCCACCACCTTTCGTTCCGCAAAGGTACCAGCACACAGGATTACCCGCAGTCGCTCATGGGCGCCATCGCCCTGCTGCGCCAAACCTACATCGACGGCGCTTGGTACCAGAATGCCGGATACAAGCAAGAAACCAACCTCTCACTTGCCTCCTGGAATGCGGTGCAAAGTCTGCCGCAAATTTTTGAAGCAAGCGACAAACTTGATGTTTTGCGCATCCATTCGCTCGGCAAAGAATTTGGCAAATCGTACATCGTTAAAACTGCCGGCGATGAATACCAACGCCTCGACGCCATCAAAGCCACCGGCCAGCCTCTCATTGTTCCACTGGTTTTTCCAGAAGGTTACGACGTGCGCGATCCCTACGACGCGTTAAACGTTTCGCTGCGCGACCTCAAACACTGGGAACTGGCGCCCACCAATGCAGCACGCATCGCAGCGGCAGGTATCCCGTTTGCGCTCACCACGTCCGGACTCAAAGACAAAAACAAGTTTTTCGAAGTCCTGCGCAAAGCCATCGAAAACGGATTGAGCGAAGAACAGGCCCTCAAAGCGCTCACCTTTGAACCAGCCACCATGCTGCGCTCGTACGACCGCGTGGGCAGTCTGGAAAAAGGCAAAACCGCCAGCTTTATCGTCTGCAGTGGTAATATTTTCCAAAAAGAAGGTAAAATTCACCAAACGTGGGTACAAGGCAAACGTTTCGACTTCCAAACGACGCCTGTTCAAACCCTGCCGCTTGGCGACTATTTCCTCGGCGTCGATTCTGTCACTTACACCCTGCTGGTAAAAGGCAAACCTGAAGCGCCCGAAGCTCAGGTGATGAAAACCGACAGCAGCAAGGTAAAAGCAACGCTCAGCCTCAGCGTCAACGGCTTGCTTTCCCTTTCATTCCAGCCCGATACTTCGCGCAAAGAGATCATCACGCTTTCGGGCACCGCCGGTCCCGATGGATGGAAAGGCAGCGGAACCATGCCCGACGGCTCCTGGACGTCCTGGAACGCCTTTCTCGTGAAGGCCGGTGAACCAGAAGCTCCGAAAAAAATACCTACACCCGCCAAATCGGAATTGGGTGCAGTTGTGTTTCCATTTTCAGCCTACGGTACTGCAACAACTTCCAAAGCTGAAACGGTACTCATCAAAAACGCTACGTTGTGGACCAACGAAAAGGATGGTATTCTCGCAGGAACCGACATCATCCTGCGCAACGGGAAAATTGACCGCTACGGCAAAAACCTCAGTGCACCAGCCGGCGCCCGCGTCATTGAGGGCAAGGGAAAACACGTTACGGCAGGCATCATCGACGAGCACTCACACATAGCTGTGTCGCGATCGGTGAATGAAGGCACCCAGGAATCTTCTGCGGAGGTGCGCATCGGTGATGCGCTCGACTCGGAAGACATCGACATTTACCGACAACTTGCCGGAGGAGTAACAAGCAGCCACCTGCTGCACGGATCGGCCAATCCCATCGGCGGCCAAACACAACTCATCAAACTGCGCTGGGGCGCCACACCTGAAGAATTGAAATTCAAAAACTGGCCCGGACAAATCAAGTTTGCCCTCGGTGAAAACGTAAAACAAAGCAACTGGGGCGACAACAACCGCACCCGTTACCCACAAACACGCATGGGAGTGGAACAGGTTTGCGCAGACTACTTCACCCGCGCCCGTGCCTACGGCGACCAGTTGAAAAAAGACAAAAATACCCGCCGAGACCTCGAACTCGAAGCGCTTCTCGAAATCCTGGAAAGCAAACGTTTCATCACCTGCCACTCCTATGTGCAAAGCGAAATCACCATGCTGATGCGCGTGGCAGAAAAATTCGGTTTCAAGGTCAATACGTTTACCCACATCCTCGAAGGATACAAAGTGGCCGATAAAATGGCCAAACACGGCGCAGGCGGCAGCACGTTTTCAGACTGGTGGGCCTACAAACACGAGGTGTACGAGGCCATCCCGTACAATGCCAAAATGATGCAGGACCGCGGCGTGGTCGTGGCCATCAATTCTGACGATGCCGAAATGGCCCGCCGCCTCAACCAGGAAGCAGCCAAAGCTGTCATGTACGGCGGCATGAAAGAAGAAGATGCCCTGAAATTGGTGACCCTCAATCCGGCCAAACTCCTGCATGTGGACGACCGCGTGGGTAGCCTCAAACCCGGCAAAGATGCCGATGTGGTGCTCTGGAACCACCACCCGCTGAGCCAGTATGCCAAAGCCGAAAAAACATGGGTAGACGGCATCCTGTACTTCGATGTGGAAGAAGACGGCCGCCGCCGCGACGCCCTGCAAAAAGAACGCGCCAGAATTATTCAGAAATTATTGAACGAGAAAAAAGGCGGCGAAGGCGGCGAAAAACCGACTGTATCGAAAAAATACTACCACTGTGATAGTGATATGGATGAAGGGTGAGTCTTCGATTGATGGGATACGAAATACGAGATTTGAAATTTGAATTTTTTTTGTTCTGTGGTGAGCCGGCCTTTGTATGATTCTTTGTGTCTGAATCCTGAGAATCTTGATTCAGACAAATAAGCGGAGTAAGTGCCCCCTAAATTCAAATTTCAAATTTCGTACATCGTCAATAAAATCAATTCCCTTCCGCAGGTTGAAGTCCCTGCAATATACCTTTTTCCAGCGGCGGCACGCCACTTTCCATCCATTTTGGCATGGGCGCACCGAGCAGGTAATGGTCGAAGTACTGCGCCATCCGTGTTTGAAAATCGACGCGGTTCTGGAGTTTTACGGGCCAGTGGGGCTCGTCGTTGTAGTTGAGCAGCCAAGAAGGTTTGCCCAGTCGGCGCAGGGCGGTGAACATTTCGATGCCCTGGTACCAGGGCACGGCGCCGTCTTTGTCGTTGTGCAGGATAAGTACAGGGGTTTGCACTTTGTCCAGCGAAAACAGCGGTGAATTTTCGAGGTAGCGCATGGGATATTCCCACAACGTTCCTCCTATGCGGCTTTGTTGCCGTTCGTACTGGAAGGCGCGGCTGAGGCCCGATTCCCATCGTATGCCGCCGTAGGCCGAGGTCATGTTTACCACCGGCGCGCCCGATTCGGCACACGCAAACAGGTTGGTTTTGGTAATGAGGTAGGCCGTTTGGTAACCACCCCACGAGTGCCCTTGTACGCCCACACGTTTGCGATCGATGTAGCCTTCGTCCAGCAGTGAAGCAACGCCGCTCATGACGGCATCGTAGCAGCTTTCGCCGGGGTAACCGGTTTTGTATGGGATGTCGGGGGCAAAAACGATGTATCCGCGGCTGGTGTAAAACGAAAAATTGATGCTCGAACGGTGGAAATCAGGCGCGCGGTGTGTATTGAGCCCGTCGGTAAGTTTTTCGTAGAAATAAACGATCATGGGGTATTGCTTCGTGGGATCGAAACCGTCGGGTTTGACCAAAAGTCCCTGAAGCTGTTTGCCAGAAAGGGACGTCCAGTCGTACAATGCAATGTCACCCCAACGGTATTCCGATTTTTGCGGATTGGCGTTGCTCACCCTCGTGAAGGTAGATGTTTTGCTGTTGGGCACGTAAAGCAGGTCGGGGAAAGTGCGGAAATTTTCACGGGTAAACATCAGGGCCTCTGCGTCGCGCGCTTTTTGCACCGGGCGGCTGAAGGCGTACGGACCGTCCTGCCAGACTGTTTTTTTTCCTGTTTTTACATCAAACCATACATACGACTCGGCTTTGGTGCTGTCGTTGAACAGGTGAAGCAGCAGCGGTTTGTCGGTGCGGATGAACCGCTCTTCCGGATTAAGTTTGACGTAGCGGTGGCGGGTGCGGCTTTCTCGCCCGGCTGTGAGGCGTTCGGGTTTTTGCTTGCCCGAAGGGTCGAAACGCCACAAATCGTAACGGTCGTACAAAAGCACAGCCGCGTCGTTTTCATACCAACCTGCCATTCCGTAAGGATCGGGGGCATCGGGCACGTCGGTAGTTTCGTCGTAAAAGGCAACTTTGATGCTTCCTGTCAGATCCACCATGGGGCCATTCAGGGTATTTGTGGCAAACCAGTTTGAAAGATCGTCGGCCCACCAGAGGATGTAGTTGGCGGCCGGACTGAGTTGCGGTGTGCAGCGAAGGTTGGATTGGACCAGTTTTTTAGCGCCTGTTTTCAAATCCACGCTGTAAAAATCCTTGTTGGCCGTACCCACCCAGGTGAGCATTTGAGCATAAGGTTCTTCTGTGAAGGCCAATGCCACCTCGGCGTCGCGTTGTGACTGGAAGCGCCATTCGGGCAACTCAGGCGAGCCCAGGGGAACAAACCGTTTTTCATCGATGCGGTACAAAACAGGGTATGCGCGTTTTTTATCGGCTTCCAGCTTGTTTTTCATGTGGGTGTACAGGCGCGGGTCCTTGTAGTTCCACACTTCCACGTTTACAATTTCCTCGGTGAGCAGGGTAGTATCGGTGAGTACAGGTGGAGGTGCCATACCGAAATACAGTTTGTCGCCTTTTTCAGAAAAAACCAGCGGCGTATGCTCACTCAGATTGTATTGAAACGGTTGGCCTGGTGCGGCTTTTGCATTGGGTAAAAACGTGCTTTGCTGGTTGGCGATGGGCAAAGCAAGGACTTGTCCGGTTTTCCACAACCACAATTCCCATGGGCGTGTGCGGACTTTGGTGGTGTCTGAGTCAACGAGAAAAGCTGCCATGGCACCTTGTTCGTTCAAACTAAGCTGTTGGAATTTGGCTTTTTTTAACTGGCAAAGCGGCGTCCAGACGTTGTTTTGCAGGTCGTATAGGTACACGCCGGCCTGGCTGAAGGAAGGGTTGGCGCCGAAAAGCAAAGTGTCGCCATAACCGGAAGTTGCCACCAGAAAGACCGACGCTTTTTCCGCCAATGCAAACGAAGTAACGAATCCCACCGTATCGCGTTTGCCCGAAATAAGGTTTATGACCAGCAAACGGGATCCGTTGTCTTTGTCCTCCTTTTTGGCTTTTTTGGCTTTTTTATCCGTCGGTTTTTGGGTTTTGGAGGTGTCTTTTTCAACTTTGAAAGGTTCGAGTTGGGCCAACACCAATCCGTTCCATTTTTCGGGCAAAACGAAATTTTTTACCCTTGCTGTTTTTTTCAAATCTCCACTCGCGAGGTGCAAAACCGCAAGCGTGTCTTTGGGCAGGTCCTCGTCCTTCACCTTTCGCCGACGTTGGGCCTTGAGCGTATCGAGTTGGGGTTTGATGGTAAAAACGAGGTGCTGGTTGTCGGCGCTGAAACGGCCGCCCGAAGCGCGGTCGAAATGTTGGGTGGCGTTGGTTGTGGCATTCCAGAGGCACGTTACGGCGTCGCCTTCGGTGGCAGTTACAAGCGTGTAGGCCACCCATTCACCGTTGTTGCTCAATTGCCTGTTTTCAATTTTGCGCCAGCGGGCAATGTCGTCGTGGTCGAGCGGACGTGTATTTTGGCCCCATGCGAGACCACTGCAAACAAGCAGCAAAAGGGTGGGCCAAAATTTCATAAAAAATTAGGTCTAAACGTTTTCTCGGTTCATTTTCCAGCGTTTGTGGCTCCAAAGCCAGTTTTCAGGTTGTTGCCGGATGGTTTTTTCCAACATATCGGCATAGGCACGTGTGATGTCGCCTTCGGAAATTTTGGAGGTGTCGCTGCAAATGTCCGTAAACATCACTTCGTAATAGCCACGGCGCACGCGTTTTACCTCGTAGTAAACGGCCGGATATTGGAAACGTCGGGCAAGAAAATCAAGTCCGGGCAAAAAAGCCGTATCAATACCAAAAAAATCAACCCAATGGGCGCTTTTGCGGCTGGACGGCGACTGGTCGGAAAGCAGAATGAAACAGCAAGTCTCATCCTTGAGCTTGCGCATGGCCGGGTAGGTCTCGTTCATGTTTACCATGACCATGCCGCTTTTCGCTCTTTTGGCGGTGTAATATTCGTCTAAAAACAGGTTTTTTACGGGTTTGAAAGCCGTTACCATGGTGCCTTTGAGGGCAGGAGGCATGGCGATCGCCATCCATTCCCAGGAGTTGACATGGCTGCCGCCGAGCATAATCGATTGCCCCTTTTCCAAATATTTGTTGGGCACTTCGGGGTTTAAAACCTTCCATCGACATATGGTTGCTTCAATCGACATGGTGAAACCTTTCAAGGTTTCGAGGATGATGTCGGTGATGTTGCGGTAAGCTTTGCTCCTAATGCGCCTGCGTTCTACGGCGGTTCTTTCCGGAAAAGCAAGGGCAAGGTTGTCGTCCATCACCTTGCGGCGGTAACCCACCACGTGTTGAAGTACAAAGGCGAAGGTGTCGGAAATGATGTACAAAACAGGAAACGGTATAAGCCGAAAAACATCGGCGAGACCGCGGAGGAATAGGTAACCCAATCGATTCATCCTGCAAAGATAAACCTTGATTTATAGGATTTTATGATTGCCAGGATTGGATTTTTAGATTTTAGGGGTAAAAAAGTCTCCCTAAAGCCTTACTACCAAGGTCACGTTTGCACTGCGTCCGTCGCTCGACCACACGCCGGGGCCAGGGTAAAGCTGCGGGCGTTTGGTAAAATACGAGACATCAAACAGGTTGTTCACGCTCACACGGCACGAAAGGTATCGGTTCAAATACAGCGTAGCGTTCAAATCCACCAAGTGGTAAGCGGGTACCAAGCCCACCGAACCGGTAGCGGAAGGTGCGACGGTGTTGAGCGGGTCGGCATAGGTTTCGCCGGTGAAGCTGTAAAGCACCGACAGGCTGTGCTCTCTGTGGCGCAGCGTGAGACCGTTGCGGCTTATCAATCTTGGCGCGCTTTCCACGCGGTTGCCACTGATGTCGGTGTTTTCCTGTCCGGTGCGCACGGAGGCATTTTGGTAACGCGCTTCCATAATGGAGGTAGAGGTAAAGGCGGACAAACGGGTTCTGCGGCCTATGGCAAAACCGTATTCCACATAACATTCGACGCCGTAGGTGTAGGAATCACCGATGTTGGTGCGCAGAATGTACACCGTGTCGTTTTGTTCGGTGGTGAGGCTGCCCGGACGGTCGTTGTATTGCAGGTAAAAGGCATTGACGTCCCATTGCAAACCTCCCCGGGCGCCACGGTAACCCAACTCTGCGTTGTAGCCGTTGGCGTCTTTCATGTCGGGATCCACCAGATCGAAAGGCGTTGCCGGGATGATGTCTTTGAACAACACGGGGCGGTATGCTTGTGTCCAACCAGCGTACAGGTTTTGGGTTTCGTTGATTTTGTATCCGGAGGTGAGGCCCAACAGGGGAAAACGGTGGGTGATTTCCGTTGGTATGTTTTCAGAAGGTAAAGTTTTGATCACGCCCGACATTTTCGAGGCACCGTTTTCAACACGCACACCGGCGCCTACACTCAGTCGCGACGTGAGGTTGAAGGTGTTTTCTGCAAAAAGGGCGATGTTTTGGGTTTTAAAATGCAAATCGCGGCCCCAACCTGTGGAGTCTATGCTGATGTCGTAATCTGTTCCTGTAGTGCCCTTGCCCAATTGGCGGCGGTGTAAATCGTTGTTGATGAGTTGGAAACCGGTGGCGAGTATGGCTGTTTTGTTGCCCAATTTGTAGTTGTGCAAAAGGCGGTATTCGGCGGTGTAGGAGTTGAAATTGTCGATGTCTACCTGTCGTTGGGCATACATACCGGTGGCGGGATTGATGGCGTCGGGAACGGTGGCCGGCAGGATGAATTGTACGCTGCGGCGATCGCCGAGCAGGGCCGATACGAGCAGTTGCATGCGCGTATTGCTGTTCAAGCGCCATTCGGCACTTAGGGAGGGCACGTAAATCTCGGGGCTGTAGTAGTTGCGTGCGCGGGTGGCTTGCGTGGGGTCGGCGGCGAACAGGCTGTCGGTAAGCGGCCCTGGAATTTGATACAAGTAATTGGAGCGCGAAAATTCGGCTTTCAGGATCAGGTTTTTCGTCGCTTCATAACGCAACATTACGCCTTGCGCATCGTAGTCGGTGCTGGCATTGTCGCGGTAGCCATCGTTTTGCCGGAGGCTCATGTACGCGTAGTACTGAAGTTTGCCCACCTTGCCGCCCACGGCGTTGTAGGTGCTCAGCAGTCCGAACGAACCTGCCGTATTCTGGCTTTCAAAGTTAAAAGCCTTCGTGGTGTCGGGTTGTTTGGTCACGTAGTTCAGCAAGCCGCCAAACTGTGCGCCGTATTGCAGCGATCCTGTGCCGCGCACGAGCTCTATGCGGCTCACGGCTTCCATGGGCAAGGCGTAGTGGCTGGCGGGATAACCGTAGAGGTCGGAGTTCACGATAACGCCGTTTTGGCGGATGTTGAATTCCCAGCCCCGGTGCGGATCGAGGCCTCGGGTGGCGATGTTTATCTGGTTGCCGGCGCCGTCCATGTCGTACACAAACAATCCCGGCACTTTGGCAAAAATTTGTCGTGGCGATCGTTCGGTCACATTGGCATCGAGCATTTGCAAACTGATGACCTCGTTTTTTTTACCCGTTACCAGCAATGCGCCGCAAACGGTGGTGTGGTTTGTAACCGACGGCAGTTTGCTTGTGATTTCCACCATTTTCAATTCTTGTGGACCAATGGTATCGGTTTGAGCAAAAAGTGTGGCATAGCCTAAAAATGCAGGCAAAAAAATGCCGAATCGAAATAAATTCATGGTGTTTCTTTTTCGGTGAACATCAGCAGGGTAGCCGTTCTGTCCTTTTATACCCATAAATTAATGGAATGGTGTGTTTTACGGCATAGCCGTCAAAAACACACCATTGCCTTATTTGATGGGTTTTATTTTCTTCCCTTTGACTTCAACGAGGGAGTCTTTTTCATACTTAGCTTCGTAGGTGAGTTCACCCGTTTCCGCCCATTTCCGCAGATAGCCGTGTTTTTTGCCTTCGGCAAATTCAAGGGCGAATTGCGTTTTTCCGTTTTCGTAGAAAACCGTGTCGCCGCC
>JBBSDH010000183.1:0-9043 GCA_038249605.1 Chitinophagales bacterium | reverse complement strand
TTCGAAACCGAAGGCGGCTGCGCACCTTTCACCTACCTCTGGCAACCCGGCAACGGCAGCGGCACATCGGTTACGGGACTTGCGGCGGGCGACTATCTTTTCACAATCACGGATGCCGGCGGCCGCAGCTTCTTAGATACGGTTTTGGTGCCGCAGTTGCCCGATCCAGAAATCCGGGCCGACAGCATGCCCATATCCTGCTTCGGCCAAGCCGACGCCTCGCTCGCCGTGGCGCCGTTCAGCGGCCCCGAACCGTTCACTTTCGTGTGGACCGGCGGGGTTACCGATTCGATTTTCGGTCCCGTGGGGCCTGGCACTTACACCGTCACCGCCACCGACGCCAATGGCTGCTTCACCACTTATACATATTACCTCACCGCACCCGACAGCCTGCAATTCTCGGCCGTGGTGCAAAATGCTACCGGTCCAACCCAGCCCGACGGCAGCGTGGGTGTCACGGCGGTGCTGGGCGGCACGGGGCCGTACGGTTACCTGTGGTCCGACGGCAGCACAGGGCCCGTGCTGTCCGGCGTGCCTCCTGGCACATACGCGCTCACCCTCACCGATGCGCGCGGGTGCACGGCTGTGGGCATGTACGAGGTGTCGTTTAGTATTGGAACGGGTTCGCCGGGCGATCAGAGAAGTTTCCGCTTGTATCCTAACCCTGCACAAGGTTCCGTGTGGCTGGAATTGTCGGACGTACAAGGTCATATGGGCTTGTACGACGCGCAGGGCCGGCAAGTTTTGTGGCAAACGGTGTCACCGGGATTGAGGCAGGTTTCGCTGGATGGACTGGCGCCGGGCACGTATCTGGCGGTGGTGTTTGATGCTGGCGGAGGAGTGGTGGGGGAGCGATGGCTGGTGATCCGGTAAAAAACCGTATTGCCCAGCATCCATGTTCCATGATGTTGATTTGTAATGGAATGCGGTTGCAGTGCAATGGGTAAGTATCCTTTCGCGGACTTTCCAGGTCTTCAAGACCTGGAAAGTCTAGGGCAGAGCTGAGTGTTCAAGCGCCAAACTTTCCAGGTCTTTAAGACCTGGAAAGTTTAGGGCATGGTGAATTGGTCTACCCACCACAGCGCGGGAACGAAATAGGGGGTATTAAGTACGCACGTACGTCTGCTTTTTCGGATCGAACCGGTATTTCAATTTCCTGCTGAACGGTGCTTCGACCTTGTCTTTCAGCTTTTGGATGCCTTTTTGCACCAAAATAACGTCTGGAAGCCCGTTTTTTACCGGGTGAAACTCGATGTCGACGGTTTCAAATTCGGTGTAAGCGGCTGGTTTAAACTCCTTTTCTCCGAATGAAGACATGTCGAAGGTGCCGATGTTTGTTCCGGCAAAAGGATCAAACACGTGCCATTTTTCTTCAGTAACACCGATTGTATGCCAAAGTTCCTGAACGCCGATGCAGGTTTTGGGCCCGAGGGTTTGAAACATGAAATTCAACCGGCTGTATTCACCCGGAGCGCCTTCGTGCAGTTTGTAGTAAACCTTTTGAATGCCCCAACCACCGTCTTTAACCCGAAGTCGGGCAAAGCCATAGACGTATTTTTCCATGGAAAACAACACCCACGCTTCAAGCTCCTCATCCACCTGCCGCATGGCAATGCTGTCCACCTGTACCTGTACGCCGTCGCCTTGCAAATCCTGGGCTGCAGCAAAAGCCGGTGAGGTGTTGGGCAGGACCCATTGTTTGATTTTTTTGTTGTAAGAAGCGCCGAGGATATCGGCCAAAAACCCTTCGGGTTTGGGCACGACGCCGTAGGTAACTTGGGCGATGGAAAAAACAGTTTGGGCAAGAAAAAACAGGATTACAACTGGGCGCATGGTGAATCAATCGGTTGGTGGTTAAAAGAAAAATAAGTGCAAATCAACAAAAAAAGTTCTAATTCCGCACTCCGCATTCCAGTTCCCTCGCTTACTCGGGACAAGTCCGCACTCCGCACTCCGCACTCCGCATTCCGCAATCAAATCACCCTTCCGGTACTGCATCAAACCACGGTGCAGCTTTTTCGAGTTGAGAAGCAAGTCGAATCAGCAAATCTTCTGCTCCGAAAGGTGCCGTGAACATGACACCGACGGGCAGGTTTTCTTCGGGCGTTCGGAAAAGCGGAACCGACATGCTGGGTTGACCGGTCATGTTGGCGAAGGCCGTCCAGGGAATCCAGCCGAAGATTTTTTCCGCCAGTGGGTCTACTTGTGAGCGAACGGCGGCGCTCATGCCGAGGGTGTTCACCAAATCCACCAAACGTTTTTCCGAAGGCGTGCTTTGCAAACTTCCAACTTTGAAAGGCCGGGTTGCAACGGTTGGCGTGAGCAACAAATCGTATTTTTCATGAAAAACAGCGGTGCGTCGTGTCAGGTCGTTCCAGCGGCGTTTGGCTTCGGCGTATTCGACGGACGAAAATCCTTTTCCAAGCAATTGCAAGGCAAACGTGTTGGGCTCTACATCGGAAGGCCGAATTTTTCTGCCCAAAAAACTACTTAAAATGTTGATTTCGGCCGCTGTCTCGGCTGCTACCACGGTCAGGAAGGCTTTGGTAAGGTCTTCTTTCTGGTAGGGTAAGGAACAAGTTTCCACCTCATGCCCGAGCAACCGCAGGATCTTGACGGCATGGTCGATGGCGTCGCGGCAGGCGTCGTCTACAGGCATTCCTAGCACATGGTCGCACGACACACCAATGCGCAGGCGACCGGGATCGGCGCCAACTTCCTGTGCATAAGGGCGTGATGGTTTTTCGATGACGTAAGGATCGCCCTGCATGGCGCCCTGCATGGCATCGAGGTAAGCGGCCGAATCGCGCACGCTGCGGCTCACACAACCCTCCACGATGGCACCGCCCCAGCCTTCACCGTAACGAGGTCCAAGGGGGATACGTCCGCGCGAGGGTTTGAGTCCAAACAGTCCGCAACAGGAAGCAGGAATTCGGATGCTGCCCCCCCCGTCGCTGGCTGTAGCCATAGGCACTACACCGGCTGCTACAGCCGCCGCGGAACCGCCGCTGGAGCCTCCCGTCGTGAATTCCGTGTTCCATGGATTTCGTGAAGGGCCAAAAAGTTTGGGTTCGGTGAAAGGCGTGAGTCCGAATTCGGGTGTGTTGGTTTTTCCAAAAACCACCAGACCGGCTTTTTTGATGCGCCTGACAGCCTCACTGTCATCGAATGAAACGTAATCTTTGTAACCTTTCGAGCCCGAACGCAGGTGTGTTCCTGCAAGTTCGAGGGAGAGGTCTTTGATCAGGAAAGGCACGCCTGCAAACGGGCGCGATGTTTGTTTTTCTTTGGCCGCCGAGCGCCCGAAGGCGTACAACGGCTCTACCACGGCGTTGATGCGCGGGTTGACGGCGTCCAGGCGGGCGATGGCGATTTCAAGCAGTTCGGCCGGATTGGTTTCGCCCTGGCGAATGAGTTTGGCAAGGGAAAGCGCGTCGAATTGGCGGTATTGTGAGAAGTTCATTGTCTAAACCTGGATTTTTGGGATTTTGGGATTGGGATTTTTAAGGGATTTGCTGGATTTGGATGATTGGATTGGATTTTTTAGGATTGGATTTTAGGATTGGATGATTGGATTGGATTTTTAAGGATTGGATTTAGGATTGGATTTTAGGATTGGATAAAATAAAGCTGTTTTTCACACACATTTGTTCCATCAATCCTAAAATCCAATCCTAAAAATCCAATCCTAAAAATCCAATCCTTAAAAATCCAATCCTTAAAAATCCAATCCAATCATCCAAATCCGACAAATCTCTTAAAAATCCCAATCACAAAATCCTAAAAATCCAGGTCACATGTTGCTGATGATCTCCGTACCGAACTCCGAGCATTTGAGTTTGGTGGCGCCTTTCATGAGGCGTTCGAAGTCGTAGGTCACGCGTTTTTTGCGGATGCTGCGTTCGATGCCTTTCACGATGAGTTTGCCAGCCTTGTCCCAGCCCATGTAGTCGAGCATCATCACGGCCGAAAGGATCACCGAAGAGGGGTTCACCATGTCTTTGCCGGCATATTTGGGGGCTGTACCGTGGGTTGCTTCAAAAATGGCGTGACCGGTAAGGTAGTTGATGTTGGCACCGGGAGCGATGCCGATACCGCCTACCTGTGCAGCGAGTGCATCGGAAATGTAGTCGCCGTTGAGGTTGAGTGTTGCGATCATGTCGTACTCGGTCGGGCGCAACAGGATTTGTTGCAGGAAGGCGTCGGCGATCACGTCTTTCACGAGCAATTTGCCGGCGGCGAGGGCTTCCGACTGTGCCTTGTTGGCAGCGTCTTCGCCTTTGTCGGCCTTGATGCGGTCGTATTGGTTCCAGGTGAACACACGGTCGCCGTACTCGCGTTCAGCGAGTTCGTAGCCCCAATCCTTAAATTTGCCCTCGGTAAACTTCATGATGTTGCCTTTGTGCACGAGGGTAAGCGACTTGCGCTTGTATTTGAACGCGTATTCGAGGGCAGAGCGCACGAGGCGTTCGGTGCCTTCGGAGGAAACGGTTTTGATGCCGATGGAAGATGTTTTGGGGAAACGGATTTGGGTTACGCCCATTTCTTGCTGGAGGAAGTTGATCATCTTTTTACCTTCTTCGGTACCTGCGAGGAATTCGATGCCGGCGTAGATGTCTTCGGTGTTTTCACGAAAAATAACCATGTCGACCAGTCCGGGTTCTTTCACCGGGCTGGGTACGCCCTTAAACCAACGCACCGGGCGCAGGCAGGCGTAGAGGTCGAGTTGCTGGCGAAGGGCCACGTTGAGCGAACGGATGCCACCGCCTACGGGCGTGGTGAGCGGACCTTTGATGGCGACTTTGAACTCGTCGATCACCTTAAGGGTTTCTTCGGGCAGCCAACTGCCGGTTTTGTTGAAAGCCTTTTCGCCAGCGAGCACTTCGCGCCAAACGATTTTGCGTTTGCCTAAATATGCTTTTTCAACCGCGGCATCGATGACGCGTACGGATGCGGCCCAGATGTCGGCGCCAATGCCATCTCCCTCGATGAATGGGATGATGGGGTCACTTGGCACTTTCAGCTTGCCTCTTTTAATGGTAATTGCAGAACCTGTCATTGTGTAACTGTACTTATTTGTTCGTTGGAAAATAGGATTCCTTGATGCGCTGCGAAGGTAGCAATCCGCTGGCGAAAAAAAGGCCCGAACAAAGGTTGTTTCTCTGAAAAAAATGAAATTTCAACGCAATTCAGGCATGTTTTGCCCAAGCCATGCCATAATGGCTGTTGTAGCGCCTTTGTTTTTCATCAAATAGACGCCCACGGCCGCCGATGCTTTGTCGCGGTTTTGGGGCACAGACAACCACGCCGTAATGGAAACCAGTTGGACGCTACCATGCACCACAAAAGCGCCACCCGTAGCTACAAATTCCCTGGCTTCTTCAAATTTTTCATGTTTCGGACCAAACAATATGGGCAAACCCCAGGCCGCGGGCTCCAACGTATTGTGTATGCCTTTGCCGAAGCCACCACCAATGTATGCCGCTGTTCCATAACGGTAAAGGGTGTTGAGCAACCCCACATTGTCGATGATTAACACCCGGGCTTTTGCCGCAGTTTCAGGGGTTGCAACTGAATACCGCAGTACCGATCCGCCGTGGGCAATGGCCGCGATTTGTTTTTCCAGTTTTTCCAAATACACCGTTGAAGGCTCGTGCGGTGCAATCACCAGTTTCCAACCCTCAGGTTCGTTCAGTAGGGCTGGCAGAATAACTTTTTCATCATCATACCACGAGCTGCCGACAATTAACGTCGGTCTTTGGAAGGCAAAAGCTGCCACTACAGGGTCTTCTTTGGCCTGTTGGACCATGTCAAGTACCCGGTCTACCCGTGTGTCGCCTGCGATGGTCGTTCGGTCGTATCCTATGGAATGTAAAAGGTCGTATGAGGACTGGTTTTGTACAAAAACATGACTGAAACAATCAAGCATCTGCCTCCAAAAGGCGCCCCAAGGTTTGAAAAATGGCTGTGACGGACGAAAAAGTGCTGAAATGAGCAGGGTAGGGGTATTGCGGTGGTGCAGTGCCGAAAGGTAGTTTGCCCAAAATTCGTATTTTACAAAAACGGCAATATCGGGGTCGATAAGCGCCGTAAAATCGCGTGCATTGTCGGGTGTGTCCGCAGGCAGGTACAGGACGTGGTGTGCCAACGGATGGTTTTTACGGATTTCATAACCTGAAGGCGAAAAGAAGGTAAGCACCACCTCCCAATCGGGGTGTTTCGTCCTGAACGCTTCGATGAAAGGTCTGCCTTGCTCAAATTCGCCCAGCGAAGCGGCATGTACCCAGATTCTGGGCGATTTTTTTTCTCCCAACAATACAGCATATCGGCTGCGCCAATGGGCGCGGCCTTTCAACCAAAGGCGTGCTTTGGGCGAAAACAAAGCGCTCAGGCGGATGAGGGCGGTATACAGGACAATGCCGGCAGAGTAGAGGGTGTTCAATAGAAAATGGTTTCTTGTCCGCTGGTGTAAAAAGGCAACGTCCAGCCGATGCGGATGCCGAAACTCAGATCGAGCCGTCGTTCATCAAGTTTGCGGCGGTCGTTGAAATCCCACTCGCGTAGTGTGGTGGTAAAACCCTGGTTGAATTCCAGTCCGGCATACCAGTTGATGCTACCCTGAGCGCCCAGACTTTGCCAGCCGATGAACTCATTGAGGGCGAGTCCGCCGGTTAGTCGGTCGTACCCTTCGAGGTATTCGCCGGTAAGTTGGGTTACGGTGCGGGAATCGTCCTGCACCCTGATTTTGTGTTGGAGCCAGCCTGCGCTGAGGGTGGTCCTCAGGCCTGAGCGGGTGCCTTCTACGACAAACAATTTTCCAACAATCGCACCTACGTAAAAGCCGCGTTCGCGCAACACCACGGAAGCGACAAGCCGGTCGTTGCCGATGATTTCGCCTTCAGCAGTACGCAGGATTTCGAGGGGGTCTTCCTTTACTTTGTTGCCGAAAAAATAATAGCCTTCACCGCCGAATATCCAGTTGGAAGTGGTGAGGCGCTCGAGTCCGAGACCTACCGACCCCACGGAACCGAAACGGTCTGCCATATCACCTGCTGGTATGTGGAGGGCGCCGGTGAGGTGCAGCAAAAACGCGTTACCTTTGTTGCGCCCTCCTGTTGCTTCCGGGTGTTCGGGATATCGTTTTTGAGCCTGAATATTGGAGCAAAAAGCCCAAAAAAACGCAAGCAGGACGAGAGAACGTAGGATTTGCATCATCAAATTTGTTTAGACATCGCTATGAGCGGCAAAAATAACGCCTTCCGGCCCATTTCGGTCGAACTTGCAACAAAATTGCGCTCTTTGGTGGGCGACAACCATTTCAGCACCGATCCGGAGATACTTCACGACAACGGGCACGATGAAACAGAAGATCTGTTGTACATGCCCGAAGCGGTGGTTTGGCCGGGTACGGTGGAGGAATTGAGCGCCATCATGCACCTTTGTCATGAAGAACGTATTCCTGTCACCGTTCGCGGCGGCGGCTCCGGATTGGCGGGTGGCGCACTGCCCGTAGAAGGCGGTTTGGTGCTTTCCATGAAACGTTTCGACCGCATCCTAAACATTGATGACCGCAACTTCCAGGTGACGGTGGAGCCCGGTGTGGTGACCGAAACCTTGCAAAACATCCTCCAGGAAAAGGGTTTGTATTACCCGCCCGATCCGTCCAGCCGTGGCTGGAGTTTCATCGGCGGCAACATCAACACCAATGCCGGAGGGCCACGGGCCGTGAAATACGGTGTGGTGAAAGACCATGTGCTCAACCTCGAAGTGGTGCTTCCGGGTGGCGAGGTTATTTGGACGGGCGCCAATACCCTTAAAAATTCGACGGGCTACAACCTCACGCAACTGGTGGTGGGCAGCGAAGGCACGCTGGGTGTGGTGAGCAAAATTGTATTGAAACTGCAGCCTTATCCAACACAACAATTGCTCATGCTGGCGCCTTTCCGTTCGGCCGAAAGCGCCTGCGCTGCGGTTGCCGCCATTTTCCAGGCGGGTGTAACGCCATCGGCATTGGAGTTTATGGAACGCAGTGCGATCGAGTGGGCCGTTCGGTACGTGGGCGAATCGCCGGTGCCCATTTCCGACGACGATGCGGCGCACCTGCTCATAGAGGTAGACGGCTTTCATATGGAAAGTTTGCTTGCCGATTGTGAAACTATTTCCCGCGTTTTGGAAAATTTCGACTGTGGTGAGGTGTTTTTCGCCGACAACGACGCTCAAAAAACAGGTCTGTGGAAATTGCGCCGCAATGTGGCGCATGCGGTGAAAAAGAATTCCATCTACAAGGAAGAAGATACGGTGGTGCCCCGGGCCGAATTGCCTGTTTTGCTGCGTACCGTAAAGGATATAGGTGCGCGTTACGGCTTCGAATCGGTGTGTTACGGCCATGCCGGCGACGGCAACCTGCATGTGAACATCCTTCGTGGCAATCTGGATGAAAAAAGTTGGAACGAAGAAGTGCCCAAAGGCATTCGGGAAATTTTTGCGGTGGTGAAAAACCTCGGCGGTACCCTCAGCGGCGAACACGGCGTGGGTTACGTGCAAAAGCCTTACCTCGACATCTTTTTTTCGGAAACGGAAATGCGGCTAAGAAGGGAAATCAAAAAGGTGTTTGATCCGAACGGCATTTTGAATCCGGGAAAGGTGGTTTAGCGGGTAGCAGGCAGTAGATTGACGAAATTTTGAAATCTCGTAAATCACATGACGTTTTTGTTAAGTTTGCTGACAAAAATTTGGATCACTAAAAATGATTCCGTACTTTCGTTTTCGTATCAGAATAAAGCGGTTTAATCCTTCGAATGCCTTTTTGTGCTTTGTGCGCAACGGGTATGCCATGTATTTTTTTCATCTCACATAATAAACCGTTTCAACATGCTTCACAAAATTTTATTTCAAAAACTCAGGGGGGCAAACATGATTTGTAAGAACCTGCTGATTTTCATGGGTTTCCTTCCATGGATGGCTACGGCTCAAACTTTCAATTGTTTCCCCATTACCGATTGCGACAATTTGCGGTTGTTGATCATCCGCGAAACACCGCCAC
>JBBSDH010000182.1:0-9065 GCA_038249605.1 Chitinophagales bacterium | reverse complement strand
TTCTGCTTTCCTCTTTCATCTCCTCAAACCCAGGATTAGCTGAAGTCGACATCCCCGTGCCATTGGAATTGTTTGATCCAGCCATTGGATACATTCCAAAAAAATCAATATTACTAATTGGATTCAGGGCGCCGTATGCGTACGGACTAAAAGCTCCTAAAGCCCCCACCATGGGATCTATACTCCACCACCGTCCCAAAGCCCCATCATACCACCGTGCCCCATAATCCATCCACTGCAAACCGAAGTCGGTATTGAGCTCCTTCCCATTGTACTTGTACC
This sequence comes from Chitinophagales bacterium, assembly GCA_038249605.1. Classification (GTDB taxonomy): domain Bacteria; phylum Bacteroidota; class Bacteroidia; order Chitinophagales; family Saprospiraceae; genus M3007. The sequence goes on along the minus strand of JBBSDH010000182.1, from coordinate 8,783 downwards.
CATTATCCAACGCCGCGTCGTTCATCCATGGGCCGCTGAGGTCCATACCGAACGGGTAGTAGTGGTAGTTCCCTAAGGGATTTCGCTTACGCTCAACCTGCAGTATTTCATTACCCGCGGTGTTGTTCACATCCACCACGCCGTTGTTGGTCTTGTCGGTAAAGGTAAGACGAATGTTGCCAAGGTGGTCTTTCAGGTAGTATTCGTATCTCCGGTAATTTTCAATAAACGCTACCCGACCGTCTGCAAAATACACCGCTTCGGGCTGCAGGCCGTTCATAGTGGTGAATCGGTACTCCAGGCTGCCGTTGTAATCCTGCCGGTATTGAAGAGCGCCGTTGTTGGTCACTGTTTTGCGCAGCTTGCGGCCTTTGGCGTCATAGAGGATGTCGATTGTTTTTTCTGCGCCGGTGCCGTCGCTCCAGAGCATTTGTTTGGGCAGGTTGAGGAAATTGTAGGCCACCGACATGCCTTTGTAGGGGTCGCTTATGAGGTTACCGTTGGCGTCGTAAAGGTACGAGGCGGTGGAAAGCGCCCCGGCGGTGTTGTGCCAGCCGTAGGGTTTGGAGGCGGTGGGAGCGGCATCGGCTACTTTTTGCAGCCATTTTTTTCTTGTTAAATTTTAAAAATTTAACATTTGAAGAGTTTACATTGTGTTAACCTACTTGCTTTGAAGCCGAATAAATTACTTTCAACCTTTCGCATGTCTCTAAGCGGCCCTTAGAGGTAACACAAAGAATCCGTGTTTATCTGTGTTGCTTGCATCTGTGTCCCATTGAACATCGTATTGGCACACAGATCTTCAAACACAGATTAAAACAGATTTTAGACCTATCTTTGCGGGCTATTTTTGAAAAAACATGCTCAACAAACTTCAACCCATACGCGAAAAATACCTTCACCTTGAAGAATTGCTCTCCGACCCCGGCACCGTGGGCGACATGGAGCGCTTCAAAAAGGTAAACAAGGAATACAAAAACCTGCAACCCATCGTGCAGGCCCACTCGCGGTATGAAAAGCTGTTGTCTGACCTCGAAAGCGCACGCCGCATGCTCGCCGCAGAAACGGACCCGGAGATGCGCGAGATGGCCCGCGACGAAATAGAAGGCCTGCAGCCGCAGCTTGAAACGGTGGAGGAGGAGCTCATTGCATTGCTTACTCCGAAAGATCCCGAAGACGAAAAGGACTGCATCATAGAAATCCGCTCAGGTACCGGCGGCGATGAAGCGGCCCTCTTTGCCGGCGACCTTTACCGCATGTACCTGAAATATTTTCAGTCCCAGAACTGGCAGGTGGAAGTGGTGGACGAAAACGAAGGCACGGCCGGCGGCTTTGCCAAAGTGATCCTCGAAGTGAGCGGCGAAAACGTGTACGGCAAACTCAAATACGAATCGGGTACCCACCGCGTACAACGTGTGCCCGAAACCGAAGCCAAAGGCCGCGTACACACTTCGGCCGCTACGGTGGCCGTGATGCCTGAGATGGACATCGAGGACATCGACATCCGCAAGGAAGACATCCGTACCGATACCTTCCGCGCGAGCGGCGCAGGCGGACAGCACGTAAACAAAACCGAATCTGGTGTGCGTTTTACCCACATCCCCACGGGTATGGTGGCCGAAAGTACCGAAAGCCGCTCGCAACACAAAAACCGCGACATCGCCATGGGTCGCCTCGTGCAACAGATCAAAGCCATGCAGGAACAACAACAAGCGTCGGCCATGGCCAGCCAACGGAAAAGTCTTGTAGGCTCGGGCGACCGCTCGGAAAAAATCCGCACCTACAACTGGCCCCAAAACCGGGTGACGGACCACCGCCTCGAAGGCGACAACAAAAATTTCAACCTGGATAAAGTGATGGAAGGCGAGCTCGAAGGCATCATCGAAGCGTTAACCATCGCAGACAACGCAGCAAAAGCGATTGTGGATTGATGAATTGATGAATTTCGTTTTTCTTTACGCGGAAATCTTTTCAATCCAGGTTTTGAAAAATGAAAATACACCTCCACCTCCACTACCACACCGAAGTTGGCGAAAGCCTTGTTGTTCGTTTCAACAACAATGAACCACAGGCGCTCGAATGCCTGAATGCCGACATGTGGCACGGACAATTTGAGTTCGATCCGAAAAAAACTCCCACGCTGAGCTACTACTACGAGCTCAAACGCGACGGCGGCCGACCAGGTCGGGTGGATTTCGACAGCGACCGCGTGCTTGACCTCGAAGTCCTGAAAAACCACGAGGTGGATGTTTTCGACCACTGGAACCCCGCAGGCGCTGTGGAAAACGTGTTTTTTAGCCAACCTTTCCAGGAAATTTTTTTGAAACGGGTCCCCGACGGGATGACAACCAACAATCCTGCTACCAAAGCTTCAACCAAAGCACACACACATGTGTTCCGCGTAAAAGCGCCCTTGCTTGAGGAAGGCGACGAAATGTGCCTGCTTGGCCACGGCGCCGCTTTGCGCAACTGGGACAGCGCCGCACCCCTGCGCATGCACCTTGAAGGTAGGTGGTGGACGCTGAGGCTCGATCTGTCCGACGAAGACTTCCCGCTTTCCTACAAATACGGCGTTTGGAACAGCAACGAAAAACGTTTCAAAGGTTTTGAAAATGGCGGCAACCGCAGCTTGTACACCGAGCCTGCGAAAGGCAAAAAAACCGGTATGGTGGTGCTGCACGACGGCTTTGCACGCCTTCCACTTACGGCTTGGCGCGGCGCCGGCGTGGCCATTCCGGTGTTCAGTCTGCGCTCCGAACACAGTTTCGGCGTGGGCGAGTTTACCGACCTGCATGCGCTGGCCGACTGGGCTGCAAGCACGGGACTTAAACTCATCCAACTGCTGCCTGTAAACGACACTACGGCCACCCATACCTGGATCGATTCGTACCCGTATTCTGCCGTTTCCGCGTTTGCCTTGCACCCCATGTACCTCAATGTGGCTGAGGTGGCCGGTAAAAAAAATGACGCCATCGTTAAAGCCTACGGCAAAAAACAAAAAGAGCTTAACGCCCTGTCGGCGGTCGATTACGAAGCCGTGATGCAGGCGAAATGGGCCATCATACGCCAATTGTTTGCTGCGCAAAAAGAGGATTTTGAAAAAGACGCCGCCTGGAAAACCTATTTTGAACAAAACAAACACTGGTTGCTGCCGTATGCCGCCTTCTGTTTTTTGCGCGATCTGAACCACAGTCCCGATTTCAGCTCCTGGTCCCAACACAAAACCTACGACGCCAAGCAGATCGAAAAACTGTGCGCGCCGGACTCCAAACACTACGACGAAATTGCCATGCATTACTTCGCGCAATGGCACCTGCACCGACAGCTAAGCGCCGCTACGGCATACGCGCACCAATTAAGTATAGCCGTAAAAGGCGACATCCCCATCGGCATTTACCGCAACAGTTGCGATGCCTGGATGGCGCCCGAACTTTACAACATGGACTGCCAGGCAGGCGCTCCGCCCGACGATTTTGCCGTGAACGGCCAAAACTGGGGCTTTCCCACCTACAACTGGGCGCGTATGAAAGCCGACGGCTTCAAGTGGTGGCGCCAGCGTTTCGAACAGATGAGTTTGTATTTCGACGCTTTCCGCATTGACCACATCCTCGGGTTTTTCCGCATCTGGAGTATTCCTCTGCATGCTGTTGAAGGCATTTTAGGCCATTTTGTGCCCGCCATTCCCGTGCGTGAAAACGAGTTTTACGCAGCAGGTGTGGGCTTCAACCACGACCGGTTGTGCGAACCATTCATCACCAATGAAATTTTGTTTGACCTCTTCGGCGACGGTTACGCAGCCCTGACCGAGCAATTCCTGGAACGCACTTCCGATGCCGGTCAATGGACGGGCAACAGCCAGTACCGTTTCAAGCCGGACTTCAATACACAGCGAAAAGTGGAAGCGTGGTTTGAAAAACGCGAACCCGACGCCGCCCACGAAAACCTGCGCGAAAACCTGTACCGACTCATCGCCAACGTGGTTTTGCTGGAAGAAAAAACCACCGGCGAAAAAGCCTACCATTTCCGCTTCGGTATCGAACAAACCAGTTCGTTCAGGTACTTGCCCGAAGAGGTGCAGGGCAAATTGAAGGCCTTGTACGTGGATTATTTTTTCCGTCGCCAGGACGCTTTCTGGCAGCTCCAAGCGCTGGACAAACTCCCTGAGCTCAAACGCTCAACAAACATGCTCATCTGTGGCGAAGACCTCGGCATGGTACCCGCCTGCGTTCCCGATGTAATGGAGGAACTCGGCATTTTGAGCCTCGAAATACAACGCATGCCCAAGAAGAGCGGCAGCACGTTTTTCCACCCGAAAAACGCACCGTACCTAAGCGTGGTGACACCCTCCACCCACGACATGAGCACCCTGCGCGGATGGTGGGAAGAAGACCGCAAACTCACGCAACGCTTTTTCAACGAAGAACTGGGTTACCACGGCACGGCGCCCTGGTACTGTGAGCCCTGGGCCAACGCAGCCATCGTGCAACAACACGTTTACTCGCCGTCCATGTGGAGCATTTTCCAGTTGCAGGATCTGCTGGGTTCCGACGGCGACCTGCGTCGCGAAGACCCCAACGACGAACGCATCAACGTGCCCGCCAATCCGAAACATTACTGGCGGTACAGGATGCACATGACGCTGGAAGCGTTGCAAAAGGCCGATAAATTCAATGCAGCGTTGAAGGCGTTGTTGAAGAAAAGTGGGCGGGGGTAACTGCTTTTATTAAAAAAGAACTACCGTAAAATTGGAAAAAGGACTTGTATAGGATTCAAGCGCTGGTCTCAAAACGTTACTTCGGTAAATATTTACACCCGTAAATCATCGCATTAAAAAAAACCGGCTAACCCCCTTTCTATTGGGGTTAGCCGGTTGATTGTTTTCTCGCTTTGCGGCGCAATACAGAGCCGTCGTATTAAAGTTTTTTCGTCACCACTTCTTTGCCGTTGATGGTGGCTTTGCGGCCAAACACCAGTCCGGCGCCGTCGGCATCTATCATCACCGTGTCGCCTTTTACGTAGTTGCCGGCCAAAACATGTTTGGCCAGTTCGTTCACCAATTCGCGCTGGATGGTGCGTTTGAGCGGTCTTGCGCCGAATTGCGGATCAAAACCGCGCTCCACCAGTACTTTGCCGGCATCATCGGTGATTTCCATACCCAGTTCCTGCCTTTCCAGCATTTCGCCGATCTCTTCCATCAGGATAGTTAGGATTTGCGACATCTGGCCTTTGTTCAAAGGGTGGAACACGATCACTTCGTCGATGCGGTTCAAAAACTCGGGGCGCAGGCTCATTTTCAAAGCATCGTTAACCTCTGCTTTGGCTGCTTCGAACACTTCGTGTTTGCGGTTTTCGGGCAAGGTATCGTAGTCTTCAAAAGCCTCCATGATGCGGTCGCTGGCCAGGTTGCTGGTCATGATGATGATGGCGTTTTTAAAGTTGGCGGTGCGCCCTTTGTTGTCGGTCAGGCGTCCGTCGTCGAGCACCTGCAACAACACGTTGAACACGTCTGGGTGCGCTTTTTCAATTTCATCGAGCAAAACGATGGTATACGGTCTGCGGCGCACGGCTTCGGTGAGTTGTCCACCCTCGTCGTAGCCCACATACCCAGGAGGCGCGCCCACAAGTCGGCTCACGGAGTGGCGCTCCTGGTATTCCGACATGTCGATGCGGGTCACGGCTTTTTCGTCGTCGAACAACACATCGGCCAAAGCTTTGGCGAGCTCAGTTTTACCCACACCTGTTGGACCGCAAAAAATGAACGAACCGATGGGTTTGTCGGGGTCGCTCAGGCCAGCCCGGTTGCGTCGGATGGCGTCGGATACAGCCTCCACGGCTTCGTCCTGCCCGATCACACGTTTGTGCAATTCGGCTTCGAGGTGCAGCAGGCGTTCGCGTTCCGACTGCATCATCCTCGACACCGGGATGCCGGTCCAGCGCGCCACCACATCCGCGATGTCGTTTTCCGTTACCGTTTGGGTGGTAAGGCGTGATTCGGGGGCTATTTCGGCAAGTTTTTCTTCGGCGACCTTAAGGAACGCCTCCTGTTTGGGCACATCGTCGAATTTGATTTTCGACGCCTCTTCCAGTTTACCTTCCCTTTCGGCGCGTTGGTAGCGAATTTGCAACTCTTCCAGTTTTTGCTTGCTGTTCTGGATGTTTTCCACAATGTCTTTTTCGGACTGCCATTTGGCCCTGAGACTGTCGAGGCGCTCGCGCAGGTCCCCGATTTGCTTGTTCATGGCATCCAGCTTGCGCTCATCCTTTTCGCGTTTGATGGCTTCGCGTTCGATCTCAAGTTGTCGCACCCTTCGGTCGAGTTCATCCACGTCTTCCGGCACAGAGTCGAGTTCAAGCCTGAGTTTTGCGCCTGCCTCGTCGATGAGGTCGATGGCTTTGTCGGGCAGTTTGCGCTCGGAAATGTAGCGGTGCGAAAGCTCGGCGGCTGCGATCACGGCTTCATCGAGGATCTGAACCTTGTGGTAGTTTTCGTACCGTTCGCGCAAACCGCGCAGGATGGAAATGGTGTCTTCCAGCGAAGGTTCATCCACAAAAACGGATTGGAAACGGCGTTCCAGAGCCTTGTCCGTTTCGAAGTATTTCTGGTATTCATCCAGGGTGGTTGCGCCGATGGTGCGCAATTCACCGCGTGCGAGGGCGGGTTTGAGGATGTTTGCGGCATCCATGGCGCCTTGTCCGCCGCCTGCGCCAATGAGCGTATGGATCTCGTCGATGAACAGGATCACCTGTTCGTTCGAGTCCACCACTTCCTTGATCACCGCTTTCAGGCGTTCTTCAAATTCGCCCTTGTATTTTGCACCTGCGATGAGGGATGCCATGTCGAGCGAGAAGATTTTTTTCGACTGCAGGTTTCCCGGTACATCGTGGCGGTAGATGCGCCAGGCGATGCCTTCCACGATGGCTGTTTTGCCTACGCCGGGGTCGCCGATGAGGATGGGGTTGTTCTTTTTGCGGCGGCTGAGGATGTGGAGTACGCGGCGTATTTCTTCGTCGCGGCCAATGACAGGATCGAGTTTGCCCGATTCGGCCATTTCCGTGAGGTCGACAGCGTATTTCTGCAGGGCGTTGTAGACGTGTTCGGTCGTTTGTTCGGTGATTTTGCGGCCTTTGCGCAGCTCTTTCACGGCCATTTGCAGGGCGTCGAGGCTGGCGCCTTGTTCGGCCAGCAGTCGGGAAGTTTTGTCGCCAATTTTGGCGATGCCGAGCAGCATGAGTTCGAGGGAAATGTACTCATCGCCGTAGTCCTTCAACAAACCTTTTGCGGCGGCGATGGCTTTGTTGGCCTCGTTGGTGAGAAACTGTTTGTCGGCGTTTTGTACACGCGGAGTTTCCCAGATGAGTTTGTCGAGGTCCTGCTCAAAACGCGGCATGTTGATGCCAGTTTTTTTGAGCAAAAAATCGGTTACAGAATCGTCCACGGCCAGCATGCCTTTGAGCAGGTGTCCGGTATCTACGCTTTGTTGTTCGTATCCGGCGGCTATTTGCTGGGCCTGTACAATGGCTTCCTGTGCCTTGATGGTGAAGTTATCGTAAGTCATGTTTTAAGTCTTGCTTTTGGGTGGTTTGCCTTGCCATGTGCAGCGTGCCGCCGCACATGGCAGGGCAAACTACCCAAAAGCAAGACTGTGGGTATTGGTTATTGATAAACGGATATCCTAAGCATTCAGCAAATTTGCAGCCAAAGCAGCCTGGTTCGTTCCGGGCTGTAAATTTGGCATATTTGTCGAAAAAGTGAAGACAATTTGACGCTTTTAAAAGATTTTGCACGACAAAATTTCCTGTACAAACAACCATATCCGATCGGGAACTGATTGAAATTTTACCATGCCAACGGATTTTTTTGAAAAATAGAGGCCACATCTTCGGAGATCTCCAGCGGGTCGTCTTCAGACCCCAGCAGATGGCGAATGGGCGCCAGGCCGGCTTCGGTCATTTTGCCCTGGCGGATTAACTTGAAAATGCGTTGCCTGTTGATTTCCGACAAATTGCTTCGGCCTTCTCGGGGTGTAGCGCTGCACGGAACTGGTGTCGTTGAATTTTTTAGTAATTCCATCAATCCAGCCGAAGCACAGGGCTTCTTCCACCGCATCATCGTACGATACGCGCAGGTTCCCACTTTTGACGTAATGGGTTTGCAACCAGATTTCAGCGGCAGTAGGGTGGTTGTCCTAAAGCCATGATCGCCATACTTCGCGGGTTGGCGGACAGAAAACGTGTGAAATGTCCATTGTAGTGCTATTTTTGTCGACTTACTTACCAACAACGCCCTCATGATTTTGATTCGACAATTGCTGTTTTCATTTTTTATCCTTTTGCTCGCCGCTTGTTCGGGCAGTAAAAATACAACACAATCCAGCGCTTTCACCGCACCTTTTGTTTGGGAAAACGCCAACATGTATTTCATGCTTACCGACCGTTTCAACAACGGTTCGAAAAAAAATGACGTCAATTTCGGACGCACCAAACCTTCAGCCACCCTACGCGGCTTTATGGGCGGCGACATCCTCGGAATCACCCAAAAAATTGAGGATGGCTATTTTACCAACCTCGGCATCACCGCACTTTGGTTCACGCCCGTGGTGGAACAAGTGCACGGCCAGACAGACGAAGGCACGGGCGCAACCTATGCCTACCACGGCTACTGGACCAAAGACTGGACCAGCCTCGACCCCAATTTCGGCACCGACAAAGAACTCGACGACCTCGTAGCCGCTGCACACCAACGCGGCATCCGGGTGGTGCTCGATGTGGTGATCAACCACACC
>JBBSDH010000181.1:0-9213 GCA_038249605.1 Chitinophagales bacterium | reverse complement strand
GTCATCCCAGCGAAGCGTGGAAACTGTTCCCTTACATTGCGATCTGAATACGGGGTAAAGGAACAGATCCCACGCCCTTCGGGCTGGGATGACCATATTCCCCCTGAAGCCTTCTGTTTTTCAAATTTCTCAGGTTAAAAAACAGGATTGTTTGGCTGCTTCAGCGGCCAAACAATCCTGTTTTTTAACCTGAGAAATTTGAAAAAAGCAGGTTGAATAAATTAGTGTGTATCAAGGTATACCGCAACCGAAGCGGCTATGGAAAGTGCGGGTCCGCCAATTTCCAGACCGATGATGTCTGCCCATACCCAATCGGGTACCTGGGAAGGTTCTACCGTTCCGCCGTTGCCTTTGGAGATGCTGTGCCAGTACCAGTAGTAGCGGCTGTATTTGATCGTGGAAACGGCCGACAAAACCAGGTTCGGATCATCAAGTTGCGTATTGCGGGCAAGGTTGTTTTCGATTTCAGTCATGCGGGTTACAAATTTGCCAAGATCCTTCACGTTGGCGATGTCGATACCTGCAACCTCATCCATGATGCCACGCAGTACGTTTTTGTCGTTGTCGCTCAGGCGGGTTTCTTCCAGTCGTGCCGTGTAGTCCGAAAAGTCCATATCGAATCCGAGTGCACGTACTTTTTGTTGTTCCGTTTGGCTCACAGGAACGCCGGCTTCTTCCAGGTAAGTGAAGGTTTGATCGAGGATAAATGATTCGACAGCTTTTTTATCGTCGCCCAGACTGGCGATGTGCGCCCGGTTTTCAGGGCTCAGGATGACCTGCATGGCCAGGTTGTGCAGTTGACCGATGTTGTCCTGTGGGTTGTTGTCGTTGACCAGTTGTGGCACCGGACTGTAGTTTTGGACGTCGAACTGTACCATTGTACCATCTGGAGTGTATTGCAGCGGATAAAAGCCCGAAGGAATGGTTTGAGGTTCGATGCCCAGCGTTGCTGCGGCGTCGGCGTCAACAACATAGTCGGCCGTGAGTGGGAAGCTGTTGCCGAAGTATTGTCCGGCTGCGTCGCCGTTTTCAAACCGCATGGCGTATCTGTCGGCAAAATTTTCGACCGAAGCGCCCCAGCCGATGTAGATGCAGTTGCTGAAACTGTACATGCAGCCCATTTGCGTGGAGGTTCCGAAGTGGATAAAGATCCGGCTAGCTTGCGGAATGGTGGGGAAGGTTTCTTTGATGATGGGTTCTTCGATGGGTTCTGGTTTGCAGGATGTAAAAAGTGCGCAGGCAGAGAAAAAAAGTACGATCGGGAACAATTGGAAGTTTTTCATAACGATGAAGTTTTGGTTGATTTCTGATTTTTGTTTTGCCTACTTTTTTTTGCGGATGTTCGGCGTGTTCCGGTTGGTATTTTGCAGCCGCTTTTTTCGTGCTGCTTTCCCATTGAGCATGTTTGGATTTCGGTTTTGAGGCGAGAGCGAGCAAATTTTATTTTAAAAAAGGCAAAATTTGCAGCAGTAGCCGGGTGCCTACGGCGAAAATTTTAACGAACTTTAAAACAAAATTTGCCGTTCGCAGCCCTAATCCCGAAACCCAAACATGCTCATACATCGCCCAATGGAAAAAACCTTACCCTCCAGGCGAAAAAAAATTCAACTTTTTTTTCTATCATCGTTGCGCCATGCATCCAGACCATCAATACATCGAAGCGCTGAGGCACAACGACCCGCGCGGCATCCGTAAAATCTATGACCTGTATTTCACCCAGGCCATCAGATGGGTTACCAACAACAACGGTACGTCCGACGACGCCCAGGATGTTTTCCAGGAAGCCCTGATCGTTCTTTATGAAAAAGCACGCGATCAGGAGTTTGTCCTCACTTGTCCATTGGGTGCGCTCCTGCACGTGGTATGGTCCAGGAAATGGATAGACCGCATCCGTTCAAAAAACAAGGAATCGGAGGTAAGGAAATCGGAAGAACGGCGATATGACCTTGAAGTCGGAGATGATGTGCTGGTATTGGCAGAAGACGCACTCTCAAATGCTCGGGAACAGGAACGCATGGCCAAGGCTTTTGAGCAACTGAGCGAACTTTGCCGCCGCATGTTGTCACTCCTCAGTGAAGGAACGGAAGCCAAATCCGTCGTGCTTCAACTGGAGCTGAACAGCGTCGACACGTTGTACCGGCGAAAAAACGCCTGCACACAACGCTGGCGCACCCTTTTTCTTGAATCTTAAACACGCGAGGCGCAACCCATGAAAGACGAAGATTTTGAATTGCTCGACGCCCATTTCAACGGGCTGTTGTCGCCCGAGGAATCGCAGGCGTTGATGCTTCGGTCACAAACCGACAAGGAGCTGGCCGTTGAACTGGCCCTGCGCGAAAAAATGGAACGTTTCCTGCGCAGTCAAAAAGAAAAGCTGGCTTTAAACGGCAACCTGAATACGATCGGAAACGAATATTTCCAGAAGGAACACGGGGTGCGTGATGCACCAGTGATGAAAGTGGAAATCAACTGGAGGCGCAGACTTATGGCCGCAGCCGCGTTTGTTGCCCTGCTGGTTACGGCCTGGATTGTCCTTCGTCCCGATCCTGTTTCATACCAACAATTTGCCCAGCACGAACCTTTACAACTCAGTGTACGCGGCGAAGCGGATGTTTTGGTTACCGAAGCAGAAATAGCCTTCAATGCAGGCGACTACGCGCGCGCTTCGCTTGCACTCGACAAGTTGTTAAAAATCAACCCGGACAACGGCAGCGCCCGACTTTACAAAGGTATTTGCCAATTGGAACTCCATCAACCCAAAGTAGCAAGAAACACCTTACAACCACTCGCCGATGGGCGTTCTGCCTTGCGGGCTGATGCTATTTGGTACCTTGCGCTCAGCTATTTGCAGGAAAACGATCGCCAGGCGTGTAAAACTACGCTTCAAAGACTTGAAACGGGTGATGCACACTTTAAGGAAGCACAGCAACTTTTGAAAAAACTTTGAACCATTGCGATGGAAAAACAATCCAACAACCCTTTGCACGGCATCACCTTGAAAGCGATCCTTGAACATCTTGTCGACCTGTACGGCTGGGAAAGTATGTCGCATGTTGTAGACATCAATTGCTTCAAAAATGACCCGAGCATTGCTTCGAGTTTGAAGTTTTTGCGCAAAACACCCTGGGCGCGGGAGAAAGTGGAGGAACTGTACGTGCACTCCCTGAAGCATTAGTTTTTCATTTGCCATACTGGTAATGCCCGATGATTTTGTGTTCAAACAAACAATCCTCGAGGACCTGACCGGCGCCGATGTTGTGCACGATCATGTTGCGTTTGCCATCGGCCGATTTTTTTTCCACCACCAGTCCGATGTGGGTCGTACTTCCCCCCAGATTCCAGCAAACTATGTCGCCCGGAACATAATCTTTGGGGTTGTTGGTGATGGTTTTGACAGTTCCGTGGCGTGAAAAAAGCACCATGAGGTTGGGCACACGGCGGTGGTCGATGTTTTTGTCCGGTTTTTTCAGCCCCCAAATTTTGGGATATTCGTTGAAATGGGCGCCCATGTCCTCGTGCACGTTTTTTTGCAAATCAATTCCGAGTTTCCGGTAAGCGCGGATGATCACATCGGTACAAACACCGCGATCGGCAGGCACATCGCCACCGGGATATTTCAAAGTGTAGTATGTCGGATCGTAAACGACCTCTTGTTTGGTGAGTTCCAGGGCGGCGTTGGACAGGCGGGTTGTGAAGGCTGATTGTGCAACTGCAGTGTTCAAGGTTGCAAGCAGCAGGAAAAAAGGAAGCGCGTTTTTCATGATGATTTCAAACGCTTGGTTCATGCAAAAAATTGGAATCTGCAACAATTAATGCAGGTATTCCTATTCTTCTTTGCTTTCTTTTCTTGCCTCTTTTTTCACCTTACGGTAAGCTTTTTTGTTTTCCTTCGACATGATGATGGTTTCCTTCAAACCTGTCAACGCCGCTCTCAAAAGAATGTTGATGAAACCTTTGTTCATGTCCCTTTCCACCTGATATTGAACGATCCGCGGCGGCTTGTCTACCGAGGCCGGATTGTCCCTGATCAGGATGTTGTTGGCTGCGAAGGACAAAATGGAGTTGGTCCAATCTCGCTGACTTTTAAGGTGAAGGTTTACGTCCAGATCATGGAACAGGAATTTCATGGTGCCTGATGCGCGTGTCCGAAAAGCGGTGCCCCAAAAATGGATTTCATCCACCCTACCGCCTTTTACAGCATTCGGCGAAAAGTCGGTAAGAAGTCGGTTCAGATCCATAACATCAAACGCACCAAACTTTCCATCAAAACTGTATTGTGGAAGTTTGTAACTGTACGTCATGCTTAAAAAAAAATGGACCGTGTTTTCCAGATACGCTTCACCATGGATTACCAGGGGTATATCCGGGGTAAGGTTGGTGATGTTTTCGACCCTTATGGTACCACGGCTAACGGTTGCTTTGGCCAGTGCTCCGTCGACTTTTTTTTCCGTACTAACAATGTCGAAGTTAGTGATTTTCAGGGTTTTTACCCAAAGGGGAATGGTTATCGAGGCAATTTGCTGACCGAAATAAGGAGGAAACCTTTTGTAGTTGATGGGTTTGGTTTTGTCCTTGAAAGCAGTAGAATGTAAACCGCTGATCAATATTTCTTCTACCCGAATGGCACTGTGGTAAATCAAGGAATCAAAATGCACGTTCACCAGATTTATTTTGTCTACAATACCCGAAAATTGCGCGTATTGAAAGTTGAATTTGCTTTGCATGGCAGCTTTGGTGATGTTTTGTTTCGCTTCCGCTCTGGCAAGATCAATGGTTTTATCGCGGTAAGATAATTTGAAGGAATCCAGTGTGAAGTTGTACGAGCTGTCCATGGTGAGCACATCCAGTTTGTTCAATCCGGCCGTGAATTCGCTGAATTGAAACATGGTTGTGTCTATTGAGTTGTGAATTTTAATGGAATCAACGTTGATGCTGAAATCCTTGAATTGGAGTTCTTGAAACGAACCTTTTTTAAAATTGGCATTGCAAACCCCCATCAACAATTCAACCTTTTTGTAGGCCATGAGGTTTTTGCCCGAACGCTGGTCAATGTTCAATTCGTAAATCCGGATGTTGCAATTTTGAATGTCGTAGCTGCGTTCCTTTTCGAAATTGACCACATGCAATGTAGCCTTGGAAAGTTCGAGTTTTTGGAGTAAAAAGGAAAGCAACGTTCGTTTTTCATCTGTTTTTGTGGCAGGATCCGTCGTCGTTGTGTCGGCAAAAGGCAGGAATATATTTCTTTTCCCGGCGAGTTCAATATCCACATCCGAACTTGCGATTTCGATGCTGCCTACCTTCAATTCGGACATCCTGACCAACCTCAGCAGGTCCACGTTTTTCAGTGCCAGTTTGGATGTTTTAAATTCGACAAAACTGTTGATGTAGGGGTATTGGCGCACGGAATCTTGCCGCGGCATCAAGGAAACATTGTAAACCTGGATGCTGCCCTGCAAAAGATTGACGCGCACCTTGTCAAACTTCAGTTCGTAAACACCGGCAATGATGTTCGAATTGAAGTTGTTGGTGAGTGCCGTCGAGAGCAAGTGGTTGAAATTGATGTACACAAAAATGGAAACCGCCGCAACGATGAGCAACAGTGTTGAAAAAACGATTAAAAGCCTTTTTTTAAGGGATTTATTTGTCATTTATACATGTATTATTTATACTATTCTGTCTGGTGAATAGTGGTTTTACCTCAACCTTCAAGTTGGGTAAGATAGATGTTTTTCAAGGCCCGTGCTTAAAGCTTCTCTAAACCTACTAAAAACACCCAATACACAACCCATTTCCTACCTTTGCCAGCTTAACAACTTCACCTTATGCGTTTAACCATCCTGCTCACCTTGCTTGCCTTCGCATCCGGTTTGTTTGCCCAGGCCGACCTTGAAAAACAAATACAAACCCAGCTGATCATGGCCGAAGACGGCGATGTGATTGTGTTGCCGGCCGGCAAAATAAGCCTGAGCAATACCCTGTGGCTCGACGGTAAAAACAACATCACCATTCGTGGCGCCGGTATCGATAAAACCATCCTTACGTTTAAGGATCAAAAACAAGGCGCCGAAGGCCTGAAAGTAACCAATGGCCGCAACATCGTGCTTGAAAATTTCACGTTGGAGGATTCTAAAGGCGACTTGGTAAAAACACAAACGGTCAACAACATCGTGTTCCGTGAGCTCAAAGCGCAGTGGACGGGCAAACCACACAAATCCAACGGCGCTTACGCCATTTATCCTGTGCAATGCCAAAACGTACGGATCGAACGCTGTACCGCCATTGGCGCTTCGGATGCAGGCGTGTATGTGGGGCAGTCGGACAGCGTTTGGGTCACCGAATGTTTTGCCAAAAACAACGTGGCTGGTATTGAGATCGAAAACACCACCAACGCCTGGGTTTGGAACAACATTTCGATGGAAAACACCGGGGGTATCCTGATTTTTGATTTGCCAGACTTGCCCAAAAAACGCGGTGGGCATGTTAAAGTTTGGCAAAACAAAGTGATCCGCAACAACTACAAAAACTTCGCGCCCAAAGGCAACATCGTGGGCATGGTACCTCCCGGAACGGGCATCATGGTGCTGGCCACCAACGACGTAGAAATCATGGAAAACACCATTTTCGACAACAAAACCGCTTCCACAGCCATCATCAGTTACTACGTTACCGAGAATCCGATCAACGACAAAGACTACATCCCCTACCCTTCGCAAATAAACATCCACGACAACCAATATTCGGAAGGCAAACGGATGCCGACCTGGAAAAACAAACTCGGCTTTTTGTTCTGGACCAAATTCGGGCGAAATGTGCCGCACATCCTGTACGACGGCATCCAAAACGAAGCCTGGACAGAAGCCTCCACCGGCCAACTCAAACCGGGTTACCGCATTTGTGTTCGCGACAATGAAAACGGCACGTTTGCAAACATCAAAGCGGATAAAAGATTCAAAGGCATCAGCCGTGACCTGGCGCCGTACGATTGTGCGTTGGAGGTAATGGAGGTGGTTGATTAGGTAATAAAGCGCAATTAATGGGATTTATTAGCGAAAGTTGGGGACTGAGCCCGTCCTGTAACCTATGGGTACGTTTACCAAACCAAAAAAGTTTTAGTAAACGCACAATAACCCGGGCAACGTTTAGTAAACCTGAAAAGGTTTAGTAAACGCCACTCCGCTTCCGATGTACTCTTTAAATTTTTAACATGAATAAAAATAAAATACGCTTCGGAACGGCTGCTCTTCTCCTGCTCATCACCATTTTCGGTGCGTTTGATCTTGTGGAGCGCCCCACCGACATGGCCACTGCGCCCAAAATGAACCTGTCGGAATATCCCTTTTTCACCGGCAACCTTGCCGATCTGAAACCAGCGGAAGGTGTATTTTCTTACGAAGTAAATGCACCGCTTTTCAGCGATTATGCCGAAAAAGCGCGGTTTATTTACCTTCCGGCAGGAACACAAATGACCTACGATTCGGTAGGCGCTTTTAAGTTTCCGCAAGGCGCTGTTTTGATCAAAAACTTCTACTATTTCACCGATGCGTCCAAACCTGAACTCGGCCGCCGTATACTGGAAACACGCCTGCTGATCAACGAGGCCAAAGGATGGAAAGCTTTGGAATACCTTTGGAACGACGCGCAAACCGATGCCATTTTGGAAGTAGCCGGCGCTACTGTGCCCGTTCGCTGGATAGATTCCGACGGGAAAAAACAAACTCTGGAATACATAGCCCCAAACCTCAACCAGTGCAAGGGTTGCCATTCGTATGACGGACAATTTGTGCCCATCGGCGCTACGGCCAGGCAGCTCAACCACGAAGACAACGGTATGAACCAACTGCGACACTGGCATATGCTGGGACTGATCCAACTTCCCGAAAATTTTGATGCCAGCACGGCGCCACGCCTTACCGATTACCGAAAAGCTGACGCCCCCGTGGCCGATAAAGCGCGAGCTTACCTCGACGGCAACTGCGCGCATTGCCACAATCCGCACGGACCGGCCAGTACCAGCGGCATGTTTTTGGAGGTTACCCAGCAAGACCCCGAACGCCTGGGCATCAACAAACCTCCTGTTGCCGCCGGTCGAGGCAGCGGCAACCGAAAGTACAGCATTGTACCTGGTAAGCCCAGCGAAAGCATCCTGTTGTACCGCATGGAAAGCGACGATACAGGTATTCGCATGCCCGAACTCGGCCGCCAACTCGCGCACCGTGAAGGTGTGGAAATCATCCGTCAATGGATCAAAAACATGTGATGAAAACGTATGCACTGAATTGCCGGGGCAGGTTGCTCGACCTCACCGAACCCATCGTGATGGGCATCCTCAACACCACACCCGATTCGTTTTTTGACGGCGGTCGTTTTACAGGATTGGAAGGCGCCTTGCGGCAAACGGAAACCATGCTTAAACACGGTGCAATTCTGATCGACGTTGGCGGTGCTTCCTCTCGGCCCGGGGCAGTTACTGTTCCTTTGGACGAGGAGAAAAAACGGGTGCTTCCACTGATCGAAGCCATCATTCAACATTTCCCTGAAGCTATTGTATCCGTGGATACCTGGCGTGTAGCCGGCGCACGCGAAGCTGTACACGCCGGCGCACACATCGTGAACGACATTTCAGCAGGCAAACTCGACGACTCGGAAAACATGTACGATGTGGTTGGAATGTTGAAAGTTCCGTACATCCTGATGCACATGGCGGGCACGCCGGATACCATGCAGCAAAAGCCGGAATATTCAGACGTTGAAACGGAAGTGCTCGATTTTTTCCTGCGGGAAATCAGTCGGCTGCATGCAGCAGGCGTTTACGACATCGTGCTTGATCCGGGTTTTGGTTTTGGTAAAACGGTGGAACACAACTTCTCCTTGCTCAACAACATCCACGTGTTTGAAAACGTGACCGGACTGCCCGTGCTCGCGGGCTTGTCCCGCAAATCCATGATCTGCAAAGTCCTGAAAGTGAACCCTGAAAACGCCTTAAACGGCACAACGGCCCTGCACATGGTTGCCCTTCAACAAGGTGCGCGCATCCTTCGGGCGCATGATGTACGGGAGGCTGTAGAGTGTATCAAGTTGTGGAAAGCGGTAAGAGGTGGTGAGTAGTTTAATCCCGTTAACATTAAGATTTAAACTTCAGTTTTGTTATCCTCACTTCGCTTTTGGGAAGTCGAGCCGTCAGAAGTGGTGTCTTTGTAAAAAACGAACCATCAG
>JBBSDH010000180.1:0-9252 GCA_038249605.1 Chitinophagales bacterium | reverse complement strand
ATGGAAGCGAAAATTTTGGTGATTTCCGAGGTGCCGGATATTGAGCCTTTTTTCACAGCGGCATGGCAGTTCATACACGTATTGGTACCTGGGATCGAAGAATGTTTCGATTTGCGGGCGGTATCGTGGCAGTACTGACAATCGACTTTGTTGACGCCTGAGTGGAGTTTATGGCTGAACGCGATGGGTTGCGTGGGCTGGTATTCCTGTTGGCGGCCCATTCGTGTGGCATTATCCACCGATTTGTAGCCAAAAATGAGTGTCAGGGCGAAAACCATAAAGGCAACGGCGCCTTTGCTGGTGAGGACTTGAGCAAGCGTTTTATTTTGAGGCTTTTGGCCGGCCTGTACACGGGTGATGTTGCCTAAGTTGTTGATGATGCGCATCAGGGCAAAAGCCAAAAGACCAAGAATGGTAGCGAGGCCCAAAAACATCCACATGTTGCTGCTGTCTTTTGACTCGCTGGCGGCGGCAACACCAGCCGCTGGCCCACCAACGGGTGCGGGCGGATTGGCTTGAGCGTTGATGTAGAGCAACAAACTTTCGATCTGCTCGTCGGTAAGTCCTGGGAAATTGTTCATGAGCGTGGGCTTCCACGTCCCCCACAACTCGGTGGCGCGCGGGTGACCGGCTGCAATCAGGGATTGTGATGCACGGATCCATTTGTAAAGATCCGTTCGCGGATAAGAAGCCCAGCGTTCCTCCGTGCCGGCAAGCGCCGGACCCGTGAGGTTGTCCTTCATATTTTTTGCGTGACAGGCAGCACAGTTGGCTGTGAAAAGGGTTTTGCCCTCTTCAACAGTGGGGGCCGCTTGAAGGGAAAGGGAAGCGACAAAAACCAAAGATAAAACCCAGCAGATGCGTTTCAGCAACATATATAAGGTGTATTGTTGTAGTTCGATTCGGAAAGATCTTTCAAGCACCTTAATGGATTATTCAAGACCCGTGAATTGATGAACGTTGTGTTCGATAATGTGCAAAATTACCACGTAACTTGTC
This sequence comes from Chitinophagales bacterium, assembly GCA_038249605.1. Classification (GTDB taxonomy): domain Bacteria; phylum Bacteroidota; class Bacteroidia; order Chitinophagales; family Saprospiraceae; genus M3007. The sequence continues at coordinate 8,253 of JBBSDH010000180.1, read as the reverse complement.
AGTACCCAACCCAAAACCGTGCTTTTGCATTTATTTAGATGCCGTCTAAACTGATCATTCCATTTGTCATGTTAAAGTCACATTAAAAACGACGCGCAAAGGTAGCTACGGGATGCAGGTTTGCAATACCCTTTCCAACATTTTATTTGGTTTTTATCATCATCCTTTGTTTGCCACAGTTTTTACCTGCTGTGAAAAAATTTTGCCCACAAATTTTACCCTACTTTTGAGACTGAAAGCCGCTCTAACCATTTTTAAAAAAAAACATACATGGACGCGAACAGCCGCATCTACGCCGATTCGGAAATTGGCAAACTTAAAAAAGTCATCGTGCACCGCCCCGACGAAGGCATCGCACGCATCACCCCCAAACGCGCAGGTGAACTGCTTTTCGACGACATCGTACACCTTCCCAACATGCAGGACGAGCACGACATCTTTGTACACGTCCTCGAAGCCTTCCTTGGCAAAAGCAACGTACTCGAAGTACGCGACCTGCTGGCCGAAAGCACCCGCGACGAAGAAAGCAAGTACGAGGTAATCAACAAAATCACCGATTTTGAAGAACTACCTTACTCTTTCATCCCCAGACTCGCCAGTTTGTCGCCCGAACAACTCGCCGACACCCTCATCACCGGTTACCTCGAACCCGAAGACCGCATACTTTTCGACCCCATTCCCAACCTGCTTTTCACGCGCGACATCGCCGTAACCTGCAAGGACCACGTGATCATCACCAAGGCAGCAAAAACTGCACGCTTCCGTGAAAACTTCCTCACCCGCCTCATTTTCAGCAGCCATCCTGTTTTCCGACGCCTCAAAGCAGACGGCAAAACCATCAACCTGAACCGCGTCGACAAATTTCCGCCAAGCAAAAAAGGCGAAACCATCAGCATTGAAGGCGGCGACGTGATGATCCTCAACAAAGATTACCTGCTCATCGGCTGCTCCGAACGCACCAACGAGTATGCCTTTAAAATGTTGAAAAATTACATTTTCGACCGCGGCATTGTGAAAAACGTGGTGCAGGTAAACATCCCCGCCGAACGTACCTACATGCACATCGACACCGTATTTACCCAAATCAATACCAACCATTTCGTGGGCTACAAACCCATCGTTCAGGACGGTCTGGGCTCGTACGTAGATGTGCACCGTTCCAACGGCGAAGAAATCGAATACCCCAGCCTCAAGGACTTCCTGCTCGCCGAGATCAACCCCAAAATGGAGTTCATTTGGGCCGGCCGCGGTGAAAGTCCGTATCAGGAACGCGAACAATGGACCGACGGCTGCAACCTCGTTGCCCTCAAACCCGGCGTTGCCGTGACCTACGACCGCAACCCGATCACCGAAAAAGCATTCAAAGACTTCGGTTACAAGGTTATCGGTGCTGAAAAGCTGTTGCGCGACATCGACAACGGCAAAATCACCATCGATAAGGTGGAAAACACCATCATCACCATCCCGTCGAACGAACTTTCGCGTGCACGCGGCGGCAGCCATTGTATGACCTGTCCGATAGAAAGGGAAGAAATCTGATCAGCCATGTACACCCACGAAACCCAGATGCGCGTGCGTTACGGGGAAACCGACCAAATGGGATACCTTTATTACGGCAACTATGCCCAGTATTTTGAGGTAGGCCGTGTGGAACTCATGCGTTCTCTGGGCGTTTCGTACAAGGAAATGGAAGAAAAATACGGCATCTGGTTGCCCGTAGTAAGCCTCGACATGCGTTTTGTGCGTCCTGCTTATTACGACGACCAGCTTACGGTGCGCAGTACCCTTCGTGAACTTCCCGACACGCACATCGTTTTTCATGTTGAAGTATTCAATGAAAAAAACAAACTGGTCAATGGCGGCCGCGTCAGACTTTGCTTTTTCAATGCCGCTACCCAAAAAGTCATGCACGCGCCCGACCTCCTGCTCGACAAACTGAAGCCACATTTTTTGTGAAAAAACGCATTGAAAATAGGTTTGAAAATGCCAAAAGGTATGTGAACGACCATCGCTGGCTCAAGAGCATCATCGGGTGGCTGAAAACACATTCCCTTCCGGGACTCAAAAGAATCCCCATTTACAACCTGTTGATTTTTATCCGTGCGGAACTGAAAAACGATGCTTTGATGACCCGGGCGAACAGCATGGCTTTCGATTTTTTTCTGGCCATTTTTCCTTCCATCATCGTTTTATTTACCCTGTTGGCCTACACACCGTTGTACGATATCTTTGACGATGTACTGCAGCAGGCCATTCAGGAAATTATGCCCGGCAGCGCAGGTCAGGTTTTGTTCAAAGCCATTGGGGACATAGCCACCATACCACGCAGCGGATTGCTTTCCTTCGGTTTTTTTCTCGCCATGTGGTTCGCCTCCAACGGCATGTTGTCGATGTTGGCCGGTTTGGAAAAGGAATACCAGCTCACGTTCAAACGGCGCACCGGTTTTGAAAAAAGACTGATCTCCATCCAACTTACTTTTTACCTGGCATTCATCCTCGTAGCCTCGGTGGTGTTTGTCATCCTGGGAAACATTCTCCTTAAATTCTTATTTAATTACATCGATGCGGACTGGATAACCCGCATGTTTCTCTTTGCTTTTCGATGGATTTCCGTCACTTTCCTATTTTATGCCGGATTTTCCGTCATTTATCGGTACGGAACGCCATTGTTGCGAAAAACTCACTTTTTCAGTCCGGGCGCCCTGTTGGCTACAGTTCTGGCCATGCTCGCAAGCTGGGGCTTTTCGTTTTACGTCAACAACTTTGGAAGTTACAACAAGCTCTACGGCTCCATCGGCGCCATCATTGTACTGATGGTGTGGCTTCAGCTCAACTGCGTCATCCTACTCATCGGTTTTGAACTGAATGCGGGGATTGCGGTTTTGCGGGATTTGCGAAAGGTGGAAGCTTTGGAGAAAAACATTGAAAATACGGAACCGATAGGATTAAAACCGAAGTAAATTCGGAGTTGGCGGATTTTAGAGGATTTACACAGAGGGTTCATGCAGATTTTACACAAATTTTAAAGGCGCGGATTTTACACAGAAAACAATTTTTTTTCTGCGTAAAATCTGCGCCTTTAAATCAGTAAAAATCTGCGTGAACCCTCTGTGAAATCTTTTAAAATCTGATTTTCATCACTTCAAGTACAAATCAAACTCCACCCGACGGTTTTGAGCACGTCCGGCGGCGTTCATGTTGTCCGCTTTGGATTTGCTTTCACCAGAACCCGTGTGCGACATGCGCGTGCCTGAAACACCACGTGTGATCAGGTAATCGAAGCAGGCTTTGGCGCGGTTTTCAGAAAGTTTCTGGTTTACACCAGCGTCGCCCTGACTGTCGGTGTGTCCTTCGATGCGCAGATCGTAGTCGGGGTAACGTTTCATGATGTCGGCGATGTCGTCGAGCACTTTGTACGACGAAGTGAGCAGCGTGGCCTTGGCGGAGTTGAACTGCACGTTTTTGATGGCCAGTTCCACTTTGGCTTTGTCTTCCTGTTTGATTTCAGGGCAGCCGCGGTTGGAGGCCGGACCCGGAGAAGTGGGACAGCGGTCTTCGTTGTCGTAGATGCCGTCGCCGTCCGTATCCGGGCAGCCTTTGCCTGCGATGGTACCTGCTTTATCGGGGCACTGATCGTCCTTATCGGCGATGCCGTCGCTGTCGCGGTCGGGGCAGCCTTTGGTTGCGACTGGGCCGGCATTGTCAGGGCACAAATCCGCATCGTCGGGCGTTCCGTCTTTGTCGCGGTCGCGGATGGGGCAACCGCCGTTGTCGACAGGGCCCACTTCCGTCGGGCAGCGGTCGTTTTTATCGGCCACACCGTCGCCGTCGGTATCCGGGCAACCGCGGAAACCAGCGATACCTGCTTCCGTTGGGCAATCGTCGTCTTTGTCGGGTATACCGTCACCATCCGTATCCGGGCATCCCATGAAAATGGCAACACCAGGCTGGTCGGGGCAACTGTCGTCTTGGTCGGCAATGCCGTCGCCGTCGCGGTCTGGACAGCCCAAAAGCGAAGTCAGGCCGGGTACGTCAGGACAATTGTCGGTGACGTCGGGCGTACCGTCTTTGTCGCGGTCTTCGGTGTCGTCTACGCCGAAGAAATATTGCAAACCGATGCCGTGGTGCCAGCCGTCGCGTTTGTTGCTGGCTGGGCGGTATTGCGTTTGGGCAGTCAGGTGTAGGTTGTTGGTGATCCGTATGTTGACACCTGCGCCCAAAGGAATGTTGAAATCGATTTCTTCGTCGGTAATGTTGTACAAACCGCCGAAACCGTATTGCAAAAATGGATTTATGATGGCACTGTGTTTGAACACCATGTGCTGAAGCATGATGTCGAGGGTAGCAAGCGTGCGATCGGTCAGGGTGTCTGGACCATCGATCAGCGATGCTTTGCCAAATTTAGCGGGAATGACTACAAAAGATCGTGGTGATATCCGGTTGTAATACGCGGCTTCAACGCCCCAGCCGTCTGCTTCCGACCAGATTTCACCAAAGTTCTGGCCCAGGTCGCTGTCGGGACGGGGCGTCAGGTAATTGTAGGCATTGTAGCGCAGTGCAAAAGCCTGTTTCGGTTGCGCAATGGCTGCAGGGGCGGCCAGCAACAAAGCCAGCACAAGGCAACACGCAGTTACGATTGGTTTCATATAACAATAGGATTGGTTAACGATTTAGCAAAGCAAAAGTACATTGCAAGCACCACAGTTCAACACTTCAATACCTTGTTATACGCCTTCGGGTGCAAAAATTAATGCTGACTTTACACTTCAGCCACATCAGAACAAAAAGGCCGCGCCGCTGTTTTGCTGCCATGAAAGATCTTCGTAACATCCATACCCTCGGCGGACTGCGCTCCACCGGCTACGAACCACGCAGCGTGAAACAAGAGCTGCGCGCCAACCTGATTGAAAAAATACGCGCAAAAGAAACCGTTTTCCCCGGTATTTACGGTTTCGACGACACCGTACTGCCAGATGTGGAACGCGCTGTGCTCAGTCGGCACAACATCCTGTTGTTGGGACTGCGCGGACAAGCCAAAACCCGCATTGCCCGCATGCTCATCAATTTGCTCGACGAATACGTGCCCGTGGTGGCCGGCAGCGAGCTCAACGACGATCCGCTTGCGCCCATCAGCCGTTTTGCCAAAGAACTTATTGAGGAAAAAGGCGACGAGACCCCCATCACCTGGCTGCACCGCAGCGAACGTTACGTGGAAAAACTGGCCACACCCGACGTGAGCATCGCCGACCTCGTGGGCGACGTGGATCCCATCAAAGCCGCCAACCTGCGTCTGCCTTATTCCGACGAAAGGGTGATCCACTTCGGACTCATCCCGCGCGCCCACCGTTGCCTGTTTGTCATCAACGAGCTGCCCGACCTTCAGGCGCGCATCCAGGTGAGCCTGTTCAACGTATTGCAGGAAGGCGACATGCAAATCCGAGGTTTCAAACTGCGCCTGCCGCTCGATGTGGAGTTCATCTTCACCGCAAACCCAGAAGATTACACCAACCGCGGCAGCATCATTACGCCGCTGAAAGACCGCATCGAAAGCCAGATCACCACGCACTACCCTACTTCCATTGAGGTAGGTCGCCGCATCACGGCGCAAGAGGCGCGTATTACCCCCGAACAGCTTAAAAACATCCAGGTTCCTTCCGTTTTGAAGGATCTTATTGAGGAAATTGCGTTCGCGGCGCGGGAAAGTGAGTTTGTAGACAAAAAGAGCGGCGTAAGCGCGCGCCTGACCATCAGCGCCTTGGAAAACCTCTATTCCAGCGCCGAACGTCGCATGTTGTATACCGGCGAAACCCAAACTACCGCGCGCATCGCCGATTTTTGGGGCGTTATTCCGGCCGTTACAGGCAAAGTAGAAATGGTGTACGAAGGCGAACAGGAAGGTCCGCACGCTGTGGCGCTCAACATCCTGGGCGCAGCTTTGAAAAAAGTCTTTTTACAGTATTTCGCGAATCCGGGAAAATTGAAAAAAGGCCAGGAACGCGACCCGTACGGCGTGATCAAAGCTTGGTTTTCCGCAGGCAACGGCGTAGACATCATGCTGAACGACACCGATGCGCATTTTGCCCTCACCATGGAGCAAGTCGCCGGATTGCGCAAAATTGCACAAACGGCCAAAGTGCCCGACAGCGAAATGCTGACGTTTATGGAACTGGCTCTGCATGGCCTGAGCGAATTCGAAGTGCTCAACAAAAGCTACCTGCAGGCAGGCGTGAGTTTCAAAGATTACCTCAGCGGCAACTTGCAGGACGACGACGGGGATGGCGATGACATGCGGGATTTGTTTAATTAGGAGCAGGATTCAGAACAAGTAATTCACCGTCAGACTGAACCGATACGCTGGCAAAACCACGCCAGGGGTGCGCACTTTGATTTGTTCGCCGTCGATTTGGGCGGAGAGTTTTTTTCCAATAATGGGAATGTCTTCCACCACGGCCTGCACTTTATCGCGCAGTTCGTAAATGTCGTTGTTGGGGTCGGTGGAAGCGTAGCTGACGTTGCCGCGCATCCATTTCAGGTCGATGGCGGCGAAGGTGGCATCCAGGGTGAAATGTTCGCCGAGTGGAATTTGCCAACCTACGGCCCCGCCCAGACCGATCCCGTAAAGGGTACCGCGCATGGTGGTGGCGCCGGTTTTTTCGGGATTTTCCGTGATGCGGTCGAGCCACATTTTGTTGTAGCGCAGGTAGGGTGCGAGGTAAAATCCAGAGGGAGCTTCTTGTGAAAAATAGAACCGGTTTTCAAGCATGATTCCGAAATTGTAAAATTCGTTGGTGGTGACGCTGCCGTTTTCCGCTATGGAAACCGAATTCAACAACCATCCGGGCGGACGGGTACTGCGGGGCACACCCACCGTGAGCGACAAGGATTTGTTGGCGGCATAGGCCCATTCGGCATGCAATCCCACTTTGCCACTGGGCAGGATCAGACTCAACGGCGCGATACCGACAGAGAACCGTTGCTCGTTGAAGGATTGGCTGAAAACAACTTGTGGGACGATTACAAAGGCGATAAAAAGGGCAAAAAAGGTGGACTTCATGTCGATTTGGATTGAAAAGAAAGGTTGACCATTCAAACGTGTGCAACATCGGCACATTGCGGGAGTGGCCGTTAAGCATATGTTATTGTGATGCGCAAAGCAAAACGTACCTTTGTTGAAACCATAAAAACAGACCTCATGCAAAATCCATGGCACGACGTAAGCACCGGTGAACAAGCTCCTGAAATCGTCAAAGGCATCATTGAAATACCCAAAGGCAGCAGGGCCAAATACGAGCTCGACAAAGACAGCGGCATGCTCAAACTCGACCGCGTGTTGTTCTCTTCGTTTTATTATCCGGCCAATTACGGGTTCATTCCCCGTACCTATTGCGACGACAACGACCCGCTCGACATCCTCGTGCTTTCTCAGATCGATTTTGTGCCGCTTTGCCTCGTGGAAGCCCGTGTGATCGGCGTGATGCAGATGGTCGACAGCGGCGAAGCCGACGACAAAATCATCGCCGTGGCCGCCAACGACATGAGTGTGAACCACATACGCAGCATCGAGGAGTTGCCGCCGCATTTCATCCAGGAAATGCGCCACTTTTTTGAAGAATACAAAAAACTCGAAAACAAAACTGTGGTGGTGGAAAATTTCCAGGACGCCGAAAAGGCCCGGGAAATCGTGTTGAAAGCCATGGATGATTATCGGGTGAAATTTGGGAGGCGGTAAGGCAGCAAGGGGGCTGATTAAAGTTTTAAAATAAAGCGCAATTGGTTCATCAATTGGAGCGGCGAAATATCTGTAGCCAGCATTAACCTCCACCAATCCTTTCATGCATTTTCTACAGATATTTCGCCGCTCTGCATCTGCCTCCCAAATAAAATAAGCCCACACAATCAATGTCCGCCAAACACCACGCGCGCAGCGCGCACGTACTCCGGAGCTCCAGCTCCGGAGAGCCCCCGGCGGGCAAAGTGCCGGGACAATTAACGCAGTAGCTGGCACCAAACCCTATGATTCGTGTATATTCTACAGATATTTCGCCGCTCTGCACCTGCCTCACTAAAAAAACAAGCCAACACAAGCAATGTCCGCCAAACACCACGCGCGCAGCGCGCACGTACTCCAGAGCTCCAGCTCCGGAGAGCCCCACGCGCGTAGCGCGCACGTACTCCGGAGCTCCAGCTCCGGAGAGCCCCCGGCGGGCAAAGTACCTGGACAATGTAAGCCTACGACGAACCCCATACCTACCT
>JBBSDH010000179.1:0-9254 GCA_038249605.1 Chitinophagales bacterium | reverse complement strand
TGAAAGCAGCTCAACGCTACCAAAAAGAAGAGATCAAAAACAACGCGGCCAAGCTCAACGATTTGGTGATACAGGTGGTTAAAGCCTTTCCGGAAGATACCAAAGTGCTTGATCAGGCTGAAAAATGGGCCAAAACAGCGTCCGAAAACGGCGGACTGCCCGATTACTACATGAGCCTCGCCGAAGTGCACAAACGCCAGGGCGATAAAGACAAGGCACGTCAGGCCGCCGAAAAAGCCAGAAAGGCCAACGAGGGCAAAGACAACGGATTGGCGCCCAAAATTGATTATTTCATCCAATCTCTCGAAGGCATCTGATGCGTAACCTGATTTTCATTACCAGCCTCTTGTTGCTTTCACCTTTGTGCGCCAACGCACAGGGCATGCAATTTGAAACCGGCGCCTGGGCCGACATACTGGCCAAAGCCAAAGCGTCGAACAAGCTTGTTTTCCTGGATGCCTACACCACCTGGTGCGGTCCGTGCAAGCTCATGACCAAAAATACCTTCCCCGATCCTGCCGTGGGTACATTGTACAACGCCCGGTATGTGAATGCCAAAATCGACATGGAAAAAGGTGAAGGTCCGGCACTGCTGAAACAATACGGCGTGGAATATTTTCCCACCTTGCTCTTTGTAGATGGCGACGGCAATCTGGTACACAAAGCCGTGGGATATTACGAAACTGCCGATTTTCTCGAATTGGGCAAAAAGGCCAACAATCCGAGTTTCAACCTGCTCGGACTGAAAAAACGTTACGATTCAGGCGACCACACCCCTGAAATCCTGCTGGCATACATGAAGGCCACCTCAGCAGCTTTTGATCCACTTTCGGGTCAACTCGCCAACGAGTACCTGAAAACCCAAAAAAATCTGGGCAGTGATGAAAACATGGACATTATTTACAACTACGTAACGGACCCATTTTCAGACGGCTTCAAATACTTTGTGTGGAATCAGGAAAAATTCGCCGAAACCTACTCCGAGGAGCTGGTGGTCGTCAAAATTGAAAATACCATCGGCGAATACGTGAGCAAACATCCGGAACTGACGCTTGCCGACATGCGGGTTCTGTTCATAGGTGCTTACCCCAAGGAAGGCGAACGGATGGCTGCTTACTACACCATGAACCACTACGCACAACGCGAGGATTACGCCAACTATGCCCAGGCGGCCATCACTTATTTCGACCAATACCCCTCCGAGTCGCCAGAGGAGCTCAACGAAGCGGCCTGGTTTTTTTACACCCATTACAACGATACCGCATTGCTGGAAAAAGCCGTGGACTGGTCCAAAAAATCGGTCAGGCTCGGTGAAGGATACTACAACAGGGATACACTCGCTTGCCTGCTTGCCAAATTGGGCCGCAAAAACGAAGCCATTGCCCATGCCGAACGCGCCATCGAACTGGCCAAAGCTGGCGGTGAAGATTACAGCAGCACCCAAAAGCTGCTCGACGAGCTGAACAAGCGCTAAGTCTCGTTAATATGACGCAACAATGAACTAAATTACGGCAAAACTTGTTAATTGTCTGATTTTTGCCGTAATTTTGCGTCCTTTTTACGCACATATCAACACCTATGTCACGTTTAGGCCGAGCACTTGTCGCCATGTCGGGCGGCATCGACAGTACCATAACCGCCGTTCTTCTTCATGAGCAAGGGTGGGAAGTGGTGGGCGTTACCATGAAAACATGGGACTACGCCACATCGGGAGGTTCGAAAAAAGAAACCGGCTGTTGTTCGCTCGACAGCATCAACGACGCGCGCCAGGTAGCCGTCAAACTTGGTTTTCACCATTTCATCGTCGACATCCGCGAAGAGTTCGGAAATTATGTGATCGACAACTTCGTGGACGAATACATGGCCGGCCGAACGCCCAACCCCTGCGTTTTGTGCAACACGCACATCAAGTGGAACAGTTTGTTGCGCCGAGCCGACATGCTCGACTGCGAGTTCATCGCCACCGGCCACTACGGCATCATCAATGAGCTGAACGGCCGCAAATACATCAGCAAAGCCAAAGACGCTCAAAAGGACCAATCGTACGTGCTTTGGGGCCTCAGCCAGGACTGCCTCAACCGCACGCGTCTGCCTCTTGGCGTATTCACCAAGCCGGAAGTGCGCCAAATGGCTGCCGAGCGCGGCTGGGACGACCTGAGCAAAAAAGCCGAGAGTTACGAAATCTGTTTTGTGCCCGACAACGACTACCGCGGGTTCCTGCGCCGTCGGGTGGAAGGTATTGACGACGCCCTGCGCGGCGGCAACTTTGTAAATACCCGTGGAGATATCCTGGGCAAACACGAAGGTTATCCGTTTTACACCGTCGGCCAGCGCAAAGGGCTCGGCATCGCACTTGGCGAACCGATGTTTGTGAGCGCCATCGTTCCGGAGACCAATACCGTCGTACTTGGACAAGAAAACGAGCTTATTCGAAACGGCATGATGGTGGGCAAGGTCAACCTCATGAAATACGGTGAAGTGCCCCCCGAAGGCTTTGAATCGCTGGCCAAGGTTCGTTACCGCGACCAGGGTGTGCTTGCCACCATGCTTCCTGTGGGCAGTGATCTGGAAGTGCGCTTTCATGCCAATGTAAAAGGCGTAGCTCCGGGCCAAAGTGCCGTGTTTTACGAAGGCGACGATCTCATCGGAGGCGGCATCATTCAGGGAAGTTTTCAATAAGTTATGACCAACATCCTGTTGATCGAAACAACCACATCTGTTTGTTCTGTGGCTGTGGCTGGCAACGGCAGGGTGCTGCACCTGGCAGAAACTACCGATGCCGACCGGCATGCGTCACTCATTACCGTATTCATCCGCCAATGCCTTGAAGGCGCCGGGTTGGAGCCAGGGCAATTGCATGCCGTAGCCGTGAGCGCCGGACCTGGCTCGTACACGGGCTTGCGCGTGGGCGTTTCGGCGGCCAAAGGTCTTTGCTACGCTTTGGGCATCCCGCTGATTGCGGTGGATACCCTTCAGGCTTTGGCCTGGGCCTGCCGAAACCAAAACACGACAGATGGTAATTCGCTGATTGCTCCCATGATTGATGCAAGGCGCCAGGAAGTTTGGACGGCCGTGTTTGAAGCAGGGCATCTTCAAACTGTAAAAAAAGCTGCTCCACTTGTATTGGAAAACAATATGTTTGATTATTTCTGTACTGAAGTAAGTGGAAACGACAACAAACGCAGGATACTTTTGTGCGGCAACGGTGCGTTTAAAACAGGCAACGGTGGCCTGACCGAGAATGCGGTTTTGGCAGAACCTTTTCAATGTTCTGCTTTCAATATGGCAGAAATCGCCATGCTTAGTTTTCAAAGTGCTGATTTTCAAGATGTTTCGTATTACGAACCGTTTTACATGAAACCTCCGAACATCACATCCTCGAAAAAATTATTTTAAGAAATAAATATGCCATAATCCTTCGATAAGCCATTTATTTGTTGTATTTTTGTCTTGTTTAAAAGCTTTTATGCGTTAGCGAAAATTTAAATGTCATTTTTTGATGTATCAAACTGGCATGATTTTCGTCACAATAATCCAATGATTGATTTGCAATCGTTTACTATTTAAAACATTTAATATGAGAAAAGCGAAAACTGAGCCGGTAGTTCTTACGAAGGGAAAGAAAGATATCCAGCTTGACTACATCGAACTGCGCAAAGCCGTACTGGTTTTGCGCGCGATCAACCACAAACTGCGCCAGCGCATTATCGACCTTTTGGAAGAAAATGAGCGCATGACAGTTACGGACATCTACATCAAACTTCGTCTGGAGCAGAGTGTTGCAAGCCAACATCTTGCCATTTTGCGCAAGGCCGGCGTAGTATCCACCGATCGTCAGGGTAAGTTCATCTACTATGGCATCGACAAAGAACGCCTGAACCAAATTTCCCGTTTGGTGGAAGAACTGGCGATCTGATTTGAAGTACCAATAAAGCGAAAAAAATGCTGCACGAACTTAAAGTTGTTTGTGCAGCATTTTTTTTGCTTTTTTTGCAAAAATTAAATATTATATAAGCACATTTGCTAAGAGATACGATTGGTTGACTTCATAACAGTATACTTCCATGATTTACCCCAAACCACCCCATGAATCAGTCCAAAGCCTATTTTGATAGCCAAAAGCTTCAATTCTCGTGCGAATTGATGCGTGCTCTTGCGCACCCCCTGCGTTTGCGTATGATTAGTTTGATCGACAGCAATGATTCCCTCTGCGTTCACGACATTTTCAGTGCACTGCAGCTTGAGCAATCCGTTACCTCACAACACCTGCGCATTCTCCGGAATGCAGGACTGGTGCAAACAGAACGACGCGGAAAATTCATCTACTACATGCTTAATTATCCAAGGCTGGAAGCTACACACAGCGTGAAAAGGTTGGCTTAGAAAGCGGAAAGCAGAAAGTAAAACACCCCATCGATTGAATAACAAATAATTGGGTATTTTACTTTCCGTTTCCTACTTTTTGCTTTTTGCTAGAATAAAATTCCAATTTTCAAAGCGATCATGCCGATGTGCGCTGCGGAGTCTTCTTCCTGGAAAACGCCGTCGCGCAGGATATCTCCGTCGTCTTTCGTGACGTCGAGTAACTGCTGCTGAAAAGTGAGGCCACCGATGAGCGTGGAGTTTTGGCCAAGATCAAGTTCGATGCCGCCCCCGAGGCCCCACGACAAAGCAAACTTGTTGATGTCTTTTTTAATGTCTTCGTCTTCGGTATCGCCATTGGCATTGCCTGAGATGTCACCTTTTTGGGACGATGAGAAACCTATGGTGAAAATGGGGATCTCGGCGTAAAACCTCAAGGCACGATCCTGCCCCAAACTGCCGCGCATTTTTAATCCAAAGGGCATTTCTACATAAGCAAGTCGGTAGTGCATTTTAGCGCCCATCGATACCGTATCGTACTTGCTGTTGCTCAGGTCGGAATTGGGCCAGAGGATGGCTTTTTCGTAATTGTTGATGATGAATCCGCCTTGGTTGAAACTCAAACCCAACCCAGCGGTAAGCGCATAGTTTTTTCCAAAATTTTGTTCAGCCATAACACCGAACTTTACACCCGTATTCGATTGGGTGCCTTCAAGGTTTTTGTCGTCGGTGTTCATCCACGACCAAGTTGGACTCACATGAAGACCAAAACGGAACGGCAGATCGGCCTGGCTTGAGCTTGAGGGAGTGCCATATTGAATTTCCTGCGCGGTAACCTGAAACCATGCAAGGCATAAAAAGGTGATAGAAAGGGCAATTTTTTTCATGTTGTGTAGTTTTTTTGCGGCGCTAAAATCGCTGTTTTTTTCAATGACTTCAACAAAAGCGAATATTTATACATTTTTCTGGCTGTTCTTAACATTTGTAGTGGCTTTTACAGCCTCTTGCGGGCCCGAACAACGCAAACGAACCGACGTGCCCGATGTAACCGGCATTGTGGTGGATTTCAAGCTCTTACGTTTCGACCGCGACCTTTTCGCCCTCGACACCAACCAACTTGAAACGGGCATGCAACAGCTCGGCCAAAAATACCCGTTGATGCTGCCACTTTTTGCCGTCAACATCATCCACGATGCCACCAACCCCGGAGAAACACCCCTGCAAGCCGTTGAAAGTTTTTTGAAGGCGCCTGAGTTGCGGCATTTGTACGACACTGTACAAACCATGTACGGCAACCTCGACTGGCTGGAAAAGGAGCTGAAACCTATGTTTCAATATTATAAACACTACTTCCCACAAAAACCCCAGCCCGAAGTGGTTGCCATGGTGTCGGAATACGCCACCGACGCGTTTACCTATGGCGACAGTCTTTGCGGCATCGGGCTCGACATGTTCCTCGGAGAAAATTACCCGGGCTACAATCCCGAAATTTTCCCTTCTTACATTCGCAGGCAATTTGCCAGGGAATACATCACCGTACGCCTCGCCAAAGCGTTGGCGCAAAACCAAACCGGCGACGCTACCGGACAACGCCTGCTCGACCACATGATCCACCAGGGCAAAATTTTGTACATCACCGATTGCCTTTTGCCGTACACGCCCGACAGTCTGAAAATGGGCTACACCGCCGTGCAAATGGCCGGCTGCTGGAACAACGAACAGGAAATTTGGGGCCGTATCCTCGAACAAAACCTGCTGTATTCCGTTGATTTTGCTAAATTTCGCAAAATGGTAACGCCCAGTCCAAACGCCCCCATCATTTTTGAAGAAGCGCCCGGCGAAGTTGGTTCCTGGATGGGCTGGCGCATCGTGGATGCGTACATGAAACGCCACCCAGGCACCACGCTCACCCAACTTGCAGCAATGAACGACGCCCAAAAATTGCTCGAGGCGTCGAAATACAAACCTCGCAGAACTGCCATCAAGTAAACCTACGCCATGCCAGCCCGTTGCCGAATCCTGTTGCTTCTGTTGATTGCATGCCTCACGCCTGCCCTCCACAGCCGCGCCTGGGCTCAAACACTCGTGGCAACCGGCAGTTCACCAGAAGTGAGCGAAGGCAGCCGTTTCGAAGTGTCGTTTTCCATTCAAAACGTGCGAGCATCACGTTTCATCGCACCCGACTTTAAAGGTTTCCTGTTGATTGCCGGTCCGTTCGAACAACGCGGCATGACCATCGTGAATGGCAAAAGCAGCTCGCACCAAAGCTGGGTTTTTGAACTCGAAGCCCTTAAAACCGGCAATTTTACCTTCGACCCCGCCCGTGTAACCGTAGAAGGCAAAACCGTGGAAAGCAACAGGCTCAACATCAAAGTGGCGCCCGCGAGGATTGCAGGCTCAAACGCCCCGAAAAACAAAGAAGACGTGTTTGTAAGCGGCGAGCTCAGCACCATATCAGCATGGGTTGGGCAACAGGTGACTTACAGCATCAAACTGTATACCAGCGTGGCCGTGGAAAGCGTCGACCTGATTGAACTGCCCTCGCTCTCCGCGTTTTATGCCCGCGAAAAACAACGTTTCGATACCCGCATTCAGTACCAAACCCTGAACGGCAAAAAATATGCGGTCAAAACCCTGTACGAAGCGGCCTTGTTTGCCCAAAAAGCCGGCGAATACACCATTGATCTTGGACGGATAAGGGCAGGACTGCCGCGTGCGGGCGCCATGGGCAGCTTGTACGGTCCCACACCTGTCATTCTGCAAACACAACCCGCAACGCTCCAGGTCCGTGATTTGCCACAACCCGTGCCAGAGAAGTTTTGCGGCGCCGTCGGGCGGTACGAATGGAACCTGGAAACTGGCAAAGCAGACATTCGCGCCGACGAAGCTTTTTCCCTGAAACTTACCGTGAACGGCGACGGCGATCCGAGGCGTTTTGCTCCGCCCAAACTGGTTTTGCCCGAAGGGCTGGATACCGACGAAACACCGCGCGTAGCCGAAAACAACGAATACGAAAGCGGCGAAAGCTGGAAACACACGCAGGTTTTGGAATATGTGGTTTTGCCCACCAGACCCGGCAACTACAGCTTCACCCCAGAATGGCAGTATTTCGATACCGACAGCAACGCCTACCGCACCTGGAAACCCAGGCAGGCCATCGAAGTGCGTGTGTCGCCGTCAGGTCAGGTCATGGCTTTGCCCGATGAGAAACCCAAACCTGAAAAAACGCCGCTCGACAACATGTACCTTTGGGTTTTGCTGCCGATCATCCTGTTTGCCTCCGTATTCGTTCTCTGGTGGAGGCAACGCAGCAAAAAACAACCGTCAACGGCATTTGTACCGTTGAACAAACTTCACACGCGAAGTGCTGTGGGTTCGGCCGGACAATTGCGGCAAATGGCCAGTTCGGCCAAACCACGCGATTTTTACCATGCCTTCCTGCTCTACTGGGAACATTTCCTGGCCAACAAAGTCGGCATAGCCCACGCCGACCTGTCCAAGCAAATCCTTCGGCAAAAACTGGAAAACCTTTCGGTGCCCGAAAAAACCACCGACGAGGCCATCCAACTCTGGAACCAAGCCGAAATGGCCCTGTACGCAGGTCAGACGCCGCAACTTTCGCCCATTGCCTGCGTTGAAAAAGCCGAAGCGCTCGAAAAAGCCCTTGAGCCTTTCCGTTAACAAACACTGCATGAACCTACACAACCATACCCGTGCCGTCAAACACCTGTTGTTCGACAACGACGGCACCATCGTCGATTCCGAAATCATTGCCGTTCGCACCATGCTTCAATTGCTGGCCGAACACGGTTTTCACATGGAAGAAAAGGCCTACAGCACCAAATATCCCGGCTTGCTCGAGCGCGACATCCTGGCTTCTTTGAAACTGGAATACAACCTTAACGTGCCGCATGATTTTCTCGAACGGCTGCACCTCCTTCACCGCGATGTTTTCCCGTCCACCCTGCGCGCCATTCCCGGCATGCCGGCCATTTTTAAAAACGTAATTGTGCCCAAAAGCATGGTTTCAAACGGCAGCGTTCGGCACGTGGAGCGCAGTCTGCGCAGGGTACGCCTTCGCTCTTCGCTCGACGGTCACATCTTTTCGGCCGAACATGTTACCAAACCCAAACCGGAACCCGACGTATACCACCACGCCCTCACCACCCTCGGATTACAGCCCCAGGACGTGCTGGTGGTGGAGGACAGTCCTACCGGCGTGATGGCCGCCAAACGCGCAGGCTTGCGCGTGGTGGGGTTCCTCGGCGCCAGTCACATTCCACATGGCCACGGCGACCGCTTGTTGGACCTGGGAGCGGATTATCTGGCGAAGGACGCGAAGGCATTGGTGGGTATTTTGAAGAAGTATGGCGCGTTGTGAGGTTGGTTGAAAAGAATGTTAAAAATTAAGGGGTTGTAGCCAGCTTACCGGCTACAACCCCTTAATTTTAAACTTCAGGCTTTTAATGTGTCACCGCTACCTTCGTGCTTTTACGCATACCGTCGGTAGTTACAGATTCGATGTAATAAACGCCGGAAGGCCATTGTTCTACCTGTATTTGTATTGCGCCGGATGCCGTGCGGGTTTCGACCATGCGTCCGAATGGATCCCATACCCGAAGCGTGCATAGTGTCTCGGGTAGGATAACATGCATCGTTTGTCCGGCTGGGTTGGGCCACACAGCCAGACCATGAATGTTGGTCGAAGACGAAACATTACGTCCTTCTGGCCTCAACTGTTCGCCGGCGCCCGATACGATGGCACGTGCCACGGCAATGTATTGGCGGCAATTTATTGGGTAGCCCGACATGTCTGCCGACCATAATGCTGCTAAAGGTTCAAAAGCCTGACGGGCAAGCTCGAAGCTGTCGGCTTTCAGCAAATAGTAGGC
>JBBSDH010000178.1:0-9257 GCA_038249605.1 Chitinophagales bacterium | reverse complement strand
GGGATGTTCTGCAAAACGCAGCGACAAGGCGTAGCGGTCCGACTGCGTCCAGGCATGGATGTGCGCAGGGAACGCGGTGATGGTTTCGCGGTGGAAATAGACGCAAAGAACCAGTAGGGCAAGGAGCAGTAAATTGCGGTTCACCTTGCAAGGATAAAACAGAATATGGAATATGCAAAAAAAGCTTCTGATATTCACGCCATTCATCACAAAACAACAGTCACCATAACCAACCCCCTACCCCATTTTGGACTGCTCATCTACCATATCGATTCCACAAGAGAATGGGCATACCACAGGGAGTCGCACATCGGAAAATTGAATAAGGGATTGGATGATGCCGGAAAATACGGCTGGCAGGTGGTGGATATGACGAAGGACTGGAAGACCATGTATCCTGGTGAGTAAAGTCATTCAGCTGCATCTTAGTGCCCCTCGATCCCGATGAAGTCGGGACAAAGCCGGGTGCCTACGGCGAAAATTTTAACGAAAAGTGAAATAAAATTTGCCGCTTGTAGCCCGGATCCAAATTCCCGAACAAGCTCTACGAATAAAAGCCCCAGCGGGGCGGCAATGTCTGTAGAAAATTCAACCCCATACATGATAAAAGCCCCAGCGGGGCGGCAATGTCTGTAGAAAAATTCAACCCCATACATGATCGGAGCCCCAGCGGGGCGGCAATGTGAAAAAGCTAAACAAACAATCGATAACGAGGAAATTAACATGGAATTCATGCCTTTCAATTCGATGTTTCAGGTAACATTTTCACATGACCGCCCCGCTGGGGCTTTCATCTACAAAAAACTTTATTTACAGTTATGAATGATAGATTATTGGCATAAAAAAACATGAGTCACCCTAAAATACGGGATGACTCATGTTTAATCTATACAACGAAAATGAAAAATTACGACTCCAGCGCTGAGGCGCCGCCCACAATTTCGGTAAGTTCTCTGGTGATGCTTTCCTGGCGCGCTTTGTTGTAATTGATGCGCAGGTTTTTTAGCAGGTCTTCAGCGTTTTCCGAGGCCTTGTCCATCGACGTCATACGCGCACCGTGTTCGGAGGCGTGTGTGTCGAGCAGGGTTTTGTGGAACGAGAGTTGAAGAATGCTGGGCACCAATGTTTCGAGCAATTCCTGTTTGCCTGGCTCGAAGATGTAGTCCGCACGGCGTTGTTTGGCAGCGCCTTCGGCGGGTTTCAATTTGGGAACAGGCAGCCAGTGTTCCACGGATGGGAACTGGGTTGCTGCGTTTTTAAACTGTCCGTACACCACATCCACCGCGTCGTATTGGCCGGAAGCGAAGGCATCCATCAGTTCGCGGGAAAGCAAGCTTACGTTGTCGTAGGCCAAGTTTTCGAACAGGGCGATGCGATCGGTGCGGAAATTGATGTCCTTGAAACGGCGGCGGAAAAAGTCGAAACCTTTTTTCCCGATAAACAACACCGTAAGCTGACCATTTTGGTGCTGGGTTGCGTATTGGGTATGGATGAGGTTCACGGCTTCCTTGCTGATGTTCGTGTTGAAGGCGCCACAAAGTCCGCGGTTGGAGGTCACCACCACCACGAGCACTTTTTTCACTTCGCGTGCCGTACCAAAGCTGGTAGAAGCATCGCCGTCGAGGTTGGACAGGATGTTCGAGAGCATGCGATTAAGACGCTCGGAGTACGGACGCAATTGAACGATCGCATTTTGCGCCCTGCGCAGCTTGGACGCCGAAACCATTTTCATGGCTTTCGTAATCTGCTGCGTATTGATGACCGACTTGATGCGTTCGCGGACTTCTTTTAAACCACCTGCCATGGTAGAAACAATTTACTAGCGGATGAATAAATTTAAGCGGAAAGCGGAAAGTTGAAAAATCTCCCTTTCAACTTTCTGCTTTAATTGGCTTTGTACTGTGCGCTGAGGTCAGCAGCAAGCCCTTTCATTTTGGCCAGGCTTGCGTCTTCGAGTTTGCCTTTGCGGAATTCTTCCAGAATTTCGGGCATTTCCTGCTCCATTTTCATCAGGAAGATTTCTTCGAATTCGCGTACATGTTCGAGGGGCACATTGCGCAGCAGGTTGTTGGTACCCAGGTAAATGATGGCCACCTGTTTTTCAACCGATACGGGGCTGTACTGGGGCTGCTTGAGGATTTCCACGTTGCGGGCGCCTTTGGCGAGGATGGCCTGTGTGGCCGCGTCAAGGTCGGAACCGAATTTGGAGAATGCTTCGAGCTCGCGGTACTGGGCCTGGTCGAGTTTCAGTGTACCCGATACTTTTTTCATTGACTTGATCTGGGCGTTACCACCTACGCGGCTTACTGAGATACCTACGTTGATGGCCGGACGAACGCCTGCGTTGAACAGGTTGGATTCGAGGAAGATCTGACCGTCGGTGATCGAGATCACGTTGGTCGGGATGTATGCCGATACGTCGCCGGCCTGTGTTTCGATGATGGGAAGTGCCGTGAGCGAACCGCCGCCTTTGATCATACCGGCTTTCACCAGGCTTGCGGGCAGGTCGTTCATTTGGTTGGCGATCTCATCGTTGTTGATGATTTTGGCTGCACGCTCGAGCAAGCGGCTGTGCAGGTAAAACACGTCGCCGGGATAGGCTTCGCGGCCCGGAGGACGGCGCAGCAGCAGCGATACCTCGCGGTAAGCAACGGCCTGTTTGGAAAGGTCGTCGTAAATGATGAGGGCTGGACGGCCCGTGTCGCGGAAAAATTCGCCGATGGCAGCGCCTGCGAACGGAGCGTAGAACTGCAGCGGAGCCGGGTCAGAAGCCGAAGCGGCTACGATGGTGGTGTAAGCCATGGCGCCGTATTCTTCGAGGGTACGTGCTACTTGGGCTACCGTGGAGTTCTTCTGGCCCGATGCTACATAAATGCAGTAAACAGGCTGGCCGCGCTGGTAAAATTCTTTTTGGTTGATGATGGTATCGATGGCAATGGCGGTTTTACCCGTCTGACGGTCGCCGATGATCAGCTCGCGTTGTCCGCGGCCGATCGGAATCATGGCGTCGATGGCTTTTACACCCGTTTGCAGGGGTTCGTTAACCGGTTGGCGGTAAATTACACCTGGAGCTTTGCGTTCAAGTGGCATTTCGTACTTCTCGCCGGTGATCGGACCTTTGCCGTCGATGGGCTGGCCCAACGTGTTTACCACCCGACCAACTAAGCCTTCGCCTACTTCAATGGAGGCGATTTTACCGGTGCGTTTCACCACCGAGCCCTCGTGGATACCATCGGAGGAACCCATAAGTACCACACCTACATTGTCTTCTTCGAGGTTAAGAACGATGGCGCGTACACCGTTTTCAAATTCAACAAGTTCACCCGATTGGGCGCTGTTAAGGCCGTATACGCGGGCGATGCCATCGCCCACCTGCAGCACCGAGCCAACTTCTTCGAGGTTGGTGTCGGCGCCGAAGCCGGACAGTTGTTGCTTCAGTATTGCGGAGATTTCTTCCGGTCTAACGTCTGCCATATTGCATTGGTAAGTTTAGCGTGAGTAAGAAATGGTTTTGCCGCGTGAAGCGTCAAAATTCCTTGATGTATAAATTTTTAGAAAATTGCGATTTCATTTCTTCGAGCTTCTGTGCGATGCTGGCGTCGAAACGTTTGTCGTCGAACTGAAGTACAAAACCACCGATCAGCTCGGGATCCACGTGGGTCTCAATGTCGAGTTTTTCCCAAGTGGCCCCACTTGAAAGCAGTTTTTTGCGCAGCTCATCAATCACGCTTTCACTCAAAGGAGCGGCGCTGGTGATTTTTACCGTGGTGATGTGGTTCATCACCTTGTATTGGCTGACGAATTCCGAGGCAATTTCGGGCAGGTACATTTCACGGCCTTTTTCCACCAGAAGGCGGAGGTAGGACATGGTTAATACGTCCATGCTGCTTTTGAAAATCGCGTCGAGCGCTTTGACTTTCATTTCCGGCTGAATGATCGGACTTTTCAGCATCATGTACAGGTCGCGGTTTTTTACGGCGGCCCGGAGGGTATGGATGTCGTTGTTGACCGCTTCCAGTTTGTTTTGCTGGACGGCCAGTTCGAGGAGCGACTTGGCGTAGCGGGTGGCAATACGTGTTACTGACATGGTTGGTGGTGCGGCTGAGGTAAACTTTTAGCGCTTTTGCGGAAAACCAGTATCAAAATCCTTTAAATCCTGAAAGTCCGTAAACCCTTAAATCTTGATCGATTTAGCTCAAAGTGGAGCTTTCGGCCAGGCTTTTAGCGAGCAATTCCTGTGCCGTTTTATCGGACAGTTCCTTGCGCAGGATTTTTTCGGCAATGTCGATGGAAAGTTGACCTGCTTTGTTTTTCAGATCAACCATGGCGGCCAGTTTCTGGTTTTCGATGTCCTGGATGGCGCTTTCCACTTTGCGTCTGTATTCAGCGTTGGCGCGTTCTTTGGCTTCGGCGATGATTTGTTCTTTGGCTTCTTTGGCTTCTTTCAGGATGCCGGCGCGTTCTATACGTGCCTGTGCCAGCAAAGCTTCGTTTTGGGCAACGAGGTGCGACATTTCTTCGCGGGCTTTTTTGGCTTCATCGAGGGCGCCCTGGATGTCCAATTCGCGCTGCTTCAGACCATTCATGATGGGTTTGAAAGCAACCTTGCTCATGATGAACCAGAATGCAAGGAAGATCAGGGTCGTCCAGAAAAGCAAACCAGGTTCGGGTTTGATCACGGAAAAATCGGCCAGAAAAAACATAGGACTTATGATTGTATGTTTATTTTAATAAAAATCGAAATTTGGGCGGTGCCTCAACCAACCGTTTCAGCAACCGCCCCAATCATTTTTTACGCGGATTCTTTGCGCTTCGTAAAAACTAAACGAAGAACGAAAGTACCATGGCCACCAGAGCTGCACCCTCGATGAGAGCTGCAGTCAGGATCACAATGCCGCGGATGTCGCCGGTTGCTTCCGGTTGACGAGCGATGGCTTCGGCGGCTTTGCTGCCGATGAGACCGATGCCGAGACCAGCGCCAATAGCGGCCAGACCTGCGCCAATAGTTGCTAAATTCATGATGTTGTTATTTAAAAAGATGAAATTTCAAATCTCTTATTACTCCGAACTCCGAACTCCGAACTCCGAACTTTTCTCAATGGTGGTGCTCTTCAATGGCTGAGCCGATGTAGGTGGCCGAAAGCATGGTGAAGATGAACGCCTGCAACAAAGCCACCAGCAATTCGAGGGCCATCATGAACAGGGTAAGTGGTATGGATGCTGCAGCACCGATGGCAGTACCGGTACCGACGCCGAATTTGTTTGTAAAAATGAAAATCAGGCTTACAAAGCTGATGATCACGATGTGGCCTGCCGTAATGTTGGCAAACAAACGAAGCATCAGGGTGAACGGCTTGAGGATGGCGCCCAGGACCTCTACTGGTGTCAGAATGATCAACAAGGGCTTCGGTACGCCTGGCATGGCGAAGATGTGCCTCCAGTAATTGGCGTTGCCGCTGAACGAAACGATCAGAAAGGTGATGATCGCAAGAACCATGGTCACCGAAATGTTGCCCGTTACGTTGGCACTGCCTGGGAAAAACGGAATTTGCCCGATCAGGTTGAGGCCCAAGATGAAAAAGAAGGACGACAACAAATAAGGCATGTAACGCTCGTAGTTCGGGCCGATGTTGGGTTTCGCCACATCATCGCGGATGAACGTAATGAAAGGCTCGAAGAAGTTTTGGATGCCTTTGGGCGCCTGACCCGGACGGCTGGTATACGCCTTAGCAGCTGAACGCAGCAGGAGGAAAAGCAGCAGGAAAGTGAGCAACATGGTGAACACATTGCGCGTAATAGAAAAGTCGTAGAAGCTGGTTATGCCTCCGCCCATCAAACCGCCGTCGAGGGTGGTTTTGGCATCGAGCATGTAGCAAACGCCGTTGGCCTGGACATAATAAATGGTTTTGTCTTTGCCCTTGGCCGTTTTCACCTCGTCGTGCGTAGGTTCGCTCACCGCTACTTCGCCCATGGGGAAAGCGGCATCCTGAATACGCATGATCGAGCCGTGCACAAGCACATATCCGTCCTTGGCCACCGTGCCGTTGCCGTGGTGGTGCATCTTAAAAACGGATGTGGAAGTAAGTTTCCAGCCGTGATTAGGTGCATAAAGAATGCAGGGAAGGTGGAAGTACGTGTCGCCATAAATGTGGATGGCGTTCACATCGGCGATGTGGTGGATGGCTGTTTCACCCGCATTAAAATCTTTTGGATCTTCGCTTGCAGGATGGCCGCAAGCGCCGTGATCAGCCTCCGCTTCATGGGCATGAGCAGCGTTTGCGGGCTGTTGGGCCTGTGCGGGCGCTTCATGCGCATGGTCGTGGTGGTCACCCTCGCCGTGCGTGTGGTTGTGTTCGCTGCCCTGCTGGGCAAACGCGACAGCGCCGAAGGCGCTGATAATCAATGCAAAAATATATTTTCTCGAGACTTTCATGTCCACTTTTGGATAGGCTCATTTCAAATCGGCGGCAAAAGTACGACATGAATTTTGTAAACAAAAATCCGGGAAAAGTCTTTTTCAGAAAAAAATGAGGAATGGACTCAGTTTTTACAGGCGGTTCAGAATAAAATTTGGTTGATGGCAGGCAGCAAGCAGCAGGCAGCAGGCAGATACAAACGGAGGGCATAAAAGCAGTGCTTTTATGCCCTCCGTCAAAATCACACTTTTTTTTAGCACGCAATAAGCCGCGGACAGCACGCAGTGGGCATCGCTACACGCGCGCAGCGCGCACGTACTCCGGAGCTGGAGCTCCGGAGCGCTCCACGACGAGCAACAAGAAATAATTAAGGGGTTAAAAGTTAAGCTTTTAACCCCTTTGACACTCAAAGAACGCAGCTGCCTGTGGAGTTGTGTTTTTCCCGCCGAAGAGCGCTCCGGTGCTGGAGCTCCGGAGTACACAAGCGCTGCCTGCTAATACATCATCAGCTTTCTTCTGGCTGTACCAAACGGTGTTTCAATCTGATAAACATAAAAACCGGGCTCTTCAAGGTCGGAGCGGAGGAGCACGATGTGGTTGTCGCCTTTGGCGAAAGCTCCAGCAATGGTGCTTATTTCTTTGCCCAAGCCGTCGAACACCCGCATCACCACCTCGGTGGCTTCGGGCAAACGGAAGGGAAGCATGGTCATTTCAATGAAAGGATTGGGCGAATTGGGCAACAACTCAAGTTCACCGTCGGCCTGGGAATGACCAGTTTGAAGTTGGGAAAGCATGCGATTATGGGTCATGTGTAGAGGGATGGCTAAAAAGCGGGATAAGGAGTAAGCTCTTTGGATGGCTACTTTCCCAAAGGCAAATCCTGTGCCAAATGATCGTTGGTACAATCTTTTTTCAGTCTACACGATCGAAAGACAAAAGCCAGTCCTTCAATTCTTCAGGGTTTTCGATTTCAAAGATGTTTAATCTGCCCCATTTGGAAAGCACAAAATCGTTGGCAGCCGGGTTCTTTTGTTTGAAAAAGGCTTTTCGCGCGTAAACATCCAAAGCTTCCAAGCCATGGCTTAACCTCAACTGATCAATCTCAAGCCTTTTTGCTTCGCTGAATTTTTCAACATACAATGCCCTGTCCTTTTCATTGCTTGTAAATGCCGTCAACCCCCAGCCACCCAATTGCATGGCTTTGGAGCCTTGACTGGAAAGCAGGAAGGCCATGTAGTGCGGTTCCATACGTCCCTGCTGCACTGCCAGCACAAAATCCGGCGTAAAATCGTATTTCCCTTCGTCAACCAACGACATTGACTGGCAATGGTGGTGTAAAACGATGTTTGCAGGCATGGCCTCTGCAGGCCAGGTAACGCCAAGCAGATCCTCGTCCGGGAAGCCGTAGGTCGCGATGATCTTTCGAAGCTCGGCAATGTTTCGAGCATCAATGGCCTTGATGGTATCGCCGTACACCTTGTAGGAACCTTCTTTAACCCTAAACTCCTGGTCATCGTCGTGCATTTTTCCAAGGCGGGCTTTGAGCTCGTTGTTGAGCGGCCGATCCAAAACGGCACGGCGGTATTCCATGCCTGATACAAAAGTAATCCACCGCTGTTTGCCACGCAAAGGTTCCAGCCCCTGAAATTCGGTAATGAAACGGTATTCTATACCTTTGGTCATCAGACTGTCGATCCATCGGTACGCCACCTCATCCTCAACAGCCTTGGCGGCGCACACTGCGGCATTGGCAAAATCTTCGGAAAAACCACCTTTGGCTTGTTCAAAGGCCTGTTGGTAAAAGGGCAATGCCGCCGCATAATTGTTTTGAATAAGTTGGGCTTCGGCCTTGTGGATGTAAGGGTAATAAGCAACGGTGTAATCTGTCTGACCGAAAGCCTGAAGTGTGGCTGTCATCAGCAACGAAAAGAAAATGGTGTATTTCATGGGTTTGGTGTTTTAAAGTACCATATGTAGGTTTACGTAAGTTCGGGTTGTGGCCCAAATGCGCACTTATTCACGGTATAAAGGTGGAAGTTTTTTCTCAAAACATAGAGATGGTTTGACCTATTTAAAGTATAAAAATTTGACTTTCGAGAGGACGGGAGAACATGTTATATGGCGACTCACCTTCCGCCAGAATTAACGCTGATGCTAAGCCCTTCATTTGCGTTTATACGAAGTGCAACCCAAAATACCCAGCTACTGATGTGCGGCCATGAGAGCAGAAAAACGACGGAGGTTTATACGCACAAATTGTCCCGATCTCCATCAGGATGACACACAAAGGCTGGGCCAAGATCAAAAGCGAACTGGATAATTGGGCAATTCCAAATAATTTTCAAGTCGTATACTTGATTTAGTTAAATTTTCGTATTACCTTTTCCGCATCAATCCATTTTCCAAAGGGACAAACGCCCGCAGCCACGATGACAACCTGCGCCCCTGCTGCCGGGCCGAAGGCGAGGAGCGTTGATCCGTGGCGGGTAAGATTACCTGACATTATTGATTGACACAGCAACTTCAAATCATCTTGCGAAAAATTTGTGACAGTGCAAAGCCGTAGAAGCTGTAAAGGCCATCTTTTCTTTGGAAACGCAACTGATGAAAAAGGACAATATCTTATTCTATTACCTATGAAACTAGACCTCAAATATGACATCAACCTTTGCTGCAAAATGGTATTGCAGGAACAATTGGATAAAATGCAATTGTCTTACACCATCACGGGTTTAAGTGAGATAGAAATCAAAGGAAAAATTTCTGATGCTACGTACAAAGAGTTGGAAACAAACCTGATCAAATACGGAATTGAACGGGCAAAGCAGGAAATTATTGAAG
>JBBSDH010000177.1:0-9336 GCA_038249605.1 Chitinophagales bacterium | reverse complement strand
GTTAGCTTCTGGGTGGATTTCTCGCTGCGCTCGAAATGGGGTGTGGGGAGGCATTGGAGGTGTCTCGCTGCGCTCGACATGACAGCGCTTTTGTGGTCGACATGACTGCGCTTTTGCTTGGTACTGATCCAAGTATTTGGAAAGAAAGCGGTGCATTTGGGCCAAGCATATACGCTGTCATGTTGAGCACCGAGATCAAATGTGCCAAGCAAAAGCGCTGTCATGTCGACCACAAAAGCGCTGTCATGTCGAGCGCAGCGAGACACCTCACAATCGCCCCCACACCCCATTTCGAGCGCAGCGAGAAATCCAGCCGGGCGAAAAAGAGCAGTTACAAAAACGTGTGGGCAGTTTTACAAAACAAACACATTTCCAATCCAGTTATTGAAAAGTCCTAATCTCACATCCGTGGTGACGAATGAAACACCGTCAAAAAAATAAACGCAATTTTCATCGGTTGTGAAACACCCTGATCGAGGGTGTCTTTGATGGCCCAGTCGCGCGGGTCTTGGTTCCGGAGGGTGTAGAGGTAGAAACGGCCGTAGTTTCGGTCGTCCACGAGCCATTCGTTGAGTTGGTTTTTCCAGCGGCTGCGCAGCATGAGTGTGGTTGCGTTGTCGGTCACGCGCCATTCGGTGAAGTCGTTGCTCCACGCTGTGCGCATGCTGATGACCGAGCCGCTGAAGCTGCGCAGTTCCCAATACGTGGGGTCGTCCTTAAATTTTGCCCGTATGTTGCCCGACTCATCACCCACGCGGTATTCCCATTCCGAAAAGTCGTCCTTGATGCCCAACCACCGCAGCTTCAGTTCGCCGACAATTTCCTCGGCAGGGTAGCCTTCGTCGGTGGTGTCGCCGGTGAGGGCGTAAAGGTCCCATTCCACAAACGAATCGCTCCAACGTGCGCTGATGGTGCTGAACTGCTGTGCCTTTGCTGAAACAGCGAAGGTGAGCAGGATGAGGAATAAGATGCTTCTTTTCATGCTGAGTTTAAAGTTTAAAGTTTAAAGTTTAAAGTGCGGACATGCACTTTTGGAAGCTAGGGGCTCAAGCTTTAAAACCCGCGGGTCACTCGTGAAACCACTTTAAACTTTAAACTCCTCACTTTAAACTTCTGTAAAACGGCAGATCGTCGAAACTGGTATTGGCTGGTGGTTCCTTCATTTCGGGGAAGGGGTTGGACGGGAAATTTTCATCGCTGCCACCGCTGCTTTGTTTGGATGGTGTGGTTGTACTTTCGGCGCCTGCTTCTCCTGTGCCTTTTTCGATGCGCCAGGCGTTGAGGTTGGTGAAGTATTTGCCTTGCCACTCGCGACCGCGCAGGTCGAACGACACTTTGATCATTTCGCCTTCGCTGAACTGGTCGAGCATGGCGCAGCGGTCTTGTACGGCCTGGAACTTCACGAGTTGTGGGTAGTTGCCGTCGGGAACTTCGAGTACAAATTCGCGTGCCTGAAAGCTGCCGCTTTTTTGTTCGGTGGGGAAAAGGCGGTGCAGGGTACCTGTAATTTCAAATGCCATGATGCTGTGCTGCTTATTTCAGTTTGAATAAATGTTCGTAATACCCGGGCCGGTTGGTGCTGAGTACCGGCTCGAATTTTTTGGCAACCACGAAGCGTAAATCGGCGGCGTAAAGTGGAACTTCCGGCATTTCGTCGCGGTAGATGCGTTGTGCTTCGAGGAAATATCTTTTGAGGTCGGTTTCGGTGGTGGCGTTGCGCAAAGCATCAAACACCTTGTCGGCTTCCGGATTGGACATGCGGCTCCGGTTGTCGCCAACGGGTGCAAGGCTGGTGGAGTGGAACTGCTGGTTGAAATCGTAAAAGCCTGGAAACAACGCTGCGGCCACAATGGCGGATTCGAAATCGCCCGATTTGGTGCGTGGTGATAAAGTTGTGATGTCTACAGGAGTAATTTTAATGGTGACACCGGCAAGTTTGCAGGTTTCGGCGAGGCTGATTGCCAGCATTTCGTTCGATTTCGAAGAGGTGGTTGCAAGCAAATCGATGGTGAGCTCGGTGCGTTTGCCGTTGAGCACCTTGTCTAAGGTGCCGTCGCCATTGGTGTCCTTCCAACCTGCTTCTGCCAGCAAGGTTTTGGCTGAATCGATTTGGAAGGGCATGATGGGCATGGTGTTGTCGTAGTATTTCGGCGCGACAAACACCGGGCTGACGATTTGCCGGGCCTGTCCCAATTGGATGGTTTTGATGATGTAGTTGTAATCAACCATCATGGCAAGCGCACGGCGCACTTTTTTGTCGGCCAGTTTGGGATTGGTCGTATTGAACATCCATCGGTTGTAGACGGTGGATGGGCGTGAAAAAAAATTGTAGTTGGCGGAAAGTTGTTTGTCGCTTTTCCAAGCCTCGTATTTGGCGGCTGAAATGTTGCCGGCCAGATCGATGTCTCCTGTGTACAGGTAGTTTTCGAGTGCCGTTTCGTCTTTGATGAAACGGTATTCAATGGTATCGGGATAAGCGGCCAGCAGCGGACGGGATTCGGTGAGTGCGTTGCCCCACCAATTGGATTTTTTTACCAGAATTACATTTTGTCCGGCATTGAATTGCACGGGCAGATACGCTCCGCTTCCCATGATGGAAGCCGGGTCGTTGTCGTATTTGGGATTGTTGAAGTTGTCGGCAAAAGCTTTTAGGTTGGGGTTGGAGGTTGCAAGAGCGGCAGCCTTTTCGGGATCAACCAGGTCAACAAGCGATACCTTCTCCAACCATTTGCCCGGATCATACTGGTACGATGGGAGGATGGGGATCTGGCAAATGCTTTCGTTGCTCAAAGCATACAGCTTGTTGAAATACACAGTAAATTTTTTGGGATTCGACGCATCCACATCAATACCGTTCATATCGGAAAAATAGGAACGGTAAATGGCGCCGTTGAGTAACGGGTGAAAAATGATTTTGAGGGTAAAAACAAAATCATGGCCAGTAACCGCACTGCCGTCTGCCCATGCAGCTTCAGGCAAAATCTCGATATCGTAAGCAAATTGACCTTTGCGCGGACCATCGGTTATCACCCGTGTAAGGGGCAGCTCTTTGATGATCAGGGGTTCTATGGTTAAGGATTCTGGGTTCATCACGCCCAATTCCTGAAAAATTTGTCGGGACACATACCTGGAATATCCCGCTGAATTCTGGTAAGGGTTGAGTGTAGTTGCGACAGCCTCAAATCGCAGTGTTAGCTTGGCGGGGGTACCGCTGCTTTTGTCGTGGCCTCCGCAGGCGGCGAACAGGCCGAGCGCGAGGACGAAGAGCACTGGTTTGGTCATGTTCATGGGTCCAACTGTTTTCACTTGAGGGTTGTTTGCGTAAAAGTAAGCCCTTTGGGTGTAATTCAGTCACAACGTTTTGTGTGAATCCCTGATTTTTTAACCAAACTCCTTTTTTTCTACGCCTTGTCGAGGAAACGATCGGCCCATTCCCTACGGGGCAGCCAGCAGCTTTCACGTTTGCCGAACCAACGGTAACGGTTGTTTGCCACAGCTTTATATACTGCATCGCGCAGGAAACGTGGTAAAATTTTGAAGCCGTAGGCCAGCGACCAAACGCCGCCGAGGCGCCGCAGCAATTCCAAAACAGCATCGGAACGGACGTACAATGTTCCGTCGGCCACCAACACCATCGTACCAAGCGCCCGGTCGGTATACCCATGTGTTTTGAGCAGGTTTTGCCCCAGTGCGCTTTGCAAAGGCGCGAAGCGGAACACGCCTTTCGTATCGTGCGAAAGTACCCATTGTACGTAGGTGCTGCAGAGGTTGCAAACGCCGTCGAAAAGTAATATTGGATTTTGTTGTGTGTCGTTCATTTCAAAGTTGCTATTTTGCGCATTAGAACAGCCATGCCAACCGCAATATCCATCGTTTTTGTCGGCATCACCATTTTTTTGTCGCACTACTTCGCTGCGTTTTTCAAACGCACGAAGATACCCGACGTATTGTGGCTGTTTACCATAGGTTTGTTGCTCGGCCCTGTTTTCGGGGTTGTGCGAACCGAGAATTTCGGCGCGGTTGGGCCAGTGTTTACCACCATCACCCTCATTTTTATCCTGTTTGAAAGCGGGATTGATCAACGGCTGGAAGTGCTCATCAAAGCCCTGAGCGGCACGGCTAAAATTACTACTTACAACTTCATAGGCACCTGTTTGGTTGCGGGCGGCATCGTGTATTTCTACACCGACCTCGGTGTGTTGCGCTCCCTTATGCTCGGAAGTATTGTGGGCGGCACCTCATCGGCGGTCATCACCACGCTGAGTAAGGCATTTCCCATGACCGAGCGCACGCGTACGATCCTGGTGCTCGAGTCGGCATTTTCCGATGTATACACCCTGGCCATACCGCTCACCCTGTTGTCGGCGTACAAAATCGGGCGTTTTGACGTGGCTTTTGTCACCGGACAAATCATCGCTGCGTTCATCCTGGCGGCCATGCTTGGCATCGTTGGCGCTTTTATCTGGAG
Source organism: Chitinophagales bacterium (assembly GCA_038249605.1). Classification (GTDB taxonomy): domain Bacteria; phylum Bacteroidota; class Bacteroidia; order Chitinophagales; family Saprospiraceae; genus M3007. The sequence continues at coordinate 4,868 of JBBSDH010000177.1, read as the reverse complement.
CATATTGCTCAGTCGCATGCGAACCCTGCAAAATACGGTATTCACCACGCCGGCTTTTCTGTTCATCATTTACGGTATCGTGGAGTTGTTGAATTACTCAGGCCCCATCGCCGCCCTTGCTTTTGGCATTACCTTGGGCAACATCGACGTATTGGGACCACCCATTTTGCGGAACATAATGTCGCGAAAACCCATTGCACTCAACGACAACGAAAAGGCCTTTTTTTCCGAAGCGGTGTTTTTACTGCGCACTTTTTTCTTTGTCTACATCGGCATATCTGTGCGTTTGCAGGACTGGTGGATGATGACGCTCGGCGTCATCATTACTGGCGCTTTGTTTCTTGCCCGCATCCCCATTGTACGCATGTCGGTTCCGCGCGACACGCCCCTGCGCGATGCGGCTTTTATGGCCACCATGATTCCCAAGGGTCTTGGCGCCGCCGTTTTGGCTTCTTTGCCTGCGCAGCAAGGCATTGAAGGCGGCGAAATCATCCAGTCGGTCGTTTTTTCCATCATCCTAAGTACCACACTACTGAGTACGGTGTTTACGTTCCTAGTAGACAAAACCTGGCTCGCAAACGTTTACGAATGGATTTTTAAAACAACCGGACTTGGCCGTCGCAACGACGTGAATACCGAAGGTGAACCGCCAGCGCCCTCACCCGAGTTATACAGGGAAGAAGAGGATGTGCCGGAAGGGCGGTAAGCGAGTGAAGTTTGAAGTTTAAAGTTTAAAGTTTGAAGTTTAAAGTTTGAAGTTTAAAGTTTGAGGCGCCTTAGGCTACCTTTGTGTTTGCAAAACATGTTTTTTTGAAAAAAAATATCCTTTGGGCTGCGCCCAAAATCTGGCCATTTTTATTCCTTTCTTTTTTCACGTTGCTGAATGCCGGTGCTCAAACGCGGCCGGCGCAGGAACCTGTGGATACCAGCAAACGCCTTCAGATCGAAACGGCAGAGGTGATCGAAAATTTCGAGCGCAACGGCAGGCCCATGCAAAAGCTCAGCGGTAAGGTGCGTTTGCGTCGCGACAACCTTATTTTTTGCGATACAGCCATCCTCGACGGCAACGACGCCATCCTCAAAGGCTCCGTCATCATGGAGCAAAACGATACCATACGCATATTTGGAGATTCGGCACACTACTACGGACTTACCAAACAAAGCGACCTATGGGGCGATGTGGTGCTTGTAAACGGTAAACAACAACTTTTTACCGATCGACTGCACTACGATGTGGCCAATAAAATTGCCACGTACAACAACGGCGCTACCATGACCAACGGCAATACCCAGCTCACAAGCCGTCAGGGTTATTACTATGTGGAGGACAAAGAAATGTTTTTCAAGGGAGATGTCGTGGTAACCGATCCCGAATTTACCCTGCGCTCGGACACCATGTCGTACAACACCGAAACACAGCTTGTAAGTTTCCTGGCGCCTACGCTCATCAGCCAGCGTGGCAGTAAAATTTACACCGAAAGCGGTTTTTACGACGTGGAAAACAACTACGCCGAGTTTGATAAAAATCCGCAGTACGAACGCGAAGGCCAACGCGGCAAAGCGCGTAAAATGCGCTACGACGGTCTCACCAAGGAATACGTGCTCGAAGGCGATGCCTTCATCACCGAACCAAGTAAGGATGTGCGGGCCGATGTGATCCGCTACAATACCGAAACCGAAAAGGCCCTGCTGGTGGGCAATGCTTTTTACAAAGACAGTACGCAGGAAGTGACCGGCGCTGAAATCCGGTACGACAGCAAAAACAAAACCTACCAGCTCACAGGCCGGGGCAGGGTGGTGGACGACACCAACATCATCGAAGCCGATGTGCTCGACTTCAACGACGTGCTCGGTAATGGTTTTGCCGAAGGCAATGTGGTGTGGAGCGATACAGTGGCCGATTATGGCATCCTGGCCCACCGGCTCGATTACAACAAACAAACCGAATACATCAATGCCTACGGTGGGTTCGGCGATGCGACGCGGCCCATGATGACTTCGCTGGTGGACAACGACACGCTTTTCCTCAGCGCCGATACGCTTACCTCTTTCAAGCCCGATTCGGCTTCCGACGCACGCCTCCTGCTTGCCCACCGCGACGTGCGCATTTTTAAAAGCGACTTGCAGGCATCGTGCGATTCGCTTACGTTCAATTCGGTGGACAGCATTTTTTGGTTTTACAAAATCCAGAACCAGCCGATCATCTGGTCCGACACCTCGCAGTTTTCGGCCGACACCATACGCCTTTCTTTGCGCGGCAACAAGCTGGACAAGTTGTGGCTGGTGCAAAACAGTCTGGTAATCAATTCAGCCGACGAGCAGTTTTACAACCAGATTCAGGGTAAAAACACCACGGCTTTTTTCCGGGAAGATGAGGTGCGCGAAATGTTGGTGGAAGGCAACGCCAGGGCCATCTATTACGCTTTAGACGACAAAAATGCCTACGTAGGCGTGAACGAAACGCAGAGTTCAGAGATGCGGATCTATTTTGGGAACAACAAGGTGGAGGGCATCAAATTTTACGGCGAACCAGCAGGTAAGTTTATACCCATGAAACAGGCCTCCCACACGAAGCTGGAAGGATTTTTTTGGGAGAAGGGGCGGCGACCTATCAGTGTGGAGGACCTTAAAAAATAATTTATGTTTCGTCAATCATTCCATTTAAACGTCATCTCCTGTTCAATGCCTTCCGCAAGACTGTACGATACCGGGCAGGTGCGCGCGGCGGCTTCCAGGATCTTTTTTTCTTTGTCCGAGGAAGTGCGTTCCGGCATGGTGACGTGTACGATCACTTTGGCGATGCGCCTGGGGTCGGCGGCCATAATTTTGGTCACTTCCGCGTGGGCACCCGTCATGTCGATGCCATGGTTGCGGGCGCTGATGCCCATGAGGGTGAGCATGCAGGTGGCCAGCGAGGTGGCGGTGAGGTCGGTAGGTGAAAAAGCTTCGCCTTTGCCTTGGTTGTCGACAGGGGCGTCGGTGATGATTTTGATGCCCGATTGCAGGTGGGTGGCTTCGGTGCGGAGCTCGCCGAGGTAGGTTACGGTGGAGGTGGCCATGAGAGTTTGTGTGGGCTAAAAACGTTCTTGATATTCCTTTGATTTGACCTCGACCTCGCCATCGTGCGAACGAACAAGTTTGTTTAGTGCTTCGTAAGACGACTTGGGTAGGATTTTTGGGGTTTTACTGACTACAATGCGTGCATTTGCAGCGACGTATCCAAACTCATTTTGCAACATGGGATAGTTCGTACGAATACTTTGTATCAATTGTTTGCAAGCCTCGTTGAGGTTGGATCCTTTTAGCTCAATGAAATAAGTTGCTTTGGTTGTCCAATTCAGCAAAAGGAAATCGCATTTTTTTACATTGTTATCTGTAGTTATACAACCGTCCACACGGAGACCAATAACTTCGTTTTCCATTTTATTGATAACTCGATAGATGCTTTTTTTGTTTTTGGAATCTTCAAGCACAATTTCCCGGAGATGGTAAGTGTTGTAAACTTCACAAGTGGTACTGTATGGATGTCGTAATTTCATTTGTCAAATTCAAAAAGTTGGTCAAAATCTTTAAAAATGGCATCGGAAACTTGATCAATCCTTTCAGCCTCAATGGAGGCGTCTTTAAAAATGGATTCAACCGTGCCCTTATCAACGTAATATACTGCAACACGTTCCGGATTTAGCCACATTTCACGTCCGATAATTTTCGAGACTCCATTTTCATCATTTTGCCCTACCTGATAAGCATACAGTAAATTGTTGAGTGAAGTTAAGATGTAGGGGCTGTGGGTGGTGATGAGCAGGCGGTTGAAGTTTGTTGCGTTGGCAAACATGGACATTAGCTCCACCATTTCTTTTTGAGCATCCGGGAAAAGGTGGGCTTCCGGTTCTTCAACAATAAATTGATGCACCAACAATTCTGAAATGCCGTAGTAAATGGACATTAAAATCCACAAGGATTCCTGTTGTCCGGAGGAGGCGTTGCGAAGCGGAACATATTGGGTATCTGAGCCGGGCAAATAAATACGGTCTTCGCCATTTTCGCGCCGGTAAGAGCCTTTTAGGATGGCATCGATTTTTTCCAGAACGGATTGTGGCGGTATTTTGACGGTGTCGAACCCGTATTCAAAGGTAAGTTCATCAGCAACCCAATGAATGTCGTTGGAACCTAAAAATTTTCTGACTCTTTCCAGAAACTCAAAGAATCGATAAATGAAAAACTCACCCGATCGTGGTGATGTATTGGCTATTTTAAAAATATTATCAGACAAAAAAGCATATACACTTCGTCCAGCAGGCACGAAAACGATGGGACCAATGGCATCAAAATGTTGTTGCAGGATTTTGGAGGCAGCGCCGATGATGATGTTTTTAACTACGCCAATTTGGCCAGTTACATCTGCAAATTCACTTTTTTCTGGATTGAATGCAGCGTTGCGGGCGCTGTTGATGTCGACAAATGCCTGTTGGAGTTTGGGACTAAAAACAAGTTCCAAAAGCTCTTTTTCTCTATTTCCGGAGGCCAGGGTAACTTCAATATTGTTGCCAAAATCAAAGTGGAGGTATGTTTTTTGATTGAATGCATGTCCATGAACAGAAAAAACCTCCAACAGATGTTTTTTAAGCAATGGTATGGGATCTGCAGTGGGATCAACTTCGAATGAATGTTCAATGAAAAACCGCAAGACCTCATTGGGCAACGACTCAAAAAAATAAACCGCCTTTGCCACCGTACTTTTCCCACTCGCCTGAGGGCCAATGAATACCATAACATCCTTAATCTCCAGCTCTTCAATGCTGATGATGGGCCCCAGGTTGCGAATGGTTATTTTCGGCATGATTTATAGCGTTATTGCTCCGTTTCGG
>JBBSDH010000176.1:0-9371 GCA_038249605.1 Chitinophagales bacterium | reverse complement strand
GTGGTAGGCATCACCGTTGGCTGTGCCGCGGTGCACCACGCGCCCGTAAGCGTCGGTCACAAGCACGCGGTGGCCCTGGAACGCGCCCCGACGCAAGCGGAAAACAGCCTCGTCGGTCGCCGGATTGGGCGACACCTGCACGCTGGCCTCCGCTGTAAGGGGCTTCGCGGGCACGGGGGCATCGTTCAGGATGTCCAAGCCGATAGTATGGCGTGTTTCGTTGGTAATCACGGGTGCATTGAAATCGAAATAGATGGCGGCACTGTTGAGGATCACGGTATTCAGCGGCACCTGTTCGCGCTGTCGGATGCGGAAACTTACGAAGCCCTGGGAGCCGGCGAGGTTCGTGTTGCTGTCGGGCAACAGGATGTTTTCAAACAAAAACGTCACGATGCCCTCGCCGCTGAGGGACCACGAATAAAGGTGCGAAGATGCGCCCGGAACGATGCTCGACGGGTCGAACCAGGTAGAAAGGGTGTCAGCAATTCTGACGGTAAAAGCGGTATCGGTTCCGGTATTCTGGAAACGGATGAGGTATTCGAGGTCTTGTCCGGGCGCTATGCGGTTGTCGTCGCCGTAACCTCGCGGGAAGCCTTGTTTGTCGTTGGGATCGTAGGCACCGATGTTTTCCAGACAAAAACGGTCCACGGAAGGCGTGATGCCGTTCACGCTGAACTGGTTTACGAAGCCCAGACTGCCGAAGCCGCCGCAACCTTCCACAAAGGCCAAAGCCACGGTGGAAAACGGGTGCCCGGGCTCTTGCTGCGATTCGATGCGCCAGGTTTGGCCGTTGGCTGGTTGTTCGATGGTAAGCAATTCATCAACATCGTACGTTTCCTCACCCTGCATGAGCACCACATCGTCCACGATGATGATGTAATCGAGCGGTTGTGAAGGCGCGGTGCCAGTGTTTTCGAGTTCGAAATGCACGGTGGTATCCTGGCAGGTCACCCGCGCTTCGAGGTTGGCGCCCGACCAGTTGGGAACCGTGGTACACAAGGTATCCGGGAAGGCGCGTGCCGAGATGCAATGTGTTTGGCCGAGTACTGTGGAGTCGCAGTTTACGTACACGGTGAGGTTGAACTGTGCACATTCGCCAGAGGGCATGTCACCGAGGTAAAAGCGCCAGGTGTTTAGGCCCACACTGTCGTGGGCCTGAGCGGAGGAAACAAGTTCCAAAAAGGGGTCGAGGTATATGTCGATCCAAGCGCTTTCGGCGGTTTCGGTACCGATGTTGCAGGTTTGTACGTACACCGAGTTGTTAAAGCAGCGGCGAAAGAGCGGAGCGGAAACGTCGACGGCCATGAGGGGGCAATCGGCGAGGGGTAGGGCGATGAAGTTGACGGTGTCGGATGTACTGCTCGAGTCGATTTGAACGGTGAAAGTGCTGTCACAAAACGACCACCAAAGGTTTTGAGGTGCAATGCTGTTGACGGTGTACGTGCCCGGATTGAGTCCCATAGCAAAGGTGCCGTTGGTGCCGGTTGAAGCGAATTGGGTACCATACGGACCTGCGGCTTCAACCAACCAATTGGCCAGGGGTTGTTGTGCGTCCGGAGTGGAACATTCGGCATCGGCATCTTTCAAGATGTTGCCGTGCAGGAAAGAGGACGCCTGTGCCTGTGCCGCCGAGCGTAAAAAAACATTGTCGACGCCATATAGGTAAAGGAAGCCTTCGTCATCTACTTGAAACTTTATTCCGGATGAAAATTTATCAATGGTTGGTGGCATGGTGAACCATGAATTTCCGAAATCGACCGACGACCAAATTTCGAATGGTTCGCCAACAACAAATATCTGGTCGTTTTGGGCGAGGTAGAAGCTGTTGTACCATGCAAGATTCAGATTTTGAATGGAGTGGTACGACCAAGTTTGTCCCAAATCTTCGGATTTGGCGAGGATTGTTTGACCGGGTTTGGGAAGAAGGGTTAAAACAACACCAGCTGGATTGACAACCAGTCCTATCATGTGCAAGTCCGAAAGGTCCAGGGTGGAATTGAGCATCCAGGTAGTTCCTGCATCATTGCTGATCCAAAGCTTGTCGGATCCGGCTTCTGTGTTCATCAACAGGGTGCCGCTTGGATGCCTGACAACAGCAACCAATAGACTGGCACCGGGAAGACACAAATTCCATGTTTCGCCATAATTCTCGGTGAACACAATTCCAGTTTGTGTTCTAACAAACAAACGATTGGTTGCTGTGTCGATGAAAAAATTCCCAAAATTGTTTCCGACTCCCGATGGCGTGATTTCGTTGAAGGATTCCCCTCCGTCGAAGGAACGCATCAAGGTTTGAAACCCTGCTATGGTAACCAGTGTGTCGGCATTCCAAAACGCTGTTGTCTTGTTATTGTAGCTGGAATTGGGGCGATAATCGTACTCAAGTTTTATTTCCCATGTAGCTCCTGCATTGGAGGAACGCCACAATCCTCTCGGCGTAAAAACCCACCTTACTGAATCCTTAAAAACAACGGCATCTAATAGGGTGGCAAAATTAAGGCCATTGTTGGAGGGCGACCACGACGCACCGCTGTCGGTAGAACGCACAACAGTGTTGCGCGCTTGTCCAATAATGGTGCCGTCGGAATAAATAGTGTTGATGGCGTGCGGATGGTGAATATCGTTTGTAAGTATTTCCTGCCAGGAGTCACCGTCGTTTATTGACTCTAATAGTTTTCCGTCGGACATCATTGCCCACAATCGGTTTCCCGACAGTTGCTGGATCCTGGAAGGGATGTTTCCGGTAAACACTGTATCCCACGTAACGCCTTGATCCATCGAACGTGTTACTTTTCCTATGCTCGTGAGGAACATCGTCCCCGTGGCTGCGTGAAAAAATGACTGATGAAGCCCGGGGAGCGGGAAGATTTGCACCCAGTTCAAGCCCTTGTCGTAAGAATGGAACAATTTGTTGGATGTCAACACACTTACAGTATCCAAACTCCAAAAAGTAATCTGCGCAGATGATGATATCAGGACGTGTTGGAAAACAATAGACCATGTTGCTCCGCCATTTATCGACCGGTAAAGTTTTTCCTCGCCCACCCCCACCATAATGCCATCGGGACCTACTTGCAGCGTCTTGACAGGCAAATTGCCGTTTACTAGGGTCCACTGTTGCCCATCGGCGTTGGCCCGGTACAATTTTGAGTACGTACCGTAGTTTAATGATTTTAAAAAATACCCTCCATTAACCACCCGGAAGATCTCGGTGCCCTCGTCGTCGTCGGCCAATTCCGGTACAACAAATTCCTGCCAGGTCACTCCTCGATCGGTGCTCCGGAAAGCTATGACGGAACTATTCGTATGGTTGTATTTCCACGCAATACACGTATCGCCGTTGAACCTATTGATGTTTCCCGTAAAGCCTTCGGGTACGTTTTGAGGTTGCCAATAGCCGTTGCTTTGGGCCGATAAAACTTGGGAAAAGACCAGGCAAAAAACCGTAAGTAAACGTGTGCTTAACATGGGCAAGAGTTGGTGGGCGGTTGTATATTTTTCAAAGGTCGTTTAAGAAATTCACCTCCCGAAATACAAATTCCCCCGTTTGTCGCGTTTTTATTTTACCAAAATACTAACAATCAATATTTTACAATTAAATTTGTCGAAAAATACCCGCATGCCCTCACAACTCCTGCGCCTGTACAAACAACTTTCCACCACCGACCGCCGCGCTTTGGCCGATCTGGCCGCCTGCAACTACTTCAACCGCAGGCCCGAAGTAACCCGCCTCTGCTTTTACCTCAACGAACACGCCGGCCGTTCTCCCGCGCTGAACCTCTCCGATGAAGCCCTTTTCGCCGCCGCATTTCCCGACGAAAACTACCACAACCCGCGCCTGAGACACACCATGTCGTACCTGCTCGACCTCCTGCGCCGCTACCTCGCCCTGCAACAAACCGAAAACGACGCCTCCCGCCACCAACTCGACCTCCTGCGCGCCCAACGCACGCGCGGACTCGACGCGTGGTTCGACCGTACCTGGCAACAGACGCACACCCAATGGCAAAACCATCCCCAACGCGACGCCCTCTGGCACTTCGCTGGCTACCAGCTCCAACAGGAATTCCTCGAACAAGCCTCGCGCAACGAACGCTCCTCCGGTCTCAACCTGCAACCCTCAGCCGACCAGCTTTCGGTGTTTTACACCGCCGAAATGCTGCGCCACGCCTGTCTGGCCGAACTGCACCAGGCCGTGGCCGGACAGGCCTACCAACTCGCCTTGCTTGAAGCCACCCTCCTTGTGGTGGAAAAGGAAAAACTGCTCGAACAACCCGCAGTGGCCGTGTACTACCACGCCTACCACATGCTGCGTCAACCGAATGACGACGAGGCGTTCACAAAACTCAAAATCAACCTTCACGAAAACATCCGCTTTTTCTCCACCGAAGAACAACGCGGCCTCTTCCTGCTCGCCATCAACGGCTGCATACGCCGCATGAACGCTGGCCGGCGCGCCTACGTGCGCGAAGCTTTCGACCTCTACCGCGACGCCCTCGAAACAAACGTGTTGCCCGAAAACGGCTACCTGTCAGGCTTCAATTACAAAAACATCATCAGGCTGGGCACGGCCCTGGGCGAACTGGCGTGGACAGAAAATTTCCTGCACACAGGCCGCAACATCCTGCACCCCGCCGAACGCGACATGCTTTTTACCTACAACCTGGCGTACTGGTATTTCCAGCAGCAGGACTACAACCGCGCCCTTCCACTGCTGCAACAGGTCGATTTCGAAGACCCGCTCAACAACCTCGACGTGCGCCGCATGCTCCTGCGCAGCTACGTGGAATTGGAAGAATGGACAGCCCTCGATTCGCTTTTGCAAAGCTTCGGGGCGTACCTCAGGCGCCAAAAAAACCTGGGCTATCACCGAAAAAACAACGAAAAACTGCTCGTTTTTGTAAAAAAAATGCTGGAATCTGACAGAAAGGGTAGGGCAGCCCTGCGCGCCGAAGTGGACGCCACGCAGGATGTGGCGGAAAGGGCGTGGTTGCTGGAGATACTGCGCACGCGGTGAAAAGGTACGCGGATGCAAGCAACACGGATTTACAACGGATTTTGATTTTTAATGAATTATACTCATTTTTGTGCTAATTAGAACTTGAATATCTATTTAGCACAAATGATTGAACGAAAATTGGGTTCCAAAATCGTTGAGGCTGCGCAAAAAATGCCTGTAGTAGCCGTTACCGGTCCGCGCCAAAGCGGCAAATCGACGCTGATTAAAAATCTGTTTGCGTCCTACCGTTACGCCAACCTTGAAGATCTTGAACAACGACGTTTTGCATTGAGCGATCCCAAAGGTTTTTTGAAAGACCTTGGGGATCATGCCGTTATCGACGAAGTACAACACGCTCCTGAATTGTTGTCGTACATTCAGGTCATTGTGGATGAAAAAAACAAAGCAGGCATGTATGTGCTGTCGGGCTCACAAAACCTGCTGTTGATGCAAACTGTATCGCAAAGCCTGGCAGGCAGGGTAGCCATTTTCAACCTATTGCCGTTTTCGTTGGCCGAAATTCACCAGACCAAATACCAAATGCCCGATTATGAGGACTACATCCTGAAAGGATTTTATCCCCGTATATACGATAAGGAACTTGAGCCGACACCATGGCTGATGGATTACCTGCACACGTACGTAGAACGCGATGTGCGGCAAATCATCAACGTTGCAGATCTGAATACTTTCCGACAGTTTTTGGAAATATGCGCCGGGCGTATCGGGCAATTGGTCAATTTCTCTGCCGTTGGAAGCCAAGTAGGCGTGAGTTACCAAACGGTGAACAAATGGATCAGTTTGTTGCAAACCAGTTTCATTGTTCACACCTTGCGGCCCTACCACCGGAATTTTGACAAACGCATCGTCAAAACACCCAAGTTGTACTTTTACGACGTCGGACTGGCCTGTGCTCTGCTCAACATACGGTCGAAAGAGGAATTGAACCGCCATTTTGCCAAAGGCGCTTTGTTTGAAAATTTTGTTATCAACGAAATTTTAAAAAATCACCTCAACAAAAACATACATCCGGGTCACTATTTCTGGCAAGACAGGGGTGTTCACGAAGTCGATCTCCTGCTTGATCAGGGCGGTGTTCTTTACCCCATTGAAATCAAATCAGGCCGCACAATCAATGCGGATTTTTTTGACGGTTTGAAATATTTCCAAAAAATTGCCGGTGCAAAATCAGAGGACAGCTTCCTGGTTTACGGCGGAAATTTGTCGCAGGAACGAAGCATTGCCCACGTTTTGGGATGGGAACACCTGCAAAACATACCTAAAAATCCGTTTTAATCCGCGTTGCTTGCATCCGTGTCATCCGTGTTCCATTTCACTTTGTCAATCAAAATCAATCTCCGTATTGTCCCCGATATTCAAACTTAAATTCATGCCTTTGATGCTGGCATCCGCTCCGATGACCGAGTGTTTCAACACCGCATCATTGAGCGAAGCAAAGTCGCCGATGATGCTGTCTTTCACGATGGTGTAGTTGATGTGCGCGTTTTCGCCGATGGTCACGTGCGGACCGATGATGCTGTTGGCTATTTGGCAACCTTTGCCCACCGCGACAGGATGGATGAAAATCGTGTTTTCAAATTCGGGCAGGTTGAAGGCGTCGGTGGCATATCCTCTTTGGCTCAGCAGCATGGCGTTGGTTTCCAGCAGGACTTCTTTGCGGCCGCAGTCGAACCAGTTGTCCACCGAAATGGTTTTGAACTTCACGCCTTGTTCCACCATGCGCTGCAGGGCATCCGTAAGCTGGAATTCGCCCATGTTGCGCATGTCGTTCTGGATGAGGTAATCGATCGTGCGCAGCAACATGGGTACTTCTTTGATCTTATACAAGCCCACAATGGCATTGTTCGATTTCGGGATGCGTGGTTTTTCCACCATACGCGTCACAAAACCTTTTTCGTCGGTGTCCGCTACGCCGAATTCGCGCGGGTCGGTCACTTTTTTTACACCCAAACAGGAGTCCGGACAATCGAGGAACAATTTCAGATTCACATCAAAAATAGTGTCGCCGAACGCGATGAAAATTTCGTCCTCGTCCTCAATAGCTTCACGCGCCGTAGCGATGGCATGCGCCGAACCTTCGCGCGATTCCTGGTACACAAATTCGGTTTGTAAATGGGGATACGTCTGTTCGATGTAATTGCGGATTTTATCCCCCAGGTAACCGATCACAAACACAAAATCGGTGATGCCTGCCTCCACCAGTTTGTCCACAATGAACCTAATGATGGGTTTACCGGCCACGGGCATCAGTGGCTTGGGCTGTGTGTACGTATGCGGGCGCAAGCGCATGCCGGCGCCGGCAACAGGAATAACAACTTTCATGTTGCAAAGGTAGGGTTTGAAAAGTAAGTAACAAGTGGCAAGTTGCGTGCCTCGGAAATAACACCCCATAAAAACGGTTTCAGCCCCGCAGGACAATTCGGTGACGCTCAAGATCATTTATTGGTTCGAAGCGGGGCGTATGTTGTCGGAGAAACACGCCGCTACTTCTTAGCGTGTGTATTTTGGGGTTGCAAAACTTAACACAATAAAAATGTTAAAGTGTTAGAATGTAGAAAAAAGTATATGCATCTTGCACTCATCAAAGTATTCCAAATTGAAGAGTGTTGAAAAAATGCACTATTTTGATGAACATCAAAAGTGTTTTTAATCCGATTATTCATTCACTCTCAACACTTTATTATTTATGTTCCAAATTCCTTTTTCCCAAGTATCGGGGGGGGGAGCAAAATTTTTTGCCTTCGCCACACGCCTAACCTTTTGGTGTATGCTGCTTTCAATTCCTGAAAGCCGTGCACAAACGCCTTGTTCCTGGTTGACAAACTACTACATTGATGTGGTGCCGATACTTCCGGGTGTCAGTCCAAATCAAATGGGCTGTGCCCAACTCGATTGCGACGAAATGTTGTTTGAGGTGTACGTTCGTGCCTACGATACCAACACCGTTTCCTTTCCTTACAAGTACTTGAGCATTCTTGGTAAAATCAACACCAATGGCGTAAATACCTACATTGACACCAACCGGTCTTTGGAAAGTTGTTCGCCATCATGGCCCGACGATGTTTTCAGTGTGGAGAACGATCCTGCCGGGTTTGGGTATGCTGCATTCAACTTAGGGGATCCCTTCGGCGATTCGACGTATTCTATGCAGATGGTTAGCGGCTCAGCATTGTTGTTCACAGTGGCAGTCCATGCCGGTCCGGGCGATGTTGTTTCCTGGGAAAATCCGCACCCGAATTCAAGCACCAACCCATATTTCTCTGTTGTAGGTTTACTCAGCAGTACCTGTGGTGGAGAATTGACCACCACCTATGGTGGGAACGGCAGCCCGAATACAGAGCTTCCTGCACCGGCAACTTGTTCAGGATACAGTTTCTATTTCGACGTACCGTATCAGGTCCAAAATGTGCCGTTGATTTCATTCACCAATCCCATTCAAATACCCATCAAACTTACAGGGCTGCCTTCGGGCACAGTCATTGAAAAAATTGAAGCTGTTGCGGAAGTGCGTACTTCAAATTATATGGATGTGACATACATCAGTAGCGATATCTTTCCATGTACAGGGATTTTTGACTCCAATTGTAGCATTGAATACCGTGACTACACACAAGGCGGGTATCTTATTCGTGCATTTTCCAGTTTAAAATTGAACGACACTTTGGGAAGCAGCAGCGACAAAGTGTTCAACTTAATCTTACTTGGACCTTTGAACAGTTCCATTGGCGACACGGTGTTGGTTACAATCAAATACCTGCGGGTCATCATCAACGGGCAATGTTGCATCATGGAATTTGATGATTCAGCGCACTTGGGATTCCCATCTGCAACGGTGGTTTACCAGGGCTTGGGTTCTTGTACCGATTTTACCCTGAATGTAGAAGAACTTACTCAATCGAGCACCACCTGTGACATCGGATACAGGGTTAGTCTTGACTGGACCGACCCTCCGACCACCCTAAACATGGACCGCGTGCGGTTCCGACTTTTGGTATCCACCGATGGCGACTTGACGCCATCCATCGCGGCAAATACTTTTGGTGGAACCTGTGCAAGTGTAACCCAAATTTCGACCAATCTTTACGAACTTACGCTGGATACCGCAAGTTACGCCAGTCTTGCCACAGGGCGTTTTGTCGATCTTGCTTTCAGTGGAACAGACGGCTGTATTGTGGCCTATTTATTTGCCGAATCGTTTGTAGACAGGGTCGGATACAATCCCTGTGTCCCGGAACTCAACAAAGCCTACACCACGGGCCTATACCCACCGGTTTGTTTCAACAAGCTGCAAGTTAATGTCCATTACAAAATGACGCAGGATTGTGGCGGTGAATACCTTCTTAAAGCCGAT
>JBBSDH010000175.1:0-9374 GCA_038249605.1 Chitinophagales bacterium | reverse complement strand
CCAAGCTCTGAAAAACCCGATTCCCTCGAACGATACGGCCTGGTGCCATTTTGGTTGGTGCCCAAAGATTAGCCTTGTGGACGTACTCTATTCCGTCTTTGGTTGGAGTTTGGGCGTCCTGAAAAACAGCATCTTCCATCCAATGAAAATTAGGGTGAAATGGAATCTCCTCCTGCGTCGGATTTGTCACCTCAAGTCCGCCAATTTTTTCAATTTCCAAGCATCCAGAATAGCAGCTGGTGCGTAATAAAATGTTTTAAGAGCCTTCGGCAAATGACCCGTCGCGCTTAGGCTTTTCATTGCTTCTTTTCCTTGTTTCAGGCGGAAACGTTTGTGCACTAGGCGGTGCAAACGGCGGTAAAACGCTGGTTTAAACGTGGCGGGGTACATCATGTCAAGATCGTCGGAGTCGGTCCAGTTTTGTTTTTCACCAAGCGTGGACTTCACGTTTTCGTAAAATTTGGTGCCTGGCAGTGGGTACGACACCGAGATGCCGATGTCGTAGGGCATCAGTTCTTCCACCATGTTGAGGGTGGCGGTGATGTCGTCCATGGTTTCGCTGAGGTAGCCGAACTGGAGAAAAAAGCATACTTCCACGCCTTTTTGCTTCAGCAGATGGGTCGCCTGGTAAATTTCTTCCACTTTGGTGCCTTTGTCCATGGCATCCAAAATTTTTTGCGAGCCGCTTTCTGCGCCCACCCATACCTGTTTCAGGCCGGAGGCTACAAGCGCATCGATGGTATCTTCTTTGAGCAGCAGGTCCACACGACTTTGGATTTTGTAGGAAAATTGCAGGTTTTTTTCCTGCACCACATCGCGGAAGCGCTGAACCCATCCGGGTTTGAGCCCGAAAATATCGTCGGCCATCCAAAAGTGTCGTACACCATAGGTATTGATCAGCATTTCAATTTCGGAGGCTACACGCTCGGGCGAACGGGAGTTGTATCGGTTGCCATAAATGGGTTTGGCGCACCAGTTGCATTTGTATGGGCAACCGCGGGTGGTGGCGAGGTTGAGTGAGAAGGCGCCGTGTTTTTCCATCCAAATCCGTCGGTAGGCCTCCATGTCCACCAAGTCCCACGCGGGGTCGGGCAGACTGTCGAGATCGTGCAATACGTTTCTTGAAGGTGTTTCAACCACTTGGTCATCTGAGAGGTAAGCCAATCCCTGTATGTTTTTCACGTTGTCGTTTCCGGCTTCGAGGGCAAGGATGAGCTCGCGCAGGGTGCCTTCCACTTCACCTTTGATCACAAAATGGGCGCCGGCGTCGAGGTAAAGTTGGGCATGGTCCGTGCTGTCGCTGCTGCTCACCACTACGGTACAGCCTGCTTCCCGGCCCATGCGGATCATGTCGAGCGCGGCTTCGCGCATGCGCGTAAGGCACATTTTGGTGAGGTAATTGAAACCGTCGTCGCAAAGGATGAGGTACTTTGGTTTGTCGCGTAGCAGCCGCTTGGGCAGGGTGTCTGGACCATCCAGCAAATTGGTATCGAACAAACCCACCTCAAAGCCAAGCGAGCGCATGAGTGCTGCGGCATAGATGGTGCCGTAGGGAGGGTAGGGCTGTCCGGCCTTCCATTGTTTGGGGTCAAATTTGTAAAAATACGAGTGGGTAAATAAGAGCATGGGTAGCTACGAGCTTGTTCAAACGTTGCTCTTGGTTCTTATGGCTTGAACAAATGTCGTTTCTACGTCGAAAGATTCTGCGATCTGCGTATCGGTCCACTCAGGATGTTTAATCATGAAAGTTTGTATGCTTTTTTCCATGCCCTCTTTAACTCCCATCTCTTTACCTTCCTTGATACCTTCCTTGATACCTTTTTGCATGCCCCGTTTTATCCCTTTTTCCATGCCCTTTTCCAGTCCGTCTTTGATGCCTTTTTCCATGCCATCCACATAGGCTTTTTCGAAAAGTTCGATCACATAAGGCAGAACTTCCTTTTTTTCATTGGTTGTCAGTAGATCATCCATAGCTTGAAAATTTTTGTTGAAAGTTTTAGAGGCAGCAGATAAGTACAAAATAGTTGCGGTAACAAAAGGCTTGGAATAGACGACATCGTTGGATTCTTCGGATGCAAAAATAACGAATTTTTTCCATGAAATTGCAAAAAAAGCTTCATTTCGGACATGCTTCAGGGCGGTCAGAAATTTACCAAGAAACATGGTTTGTATACCGTCAAGCTCCTGATCGGTACGGGTTGAAAGATCAATTAAAACGTAATCAAAGGATGGTACAAAGGTGCGAAGCCACTCTGGGGCCTCGGGGAATAAAATTGCGGAATTTTCCTTTTCCAATGTTTTTTTACCGTGGTACAGTACAATGGGTATGGTCAGAGTTAACGACCTCCTGTTTTTTAAATCGTCCTGCCAGGCATTGAGTATGTATCTGCCCAATTGGTGGGTAAGGTGGCCTCGTATGGGAACATCACTTTTATGCTCAATTAACGTAGCTATCCGAAAATCCGTTCCCAATTTTGTAATTCCCGTATAACAAACATCGGTGTAATATGCCTGCAGGTATTCGTCAATGTAAGTGTCGTTGGATATTTCCAGACTTTCCCAATCAATTAAAGCTTTCAAAGGCTCATTCAATGCATAGCGAAGAAAAGCAACCGCCATTTCCCTAATATGCAGTACAAACCGCACGTATTTATCGTGCGGTTGGTGCAGGAACATGCGCGGGTGCAGTTCTGTTAAACTTTGTTTTTTTGTTTTAGGCTTTGCCATAACGAAGCAAATATAAAACAAAATATTTTATTATAAAAATTATTTAAAACAAAAAATATAAATGGAGCCATCCGATTCCAGGAATGGCTCCATTTTACTTTCCTAAAATAGGTTATTCAGCTTTGCTGTACAGCGGCCGGATACCATTGAAAATGCTTATTGCTAAACACCTAGTGCCGCGTCCAGTGAATAACGTAAAGTTTCGCGGCCCTATTTTTCGCTCCATGTCGTTATTCGTCGGTTAAAATGTCCCGCATTTCGCCATCCTCATGCCTAATTGAGCAAAATATTAGGTCTCGCCAAACTTTACGTTATTCACTGGACGCGGCACTAGTACCAGCCAATGATCGCTGAAATGCTTTCTCTACCACCGCTTTTTGCTCCTGCTCGTGCTTCTTAGGGAAGCCGGTTGCAGGCGAAGCAGCGGCGGCACGACTGGCAACTTTCCATCCGTATTCAGGCTGCGTTACCGCTATGTAGCTCCAGGCGCCCATGTTGGCGGGCTCTTCCTGAACCCACACCAGTTCAGCTTTTTTGTATTTGGCCATAAGTGCATCGAACTGTGTTTTTGGGAAAGGATACAGTTGTTCGAAGCGCACGATGGCTATATCGGTGCGTTTTTCTTCCTCCTGGCGCTTGAGCAAGTCGTAATACACTTTACCCGAACAAGCCAAAACGCGTTTTACTTTTTTGGCGTCGGCATGTGCGTCGTCGATGAGCTCACGGAAGGTGTTGCCACTTTCAAGGGCATTAAGGTCGCCAAGGTTGTAAGGCGCTCGCAGACCCGACTTGGGCGACATCACGATCAGCGGTTTGCGGAAAGGACGGGCCAGTTGGCGGCGCAGCAAGTGGAAGTAATTGGTCGCATCGGTGATGTTGGCAATCGTCACGTTGTTTTCAGCGCAGCCTTGCAGGAAACGCTCTAAACGGGCGCTGGAGTGCTCCGGGCCTTGGCCTTCGTAGCCGTGGGGAAGCAGCATCACCAAGCCATTCATGCGGCGCCATTTGGCTTCACCGGAAAATATAAACTGGTCGATGATGGTGGAAGCGCCGTTGACGAAGTCGCCGAATTGGGCTTCCCAGATCACCAACGCATCGGGGGTGGAAAGTGCATAGCCGTATTCAAAACCCAACACCGCGTACTCGCTCAGCAGGGAGTTGAAAATGCGGAATTGCCCCTGCTTTTCGCTGATGCCTTCAAGGCGGTTAATGCGGTCGTAGGTTTGGGCGTCAACCGGACAGGAGTGGCGGTGGCTGAAGGTGCCGCGTTTCACGTCCTGGCCACTCATACGCACGTCTTTGCCTTCCAGCAACAAGGTGCCATAGGCGAGCAATTCGCCGAGCGCCCAGTCGATTTTGCCTTCCGAAACCAGTTTGCGTTGTGTTTCCAGCAGCTTGGCTATTTGAGGCAGGGGTTGAAAGCCTTCGGGCAGGGTGAGCAGGTGGTTGAGCACGCGCTCTATGACGGCTTTGGTTACGCCGGTATCCGGCGATTGCTGGAAATCAGCGTCGTCGTTGGTGATGTGTAGGGCTTTCCAGGCAAGTTCGTTTTCCTGGTAAGCGTAGGGGAGTGGTTTTTGACGCACCTCGTCGAGGCGGGCCTGCATTTCGTTGCGGAACTCGGCATCCATTTCCTTGGCCAGCTTTTCGTCCACCTCGCCGCGTGCGATGAGCGCTTTGTTGTACAGCTCACGCACGTTGGGGTGGTTGGCGATCAGAGCGTAAAGGTCGGGCTGGGTAAAACGTGGTTCATCGCTTTCGTTGTGGCCGTATTTGCGGTAGCACACAAGGTCGACAAACACGTCGGAGTTGAACTTTATGCGGTACTCGGTGGCGAGTTCAACGGCAAATACCACAGCTTCGGGGTCGTCGCCGTTCACGTGGAACACGGGCGCCTGCACCACTTCGGCGGCGGCTGTGCAGTAGTCCGACGAGCGGGCATCCTCCCAGCTGGTGGTGAAACCGATTTGGTTGTTGATCACCAAGTGCATGGTGCCACCGGTGTAGTAACCGGGCAACTGGCTCATCTGGATGGTTTCGTACACCACACCTTGTCCGGCTGCAGCAGCATCGCCGTGGATGAGGATGGGCAAAATGTTATCGTATTCCTCTTTGTACTGAATGTCGGCTTTGGCGCGGGCAAAACCCATCACAACCGGGTCGATGGCTTCGAGGTGGGAAGGATTGGGAAGCAACTTGAGGTAAACCTCAGCGCCTGAGAGGGTTTTTATCTGCGATGAATAGCCCATGTGGTATTTCACGTCGCCGGAGCCAAAACTTTGGTCGGGAATGGTTTTGCTCTCAAACTCGCTGAAAATTTGCCCGTAAGTTTTGCCCAGGGTGTTGTTGAGTATCGTAAGGCGGCCGCGGTGGGCCATACCGATAACCACCTCCTTAACAGGTATATCTGCTTCGGCGGCTTTGCTGATGATGGCGTCGAGGGCGGGTATGGTTGCTTCGCCGCCTTCCAGCGAGAAACGTTTTTGACCAACGAATTTGGTGTGCAAAAACTGTTCGAACGCCACAGCGCCATTCAATTTCAGAAGGATGCGTTTTTTCTTTTCGAGCGGCAAACCATAGTCTGGTGCCATGTTGCGGGATTCTATTTTGTCGCGCAGCCACATGCGGCGATCCTTGTCGTGGATCTGGGCGCTTTCAAAACCAATGTTGCCGCAATACATGAGTTTCATGCGGGCAATGATGTCGCGCAAAGGAGCTCCAGCCATACCAATTTCAAAACCGGCGACAAAGGGCATATCGAGGTCGGCCTCGCTCAAGCCATAATCGGCAAGGTTCAGTTTCGGCTTTCTGTCCTTGCGGGCCTTAAGCGGATTGGTGGTCGAAAGAAAGTGCCCTCTGTCGCGGAAACCGTAAATAAGACCTGTAACGGCAAATTCCTTCGACAAATCGGCACCAGCGCCAGGTGCAGATGCGCCGTTTCCGTTAGAGGAAGTAAGCGCGAAATCAAAACCCTGGAAAAAAGCTCCCCAGTCAGACTCCACCGTAGCAGGATCGCTGAGCCAGGAGCGGTACATCGTGTCGATGTACTGCGGATGTGCGTTAAAAACTGCAGAAATATCTTTCATCGTTGTTGTTGAATGCTAAAGGGACGCAAAAATAAAACAAACCAACTTATCCACGGTTGTTCAATCCTGCCAAAAAACATTAAATTTGACTGAGGTTGATTTATTTTTTGCTTCAACTTTTATTTTTTAGAAAAATAGACATACCTTTGCCCGCCCAAAAAACAAGTTCAACACGCAAAAAAATTCGTAATTTCCTCGTTTAGTTAAAGATATGGCACACCACCGTTCAGCGCTTAAGCGCATCCGTCAAAACGACAAGCGTCGCCTGCAGAACCGCTACTACAAAAAGTCGGCTCGCACGGCCATCAAAAACCTGCGCGATCTGAAAGACAAGGCTGAAGCCCTTACGTTTCTGCCCAAAGTAGTCAGCATGATCGACCGACTTGCAAGGCGCGGCAACATCCACCGCAACAAAGCCGCCAACCTGAAAAGCGGCCTGATGAAACACGTCAACGCCATAGCGTAAATCAGCAGTTAGCAGGCAGCGTAAGTGTGCTGAAATGCTTTCGGTGTTTACTCCTTGTTGGGGTAACGTCAATTTTATTGTCGTTATGTGTGTTTTTTCGGAAAGTGTATCCTGATATCGGGATACACTTTTTGTGTTAATATTTGATTGATGATTGACGAGGTGCGAAATTTGATTTTTGATTTTGATTTACAGGATTTTGGCCTGTAAAAAAGTGTGAATACCCATTTTCCTTGGATCAAAATCCTGCAAATCCTGATCAAATTTCGTACGTCGTCAATCGTCAATCAATTTCTCTCCTGCTATGTACCCTCCTGTCCATGCCGCCTGAAAATTGAATCCTCCCGTTATGGCGTCAATGTTGAGAACTTCGCCGGCGAGGAAAAGCCCGGGTATTTTTTTGCTTTCGAACGATTTGAAGTTGATTTCTTTCAAATCGATGCCGCCAGCGGTAACAAACTCTTCTTTGAACGTACTTTTCCCGTGAATGGCCATCGTGCAGTTGCGCAGTTGCGCATCGAGGGCTTGCAGCACCGGTTTACCCGCATCGGCCCAACGCAACGCGGGGTCAATGCCCGCAGCTCCCGTTAGGTTTTGCCACAAGCGTTGCGGTAGCCCGAATTGGGCGTTCGAAACAATGCTTTTTTTGGCGTTTGTACTTTTCAGTGCCTGCCAATCGGGCTCCAAACCACCCAACCAGTCAATTTTTAATGGAAATTTGTAATCCAACGTATGCAGGTCGCGGGCGCCCCAGGCCGAAAGGCGCAGGATGGCCGGTCCGCTAAGCCCCCAATGGGTCACCAACAACGGACCGTGGGCCTGAAGTTTGGTACCCGGTATGCTGAGCGAAACGTTGGTCGCCGATACGCCAGAGAGGTCGCGCAGACGGGTATCCTTGGTGTTGAAAGTAAACAGGCTGGGCACAGGCGGCACGATGTTGTGGCCCAAACGCGCCAGCAGATCCCACACGGCCGTGCTGCTGCCGGTAGCGAGCATGAGTTTTTGTACCTGTTTTATGGGCAAACCTAAAAATTGCAAGGAAAAACTGCCGTCTGCCAGGATTGTGATGTTTTCAAGCCGGGTGCCTGTGTGTATTTCAACACCGGCATCACGCGCGGCGTTTTGCAGGCATTGCACAATGGTTTCGGAGCGGTCGGTTACCGGGAACATGCGTCCGTCGGCTTCTGCTTTAAGTTTTACCCCGCGTTTTTCAAACCAGGCAATGGTCTCGGCCGGACCGAAGTGCATGAACGGTCCCAGCAATTCGCGTTCACCGCGTGGGTAGTTTTTTACCAGCTCGCGAGCTTCAAAGCAGGCGTGGGTGGCGTTGCACCGCCCCCCGCCGCTGATGCGAACTTTTTCCAGTACGTTTTTGCCACGCTCGTACAAGTGGACCTGGGCTTCCGGATTGGTTTCTGCAGCGGTAATGGCCGCGAAAAAACCCGCCGCCCCACCGCCAATGATGGCGATTTGCATAGGAACAAAGGTAGTGATCACTGAACACTTATAGTTGCGTGGGTACTTCCATCAACAGAAGCCTGGCGTCGGAGGTGGCTTCGATGTCGAGTTTTTCGATGCTCCACAGGCCAAGGCCGTCGCGTTTGTGCATGTCCTGGCCGTTGATGGTAGCAGAGCCGTCGAGCAGGAAGGCGTAAACGCCGTTGATTGCGGGACGCTTGAGGTCGTGGGAAGTTTTGAAACCTTTGTCGAGTTGTCCGAGGTGGAACCATGCGTCTTGGTGTATCCATATATTATCGTCATCAACACTGGGTGAGAGTACCTGTAGCAGGTTTAGCACGCGAAACCTGCCAAGTTTTAAGACCTGCCAAGTTTTAAGACTTGGCAGGTCTTAAAACTTGGAAAGTCTGCCTGTGATAACCGATCTTTGCCATTTCCTATGAAACGCTTCTACCTCCTGATTTTTTCCATCATCCTGCTTTCCGCGTGCGGAGCTGGCGGCAACAAAGCGCTCGACGCCAAGACTCGTCAGGCCATCGATTCGATCTCGGCCGAACAAATCCGCCTGGCCCGCATCGAACTCGACAGCCAGTGCATTCAGCAGCGCATCACGGAACTGCCGCTGCTGGTCGATTCCATTCGGGACGTAAGGGAAAAACAAATCAGGGAAAAACTCAAAGGAATAACCCAGTAACCGGGGCTGTTCAGAGCAACGATTCAGGATTTCGGATCGCATTTTTCAGGTATTTGAACAATTTGCCGCCATGCAAAGCATCCACCACACGGTGGTCGAGGGCTGTACTCAGGTTCAGGATACGGCGGGCAACAATTTCACCGTTAACCACAGCCGGTTTGGTATTTACACTGCCCATGATGAGTACCATGGCCACGTTCGACATGGGCAGCAAGGCGGGATAGCCCACATCGAGGCCCACACTACCGATGTTCGACATCACAAAGGAGCCCATTCCTTCGGGTTTGGCAGCGGAAAAAGGCAACCGAATACCCCAATCGATGACCAACGTACGCAATAGGTTCATGATCCACGGCCGGAAAGGCCATGGAATTCGGGCTATGGTGGTTTTTGTTTCCAGTACAGCATCCTGCTTTCTGCTGTTTTGAAGCTCGCGTACCATAAAATCGGCAAGTTCACGCAAGTTCATGGTGTCTGCTTTGGGTACAACCAATGTGCCCATTTGTCCTCCCTGCATCAGTACACTCACCATCACATCCACCGTCTTGCGTTGTACGGCACTGCCACGGCGTATGTAGCAATTCAACTCGGGGATTTCTTGTTTCAAGGCGCGGGACACCCAAAGGATGAGCGGATACATCAGCGTAATTTTCATTCCGTTGCGCCTTTGCTCGTTTATCCAGGCCTCCAATTCGGTCACGTCAAGCTCCACCGACCCGAAAATTTTCGAATCCACGGGTTTGCGGTAAATGGCGGCTGCTACCTTGCGCCAGTCGCTGTTGATCGATGTGTGCTGATCGTTGGCCGTTGATCGATGTTTGCTGATGTCCGTAGAATTTTTGTTGGGGCGAAATAACAACTATTTTTCAAACGAAAGTATACAACGTATGCCGACCATGGTCATGGCGCGGAGTGCGTTTGGTTTTTGAAACAATCAGCTTTT
>JBBSDH010000174.1:0-9417 GCA_038249605.1 Chitinophagales bacterium | reverse complement strand
CCAAAAGGGGTATCTTAGCCCTCAATGAACCTATTGTATTCCACAAACCGGTAATCTTATGCCCTGGACAGCAACTTTAAAATGGAGCTTGTGCACCGTAGCCCTGTTTGTCTCCCTTTCCTTTCAAAACGCCGTTACGACTTCGTTGCCTGAACCTGATCCCGAAGTAGTGCTGTCGCATTACCCCAAAGATTATTTCCGCTCACCCATCAACGACAACATCAGGCTTACCGGCACTTTTGGTGAATTGCGCGACGACCATTTCCATTCCGGCATCGACATCAAAAGCACCACCGGCGGCGTAGGCCAGCCCGTACTCGCTACCGCTGAAGGGTTTATCGACCGCATCAAAGTGCAGGCTTCCGGATACGGCAATGCCGTGTACATCAAACACCCCAACGGCTACACCACACTTTATGCCCACCTCGACCGCTTTGCACCGTCCATCGAAAAATACGTGCGGGAAAACCAGTACAAAAAAGAACGTTTTGAGGTAGACCTCTACCCTGCCGACGGCGCCATCAAAGTGAACAAAGGCGAAGAAATTGGCAAACTCGGCAATTCGGGCAGTTCATCCGGTCCGCACTTGCACTTCGAAATTCGGCAGTCCGCTACAGGCAAAGTACTTAATCCGCAACTGTTCGGTTTGCCCGTGCCCGACAATGTGCCGCCCGATGTCCGCGACATGAAAGTGTATTTTCTCAACGACAAGCGCGAAGTGGTGAGCAGCCATGCCTTCCCGTTCGAAACCCGTGCCGACGGCAGCATCGGCGTGGTTGGTGATACCGTAGAACTGGCCGCTTGGCGGGTAGGATTCGGGGTTAAGGCGTATGATTACATGTCGGGATTTCGCAACGACAACGGCATCGCAGCCATCCAGGTCATGCACGACGGCAACATGGTGTACCAATGGCGGATGGAAACGCTCGATTTTGACGAAACCCGATACCACAATGCGCATGTGGATTTTCCGGTACGCAAACGTTACGGAGCCTGGTTCCACCGCTGTTTTGTGTTGCCCGGCAACCGACTTTCCAACTATTCCGGCAACGAGCAACTCGGCGCCATTCCGCTTTACAAAGAAAAAACCGGCAGGGTAATCATCAAGATCATGGACGCCATGGGCAATACCACCAAAATTTCCTTTTGGGTACGCCGCAACAGCAACATACCCACGCCGGAACTGCCGCCTCACCAATACGTGTTGCCTTTCAATGTCGAAAATCGCGTCGATTTGGAAAACCTCAGCATGGTGATGCCCAAAGGTGTTTTGTACGAAACCCTCTACTTCAATTACAGCTCCTCGGGTGAGGTTGGTAAAAACAACCAGTTTTCCCAGTTGTACCACGTACACGACAACAAAACACCGGCGCACCGCTATTTTGACCTTAGCATAAAACCCCAGGGAATACCCCAAAACCTGAAAAACAAAGCGGTGATTGTGCAAAAAAGCGACGGACGGCCCGACAGTTGGGGCGGCGCCTGGAACGGCGAATGGCTCACAGCAAGGGTGCGCAAATTTGGCGACTATTGCGTGATGATCGACAACGAAGCGCCGCAAATAGCCCCCATCGTGTTTGAAAACGACATGCGAAAAAAAGCTACCATGTCGTTTCGCATACGCGACAACCTGGGCACCGAAGGTTTTGCCGACGGACTGTGGTACCGCGGCGCCATCGACGGCAAATGGATCTTGTTTGAATTTGACCGGAAGAACAACAGCCTTACCCACCGCTTCGATGCACGCACAGCGACAGGGCAGCACACACTACGCCTGCTCGTACGCGATGATCGCGGCAACGAAACGGTTTTTGAAAAACCTTTTTTACGCTAAGATTTTGTTCGGGACTTTGGTTCGAGGCGAAATTTACCGGTTGAAGCCAAAATCCTGAACAAACTTCTAAGCCCTGCGTGGACAATCCACATAGGCCGAAGCGCCGGGCGTATTCAGCATGTGGTACAATGCCTCCTTGGCACGGTACAACTGCGCTTTAACGGTGCCCAACGGCAATTCGAGTTGTTTCGAAATTTCCTCGTAAGTTAAGTCCTCATAATACCTAAGTTCGATCATTCGGCGGTACCGTGGGTTCAGTTTTACCAGCAATGCCTGAATCAGATCGATGCGCTGACGTCGGATCAGATCATCCTCGGGTGTCTCCGACGATGAACGGACGTATCGCGCAAGGTTCACATCCACATCGGAAGCTGCGTAAGCATCCCCCACCTGCACCATCGTCATACGTTTTTTGCGTATCGAGTCGATGCAGTTGTTTGTGGCAATTTTAAACAGCCAGGTACTGAATGCGTACGAAGGTGAATAGGACGACAAGCGGTTGAAGGCCTTGCCGAAAGCCTCCATCGTCAAATCGACGGCTTCGGCTTTGTTGTTGACCCTTTTCAACATCAGTTGAAAAATTGCAGGTCTGTAACGCTCCAAAAGCGTTGCATAAGCGCGCTGGTTACCTGAAATTGCGGTAAGTACCAGGGCGTAATCGTCTTGTGCCCGCGACGAAAGTCTTGGGTTTTGCATCATGTCCATGCGATTAGGGATTTGTTGATTAAAAAAAAAGGCGCCAATACCCCGTAGTAAACTGCAAGACAAACGTCGAAAAGCCAAAAACGCTGCAGCAGACCGCGCTCGTTCCAGCGCCCATAAAGGCGTCGATTAAGCAGCGCTACGGATACCAAACGTACCCCATATAGGCTAATTACATAAGTCGTGCCAATTCCGAGAAAAAGCAAGGTAAATATACAAAAATAATGTAAAACGTGGGAAAATGCTAAAATTGTTAATAATGTTTGGTGTTCAGGACGGTAATAATGTCCTGCAAGTAAATGACGTTGTTTTTGCCGAAGCCAGGCAGGCAGGCTTTGGGGTGCTTCCGACACCATGAAAGTTTGCGGATAAACGCAAATTGCTGTGTTCCCCCGTTCTGCCGCCGCGTTAACAAGCAGGTCATCGTCGCCGGAAACAACGTCTTTATGCGCCTCAAAACCTCCAATTTGATCAAAAACGGCTTTTTTCCAACCCAGGTTGCGCCCAACGCCCATGTAAGGAAACCCCGTCGAGGCAAGTGCCAGGTACTGCAGGGCAACATGGGTATTTTCAAACCTTGCCCAGGCATTTGCCCACCCCGGGCGGTGGCGGAAAGGGCCGTGGCCAAGCACGATTTGGGTGTCCTTTTTTTCAAGCAGTTTGTCGGAAACCAGCGAAATCCATTGCGGCGAGTTCGGACAGCAGTCGGCGTCGGTGAACAAAAGATTGTTGAAACGTGCCGCCCTGATCCCTTTTTCTAGTGCATGTTTTTTACCTGCAAATTTTTTCTCCTCCACCCTAACCACCCGGAGATGGCTGTATTTTTTTGAAAAATCCTGCAAAACGGCGGGTGTTTCGTCTTCCGATGCGTCGTCCACCACGACCAACTCCCAAGGCCCGGCGTGTTGTTGTTCGAGCAGTGCCGGAAGATGGTTGCGCAAAAGTTGGGCTGCATTGCGTGCGCAAACGATCACCGAAACACCCTCGGTGTTTACCGGCGCTTGTCGGGCGCTGCGCGGTAGTTTGAACACAAATGGCGCGTAAATACCCCACCACAACACCAGTTGCACAGCAGTGGCCAAAGTAAAAACGACCAGCAGACCCAAGGCCCAACACGGAATTTCGGATAAAAACATGGCTCCAATTTCTGAAAAAATTGCCGTTTCTTCGCCACTTACTTACTTATGGACAAAACGAAACCCATCATCATTGCCATTGACGGTTATTCATCCTGTGGCAAAAGTACCTTAGCCAAAGGCATGGCCAAAACCCTTGGGTATGTTTACCTCGATTCGGGCGCCATGTATAGGGCCGTAACCCTGTATTTCCTGAACAAAGGCATACATTACAATGACCCTGAGGCCGTTGTCGAAGCGCTGGGGTACATCAACATCCATTTTGAACGCATTGAAGGACAAAACCATACTTTCCTCAACGGCGCGGATGTAGAACGAAACATCCGCGAAATGTACGTGAGTGAACATGTGAGCCCGGTGTCGGCCATTTCGAGCGTACGACGCGCCATGGTGCGGCAACAGCAGGCCATGGGCCGCAAACGCGGATTGGTGGCCGACGGTCGCGACATCGGTACCGTGGTGTTCCCGGATGCCGAACTGAAAATTTTCCTCACAGCCGACCCCGACGTACGCACCAGCCGCCGCCACCTCGAACTGGCAGCCAAAGGCATCGACGCGGAATGGGATGACATCCGCCGCAACCTCCTCGAACGCGACCGCATCGATTCGACACGTGCCGACAGTCCGCTCCGACAAGCCGAAGATGCCGTGGTGATCGACAACACCCTGCTCTCGGAAGATGAACAATTATACAAAGCCCTTGAGCTGGCAGACAAACGTATTCTGGAAGCCAGCAAAGTTGTTTGAATCCCATGAATTTCTGGCAAAGACCCATTGAAACCCTGCATGAATTGCTGCAAAAACGCAGTCCACACCTCCGACAGGTGCGGCACTTCCCTTCACGGGCCCTCGGGCGCGAAGTGGATTTCGACGTGTATCTGCCGCCCGATTACCACCTCTCCCTATGGAAAACCTATCCTTTGCTGTTGATTAACGACGGACAGGACCTGCAGCCCATGGGTTTTTCCAAAATACTCGAAAACGGTTATTTCAAGGGTTATTTTTCTCCTTGTATTGCTGTGGGTATTTTTGCCGACCACCACCGCATGCGGGAATACGGCACAGCACGCCAGCCTGATTACAAGGGCCGTGGAGATCTGGCGCCGTTGTTCAGTCTGTTTGTGCTCGACGAACTGCTTCCTTTGCTTGAGCGTAGATTCAGGGTAAGCCACGATGCCGGCCACCGTACCTATGCTGGCTTTTCATTGGGTGGTTTGTCGGCGTTCGACATTGCATGGCGACATCCGCATGTTTTCGGCAACATAGGCGTTTTTTCCGGAGCCTTGTGGTGGCGCTGGTCGCAGGTAGACCATAACGACCCGGATGCCGACCGTATCCTGCACGACATTGTTTGCAAAACCCATGAATGGCCGGCGGGACAACGCTACTGGTTCCAGTGCGGAACCCACGATGAAACCGACGACCGCAACAACAACGGCGTGATTGATTCCATTGATGATACCCTCGATCTCATCCGCGACCTCAGCCACAAGGGCTGTCCCGATGCCGACATCCGATACCTCGAAATCGAAGGGGGCGAGCACAATGTGGCTACCTGGGCAAGGGCCATGCCCAATTTTTTACACTGGATGTTGGGCACTCGGCTTTAGAAGTGTATTTTTGGCACATGCACAATCTAATCCACCGATATGTCGTCAACCTCATTCAGAAGCAAGCTGGGCCGAATGCCGTAAGTGGGTACCGCAAAGCCAAAACCTTTTACTTACTGCGGCTCATGTTGCTGCAACGGGTGCGTGCTTTTTTACTCATCATTGCCGGTGTATTGAGTGCAGGCTTTGGGCTCGAAGGCTTTTTACTTCCCAACGGCTTCATTGATGGCGGCGTAACTGGTATTTCTCTAATTACGGCCAAAGTAACAGGCCTACCGCTTCCCATTCTGATCATCGCCATCAACCTCCCGTTCATCCTGCTGGGACTCAACCAGATAGGACGTTCGTTTGCCATCAAAAGCATCCTTGCCATCAGTGGATTGGCGCTGGCCATTGTTGTCATACCTTATCCGGTGGTTACCCCTGATAAATTGCTCGTTGCGGTTTTTGGAGGTTTTTTCCTGGGAGCAGGCATTGGACTGGCCATTCGTGGGGGCGCGGTGCTCGACGGCACTGAAGTATTGGCCATCTACCTCAACAGGAGGTCGGGCGTTAGCGTCGGCGATGTCATTCTGCTTTTCAACATTGTCATTTTCTCTGTTGCCGCTTGGCTGATCAGTGTTGAAATAGCCCTGTACGCCATCCTTACCTACCTGGCCGCTTCAAAAACCATCGATTTTTTAATAGAAGGTTTCGAGGAATACATCGGGGTGACCATCGTTTCATCGCACCACGAAGAAATACGCCTGATGATCGTTAACAAAATGCTGCACGGCGTTACCGTTTACCAGGGCCTGCGCGGCCACGGCAAACGCGGCGAACTACACCATACCGAAATCATATTCACCGTCATCACCAGGCTTGAACGCGCCAAACTCCAGCAAGAAATCGAGCGCATCGACCCCAACGCTTTCATCGCCATGCACAGCGTAAAAGATACGCGTGGCGGCATCGGCAGCCGAAGAACGCTTCCTGGGCATTGAGAAAGAGTTTGGAGAGAAGCAGTTCGGAGTTTGGAGTTTGGCTTGAGTTTTAAATAAAAAATGCCCTATTGCTTGTTTTACAAGTGATGGGGCATTTTTTTTATTTAAAACTCAAGCCGAACGCCGACTCCAAACTCCGAACTCCGAACGCCGACTCCAAACTCCGAACTCCAAACTCCAAACTTTTTAACCTTCCCTTATCCTCACCACTTCAATGCCTGTTACATTGTTTTCAAACCAAATGAGGGGGGCTTGGGTTTTGTCGCCTGTTTGGGTGTCGCATTTGAAAAATAGGTAGTAAAGATGGAGGTTAGAGCCCATACGTGCGAGCAGGGAATGGATCGACTTTTGGCTGTTTTCCAGCATAAACAGCTCATGTCGGGTGCCGAGCCAGGCGTAATAGGCGTCATCGTGCGTTTCGATGATGTCGAGCATGACCTCATCGTCGGTAAATGGTTCGAAGAACTGGCGTGCGATGATGCCGTGGTGTTTCGACCAGTTGCGTGGACGGCTGCGGTCTTCGGCAAATTTGAAGGTATCGTGCAGCAGGGTAATGAGCCGAAGCCGGCCGCGATCGAAACGCGAAATGTCGCTGATGAGGTCGATGTTGTTAAAAACTTCACGGATGTGGTAAGCAACTTTACCTTCCGGATGCCCAAAGCGCGGCTCTCCCCACAGCAAACCATGGTGAAATTCGGGTGTGTTTATCAATAATTTCTCCAGTGCCGTCTCTGGTCGCAACAATGCTTCCAAGGCCAGAGGATGAGAAAGTGGGCGCTTCATCCGCGTCGTTTGTCGTTCGGTTGATGCTGTTGGTCGGTCAAAGGTAGGAAGGGTAAACATTCGGTCGGGAGTTATGCTTTTACTGTATGTTTATTTTTTTTAAAATCATTTTATACGACCATTCCAAGGTCCCAGCCCAGGCTTGCAAACACAGGTTATTGAGACTGTAAAACAAGCTTCCGGGGTTACAGGTTAACGAGACGTTAAAGTAACGATTTTCAAGAGCAAACACGCTGCCTTATCGTTTTATATTTAATCTACAACACCATTTACCCGAAGTTTTAAATTTTTTATTTAAAAACATCAAACACAACAACGAAGACGCATGAATAAGTTTTTGTCAACTGTACTTGCAGGCGTCGCCGGTGGATTGGTAACCATTGGCGCCAATCAATTTATTTTCAACAACAACGAACCTGTTGTTACTCAAACGACGGCAACGCCCGCCGCCAAACACGTCAATTTCAATTACGGCGGCGCACCACCCGCATTTGATTTTACCAAAGCCGCCGAACGATCCATGCCTGCTGTGGTGCACATCAAAGCAACCGAAAGCAAAGAGGCCGCCGTCGAACGGCAAAAACAATACAACAGCCCTTTCCGCTATTTTTTCGGTAATACCTACGACTCCTATGCACAGCCACGCTCGGGCACTGGTTCTGGGGTCATTTATTCCAGCGACGGCTACATCCTCACCAACAACCACGTAGTTGATTTCGCTACCGAGTTTAAAGTGACCCTTTACGACAACCGTGAATTCAAAGCCCGACTG
Organism: Chitinophagales bacterium; assembly: GCA_038249605.1. GTDB lineage: Bacteria > Bacteroidota > Bacteroidia > Chitinophagales > Saprospiraceae > M3007. The sequence goes on along the minus strand of JBBSDH010000174.1, from coordinate 1,597 downwards.
GTGGGCAAAGATGAAAATACCGACATGGCCGTCATCAAAATTGAAGCCAAAGACCTACCTGTGATCGAACTTGGCGACTCCGATGAAGTTAAAGTGGGCGAATGGGCGCTGGCCGTGGGCAACCCCTTCGACCTCACCTCTACCGTCACCGCCGGCATCATAAGTGCCAAAAGCCGCGACATCAACATCATCAAAAAAGGCCTCGCCATCGAGTCGTTCATTCAAACCGACGCAGCCGTCAATCCCGGAAACTCGGGTGGCGCCCTTGTCGACATCAACGGAAAACTCGTCGGCATCAACTCGGCCATCGCTACACCTACAGGCAGTTTCGCTGGTTATGCCTTCGCCATCCCCGTCAACCTGGCCCGCAAAATCGCAGATGACCTCATAAAATACGGCACCTTCAAACGCGCTTACCTCGGCGTCGACATCGCCGCCATGGATACTTACCTCGCAGAAGAATTCGCTGTGCCCTTCACCAAAGGCGTTGCCGTAGTGGGTCTCGACCCCCAAGGTTCCGCAGCACAAGCGGGTATTGTGGAAAAAGACATCATTACCAAAATAAATGGCAAAACTGTGACATCAACTTCCGAACTACGGGAGATGATCGGACGTTCTACCATAGGTGAAACCGTAAATCTGACCATTATCCGCAGTGGAAGTGAAAGCAGTATCCCCGTTCGTTTACGCTCTCGAAACATCGATTAGTATTCGGATTTACAGGTTTTATGCTTTGAAGGAGTGTTTTTAAAGAATTGAAAAGGTATTCCTGGATGTTTTCCCCAAAGCCTTCACAGGAATTGAAGATAAAAGTTGGTTTTTCGTTTTGTTTTGATGTGTCTGCCTCGCGCAATGCGGGGCAGACTTTTTTTATCTTTGCACTTCCCTTAGCTGTGTTTAAAATCCATTGCAAACTTTAAACACAAACTTATCCTTTTGTTATGAACAGAACATTGATTTTAGTCGCCCTTTTTCTGGCTTTGGGCGTCGGTGCATGGTATGCCCTCAAATTCCGAAAAACCAACCGAAGCGGCAGCAGCGTATCCTGGGACATGGACTTTGCCGTAAAAAATCCCGACGAGATCGGCAAGATTTTTCTGGCCGACCGCAAAGGCGGCACCATTACCCTGGAACGTATGGGCGACCATTGGACTTTCAACGGCGGCGAACGCGTGCGACAAACAGCCATGAACCTTTTGCTTGAAACCATGCAGAAGATAAACGTGTGGTACATCCCGCCGCAGGCAGCCGAGCCCACCATGATCAAAACCCTTGCCGCAGATGGCATCAAGGTGGAAATTTTTGCCAAAGACGGTAAAACTTTAAAAACCTATTACGTAGGTGGTGTCACCAACGACGAAAAAGGCACTTATTTCATGATGGATGGCGCTGAACAACCTTACGTCATGCACGTACCAACGTTTGTGGGTCAGGTACGCATTCATTACGCACTCAGCGTTGATTACTGGCGCGACCGCAATGTTTACCAGGAAAAACCAGAAAAAATACAAATGGTAACGGTAGAATACCCGCAACAAAAAAGCGAGTCGTTCAAACTGGCTAAAACTGGCAAAGCCGAATATACCGTAACGCCTTT
>JBBSDH010000173.1:0-9481 GCA_038249605.1 Chitinophagales bacterium | reverse complement strand
CGGCCCTGGTACGACTACACTTAACCACCAGGGTACTTCTCTATACTTTCCTCAAGCCCACCGCCGACTTTAAACTTTAAACTTTAAACTTTAAACTTTAAAACCGGCGTTCGGCTTGGGATTTGAATAAAAAAATGCCCTGTGAATTCTAAACTCAAGCAACAGGGTACTTATCTATTCTTTACTCAAGCCGAACGCCGACTTTAAACTTTAAACTTTAAACTTTAAACTTTAAACTTTAAACTTTAAACTTTAAACCTTAAACTTTTTCACCTTCCAAACAACCGGATGTTCATGTTCAGCGTGAGACGCGCGGGACTGTTGCTGAAATGGTATTCATCGCCGAAAAACCGGATGTGGTCGGACTGGTTGTTGAAATTGCCCTCATAACGCAGGTCGAAGCCCACGCGGCCTGCGCCGAGGCCGAGGCCGGCGGCCCAGCCCCAGGTAAACTGATCGAAACGCGCTTCGTAGCCGTCGATGTCGGTAAGTTCAGAGCGGCTGTTGAGGTAGTAGTGACCCACAGGACCACCGTGAAACAAAAGCGGACCGATTTTAAAACCGACCATGAGCGGCATGTCGAGGTAGTTGTACGTTTCGTTCTTGATCAGTTGTTTAACACTGGGTTCCTTGATGCTGTAATCGGACCGGCTGGTATTGAACATGAGTTCGGGCTGGAAATAGACGCCTTTGCCAAAACGGACATAACCTCCGAACTGGTAACCTACGTGGGCGTTTTCAAGACCGAAAACGAAGGCTGAGTCGCCGCTTCCAACCGTAAAATCGGAAGGGTTACTGATGAGTTTGTGCACGCCGCCGCGGAGGCCGAAGGCTATTTGGGCGTTGGCGGTGGCGGCAAGGCAAAGCGTGTATAAAACAAAGAGAACGGGCTTCATCATAATACGGATCATAAAATTGAAACGATGGGTTGGATTGAAACATTGGTGTTTGGAAAACGCAGGAGGTAACCACGGCATTCCTGTAAAGAAAAATTTTCATCAAGTTTTAACCATAATAGTCGGTTCGGTTCAAGCCCAAATCCAAAATCCCGACAAGCTCTTACCTAATCCGGCCGCGATACCGTACTTTTGCTGGCCCACAACGCAAGCATGGAGATCAAATCAACCGAATTTATAGCCAGCCACCCGAATACGGCCTCCTGTCCAAAGGACGAAAGGTTCGAATTTGCCTTCATTGGACGATCCAATGTAGGCAAATCGTCGCTCATCAACATGTTGACAGGAAAAAAAGGTCTGGCTAAAGTATCGCAAACACCGGGAAAAACCCAGTTGATCAACTTTTTCATGATCAACCATTTTTGGTTTCTGGTGGATTTGCCGGGTTACGGTTACGCCAAAGTGTCGAAAACGCAGCAAAAATTCCTTTCACGGCTGTTGAAAGATTATTTTTCCAACCGAATCCAGCTCACCCATGCGTTTGTGCTTATCGACAGCAACATCAATCCGCCCAGCAAAGTCGACATGGCTTTTTTGGAGTCCTTAGGCCACCTTGCAGTGCCATTTACCCTTGTTTTTACCAAATGCGATAAGATTGGAAAAGTAACACTGGATAAAAACGTGGATGCCTTCATGACCGAAATGTCGAAAGACTGGGAAACGCTGCCGCAATTTTTCATCAGCTCGTCTGAATACCGGACCGGCCGCGAAGAAATCCTGGATTTCATCGGCCAGTTTACCAGCCAGTAGCCTATTGCCTGACCATGCCACCAACCAACAACGAAGAACAGTTGTACCCACACATCATAGAGCGCGTTGAGGACTGGCCGATTTACCGGCTCAGCAAAGATCGTGCAGAGTTTATCCGCGAAATTGATGCGTTTACCTTCAACCGCATCGTGAGTCGCCACCGCAAAGACCTTCCCGATGTTTTGGTAAAAACCATTTACAACGAACGCATCCGAATCAAGGAAGATCCCTGGAAAGTAGACCCTCCGAACGAACGTACTTTTTGGAACAGAATCAGTAGCAAACTGATCAAAAAATCGCTCGACAAGCACGACCACGAAGCCCGAGAAGTTGCCGAAGACATCCTGCATAAAATCATCCACCGCTACTCGGAAGAGATCGTTGGCACCTTTCAGATCAATACTTTTCGCTTTGCACAACGTTTCCTGACCGTCCTTTTCAACCGCTTGCTCAACGCAGCGGTAGACAAAAGTTTGCGCAGCCTTTGGCGCGGTCGACGTCAGGTACACGAGCGCCTCAACGTAACAGGCGACATCGAAAAGGTGCGCGAATTGTTCAAGCATGGCACCGTTGTGGTGGTGCCCACGCACTTCAGCAACCTCGATTCCATTTTGGTGGGTTATGCCATGGACCAAATCATGGGCCTGCCTTCATTCTGCTACGGCGCCGGTTTGAATTTGTACAATTTCGGTCCTGCCGCTTATTTTATGAACCGACTGGGCGCTTACCGGGTCGACAGGCGCAAAAAAAACGCGGTTTACCTTGAAACACTCAAAACCAACAGCAACCTGAGCATTCAGCGCGGCGTGAACAGCCTGTTTTTTCCGGGCGGTACCCGTTCGCGTTCGGGCGAACTGGAAACTGACCTGAAAATGGGTCTGCTCGGTACTGTCGTGGAAGCCCAGCGCGCCCTGTGCCAAAAAGAAGGCAATCAAAAAGTGTTCATCGTGCCCATGGTCATCGGTTACCATTTTGTGCTCGAAGCGCCCTTTTTGATCGAACAACACCTGCGTTCTACTGGTAAGGAACATTACATCAGGCTCAAGGACGAAGGGCTGAGCGTACGAAGTTGGTTGCGTTTCATCTGGCGCTTTTTTTCCACCACCAGCGACATCACCCTGAGCGTCGGAAAACCCATGGATGTGCTCGGCAATTTTGTCGACATGGAAGGCCGTTCTTACGACCGATTCGGTAAGGAAATAGACGTAAAAGAGTATTTTGTAAACAAAAACAAGGTTACGGAAGACCGCCAGCGGGAAGAAGAATACACCAAATTGCTTGCCGACCGCATCGTGGAACGCTACCACATCGAAAACGTGGTGCTTAGCAGCCACCTCATCGCATTTGCCGTTTTCCAAATGCTGGTGCACGAAAATCCTAAACTCGACCTTTTCGGTATCCTACGACTACCCGATGACGATTACATTTTCCCCATCAAGGCAGTGGAAGAGGTGGTGGAACAACTGCTCGCAAAGTTACAAACCATGGAAACAGCCGGCAAAATCAAACTGGCGCCGGTATTGCGTCAGCCCATAGATACGGTGATCAAAGACGGCGTAAAAAAACTTGGGGTGTACCACAACGAAAAACCATTGATGTTTAACAAAGAAGGCAACATCATGTCGTCCAATTTCCGGGTGTTGTATTACTACCACAACCGCCTCAACAGTTACCATCTTGAAAAATACGTGAAGTGGAAATCAGGCGAAATTGAAGTTTTAAAAATAGACTAATAACACAAACTGAATTCAACCATGGTTTACGAAAACCTGAACATCCAGCTCGAAAACGGCATCGCCGTGGTAACCATTAGCCGCGAAAAAGCGCTGAATGCCCTGAACTCCCCCACCATCCTCGAACTGCAACACTTTTTCGGTACCCAAGGCCGCAGCATCGAAGGACTCAAAGGCGTGGTGATCACCGGAGCAGGCGAAAAAGCATTTGTGGCCGGCGCCGACATCTCCGAGTTCACCAGCCTAAACCCGCAACAAGGCGCCGCTTTGGCCCTTCGCGGACAGGAAGTTTTCAGCCTCATCGAAAATTTTCATGTTCCCGTGGTGGCAGCTGTCAACGGCTTCGCCCTCGGCGGCGGTTGCGAACTGGCCATGGCATGCCACCTGCGTGTGGCCGGCGAAAAAGCAAAGTTCGGACAACCGGAGGTCAACCTCGGGCTCATCCCCGGCTACGGCGGTACCCAGCGGCTCGTGCAGTATTTAGGTAAAACCAAAGCCATGGAATTGTTGTTAACCGCCGATATGATTGATGCCGCAGAAGCGTACAGGCTCGGCTTGGTAAACTACGTTGTGCCGGTGGGTGAAGAAGTGAAAAAAGCCAAAGACCTCGTGGAAAAAACGGCAACCAAAGCGCCGATGGCCATAACGTACATCATTGAATGCGTGAATGCGTTTTTCAACAAAGACGTAGATGGGTTCCGCGCCGAGGTGGAAGCCTTCGGACAATGCTGCGGCACCGAGGATTTTCGCGAGGGCGCAAGCGCATTTTTGGAAAAAAGAAAGGCAGATTTTAAGGGTAAATGATGAAAATCATGGGAGAATTGAACACGCATACCAACACCATTGAAACCGACATCCTCATCATCGGCGCCGGCCCTGTGGGCCTTTTTGCCGTCTTTGAAGCAGGCTTGCTTAAAATGCGGTGCCATATCCTGGATGTACTGCCACAGGTGGGTGGACAGCTCAGCGAAATTTATCCCAAAAAACCCATCTACGACATCCCTGGCTATCCCAGCATTTTGGCCGGCGAGCTTGTGGATAATCTGATGAAACAAATCCAGCCGTTCCAACCTGGCTTCACCCTCGGCGATCGTGCAGAAACGGTGGAGAAACAAACAGACGGCCGTTGGCTCGTGGTCACCCAGCGCGGCATACGCCACCTGTCGTCCGTCATTTTTATTGCCGGCGGTTTGGGCTCTTTCGAACCCCGCAAACCACCGATCCCGAACATCGAACGACTGGAAGACCACGGGGTCGACTACTTCGTGCGCAATCCGGAATTTTACCGTGGCAAAAACATCGTCATTGCCGGCGGTGGCGACTCGGCCCTCGACTGGACGATTTACCTCGCCGACATGGCCCAAAGCCTTACGCTCATCCACCGCCGTACAGAGTTCCGCGGCGTTCTTGACTCCGTCGAAAAAGTGATGGAACTTGCCCATTCCGGAAAAATCAAACTGGTCACCAATGCCCAGGTAACGGCCGTACACGGCGAAAGCCACCTCGATGCGCTTACCGTACAACACGACACCGAAGGTGCATTTCAATTGCCAACAGATCATTTCATCCCGCTTTTCGGACTCACACCCAAGCTCGGTCCCATTGGGGAATGGGGACTGGGTGTCGATAAAGGTGCCATTACTGTGGACACCCTCGATTACAGCACCAATGTGCCCGGTATTTACGCCATCGGCGACATCAACACCTATCCCGGCAAATTGAAACTCATCCTTTGTGGTTTCCATGAAGCGACACTGGCTTGCCAGTCCGCGTTTAAATTCGCTTTCCCGGACAAAAAACTCTCCTTCAAATACACAACAGTGACGGGCATTGAAGGCATTCCTACCACCAGCGAAAAAGTGTGATGGAAAACACCATTAAGATCACGGTAATCGACCGCGAAGATGTGGAGCACATGCTCGACGCGCCCACAGACATGGCCATGAACCTTATGGAACTGTGCAAAGCTTACGATTTGCCCGTAAAAGGCACTTGCGGCGGCATTGCCCTTTGCGCCTCTTGCCACGTATACGTACGTACCGACCAAGATATTCCCGAACCGTCGGAGGACGAGCTCAACATGCTGGATTCGGCGTTTTTTGTGCAGGCGAACAGCAGGTTGGCATGTCAGATCAAATTGAACAATGGTTTGGATGGGATGGTGGTGAAGTTGGCGGAGGAGGGTGAGTAAGTACGGAGTTGGTGCTCCAAATGGACTTTACATCAATGTCGGAATAATAAATTTTGTCGAGTGCCGGGGATACAACTATGCCTCCAGGATTGGGCAATGTTGGCGTCGGCACCTCAGCCACGTTGCTGCCGTCGAGGTTGGCCCGAAACAATTTCTTTTGGATGCCGTCGATCCAGTAAATGCGTTGGTTCACACTGTCGATGGCCAGGTCGATGACGACAATGTCGTTGATGGTGTCCGAAAAAAAGACCGTGGCGTTGTTGGGAGTGGCCACATTGGCCTTCATTACCGTATGTTGAAGGCCGTTCGACCAGTACATTCCACCATTCGAATGGTTCAACTCAAGATCGTAGGCATTGAAAATGTTTTGATCTACAAAAACGTTAAGCGTTGAAGATCCGGGGTCGACAAGATCAAATTCGTAAACCTTTTTAGAGATTCGGTCTAAAATGAGCAGGTCTTTTTGAGCAAAAAGCGGCGTAAATAGATGGGTTAAAGCCAAAAAGAAGATCAATCGGATCATGGGAAACATTGGATTTGGATATAAATATTTACAAAGATAAACTAATCTATTTTTGACAAACATTAAAGTTTGTTTTTAGAAAAACACATCCTACCTCATCGCTTCCCGCAGCAACACCCGGTAATCGTCGTATTTATCATCCTCGTTTTTCATTTCCAACAACTCCATCAATGCATCGGCATAAAGGGCATCGAGTATGGGCGTTGTGGAAGCATTGCGCATTTCAAGTTGACCGCTTTTTACCTGATCCAGTCGCCAGTTCACCGTCTTTTCCAATACTGCCAGCATGCGGTCCATCACTTCACCGTGGTCAATGCCAGGTGCAGCTTCTACCGCCTGCCGGAAAGCTTCGCGGTTGCGGGCGATCATTTTGCCTTCTTCCAGGATGAAAAAAGCCGTATGAGGCCAGGGTTTGCCCGTTTCACGCAACAGATGGGCGTACAAAAGCAATTGCAAATCCGCTTCGTTGCGCATCATTTCTCGCCTGCGGGTCGCTCCGCCCCACTTAAAATCCACCACGGCCGTTTCATTTCCCCTTTGGAGGACAAGGTCGGCTTGTCCGCGCAGGGGCATGCCCAAACAGATCCCATCGAGTTTGTATTCGGAGTGTTTAACCGTCCAACGGTTTTCTTTCAGATGCCCTGTTAGGCTCCATGCGGCATTTTTTACTTTGTTTAAAAAGGCATTGCGTTCAGGTTCCCGGCCGTACATGAGCAAAGTTGCTCCTTCACGTTCGAGCAGATCAGGCGTTTTTTCTTCAATCCAGGCGAACAACTCGGATTTGCCCATCGCTTCGTAGTTTTCCAAAAACAGATTTTCCAAAAACCTGTGCGCCAGGTTGCCCAACAAGGTCACATCGGTACTGATGCTGAGCAAACTGCCCGGATAGAGGTTCAGTTTTTTTCTAAAAAACCACTCATGTGGGTAATACACGAGTTTTTCCAAATTACTGGGCGTTTCGTATTCGTTGTGTGCCAAACGTTCGGGCCTCGGAATGGTAATCAACGGTTGTTGTTCGTTTCTTTGACGAAGCCGGATTTTTTCCTTTGCAGGCCAGGCAAGGTTGAAGGCGGTGTGTTCATCGGCGCCGTCGAGGGAAAACACTTTATCATGGTGGTTTTTAAACGCAGCTTCCACGTCGCCGAGCAACAGAGATTTAAGCGCTGGGGAGCCGTCGGTTTGAGCTGGCACGACCATGACCAGTTGTTTCGAACATTTGAATACGGGCCACTGCAACTGCAGCAATTTCAGACGGCCCTGCGCTTCCATACCTTGCAACGGCATGCCCTGTGTTGTCAACCAGGCTCTTTCCGAAGGTTGCCACACATCGGGCGGCGGGGTAGGATCGCTGTAAATACAGTTCCACCACAACAATGCTTCGATGTTGTGTGCAATGGCGGCACCCTGGTGTACAAAGGGCAAACTGCCGTTTTCGGCCTCGTTGATTTGCATGGGCGCCGGTTGGTAAATGGTGCGGACGATGCGTTCGAGTTCAAGCATGCCGATGCGTTGTTCGGGCAGGGTTTCCAACATCTCCGCAATGCGCCGCGCCTGTTCGCTGAGCTGCAGCAACGTGGGGTTTTTACCATTGGTTGCTTCAAAATGGTCGCGTGCCCAAAATTGCAAATATTGGTAGAGCGCAATGGCATCGCGTTTAGGCGCTGTGGTATCGGATCGGTAACGGCGACGCTCGAACCAAAAATCGTACTGTTTGCGCACTTCCTCGTCGTTCAGTTCATCCAGTTTGCCCAGCACGGCGCCGTACCAGGTATCGCTGAACAGCCCTGGTTTTTGCGCCAGTGCACGGGCGATTTCCTGCGCCAGCCCGTCGTGTAATGGTTTTACCGGAAGCGTGACAAATTCCATGATTTTGTATACATCCACGGGTTCCCACAAAAACGCGGGCGCAAGCTTGAGCGCCTGCAGGGCCGGACGGGCCATGGAAGCCGACAAAACCCCCATGGCGGGCTTGCCTTCGCGCAGCAACGCCTGTTCGAGTGTGAGATCAAGTTCGGGTGCGAGGATGAGCAGGTTGTTTTGTGGCCTGTCGGCCAAAATGCGGGCCAACACACGAGCGGCATCGCTGTCACGACAGGCTTCCAAAACCATCAAGGATCCATCCGGCGCTGTTTCTTTTTTTTCCAAAACCTGTCCCAACAACCGGCGTTGAAAATGGCCCAAATCGGTATCGGCCGGAGCGGCTGGCGACAATGGAAGTTGTTCAACCACCACGCCTTGTGCTTTCAAAACGTGCAGCAGTCGCTGAAAAACCGGTGGAAGCAGTGCCTCCTCGTTGTACAACACGAGGGTTTCCAAAGCGATTTTCCGGTGTGCCAGCATGTCAAAAACAACCTGCCATCGCTCCGGTACGCCCTGGGCAGACGGACCACCCACCGGGTCGTTTAGTTTTTTCTGAAAAATGGTTTCCACTGCCTGCAAGGTTTGCAAGCGCACGGGTGCTTCGGAGTGCGGTACGCCTGTCCAACCAGCCAGCCAAAGTTCGTCGCGCATGCGCAGGATCGCCGTGGCAGTGGCCAGGCGGTCGGCGCCGAACGAAGCAGCATAAAAGGCGTCGTTGCTGCCTTGGTCGAGGTATTGCTGCAAAGCCTGGCGGTAGAATTCGATGCGCAGGTATTCGGTGTTGTTTTCGGCGCCGCCTACACCGAACTGGCTTTCGAAATACTGTAAAAACTTGAGTGGACCAGCATAAAGGTCACCCAAAGGCTTGTTTGCGTGGTGTTTGTACACGGAGGTATCGAAGGCAAGACCGAAATGCAGCGTCATGGTGGTGAGGTTTGGAACAAATGTACAGGACCATGATCTTTTTACCGTAGTTTTGTGGCGTATTTTCCAACGAAACGTTACGCCTGTCAACATGGAATTGAACGAAATCGCCAAAACAAGCGACATCACCATACGCGTCAGCCTCGACAAAGATCGTGTGCCCCTAAGTATTGCCTGGCGCGCCAGCGACATGCATCCCGAAGGCCAGCTCGAAGAATGCAAAGCCATGGTCGTTGCCTTGTTCGACAAAGCCCACCGCGACACGCTGCGCATCGATTTGTGGACCAATGAAATGCAGGTGCAGGAGATGGACCGTTTTGTGTATCAGATCCTGAACTCCTTAAGCCAGTCGTACCTACGCGCCACGCACAACAAAGATTTGGCTGAGGAAATGGCTAAATTCGCGCATCATTTTGGGGAAAAAACGGAGGTTGTGCCGAAGGAGGTGTAAATTAATATGCGCTTAATACGGTATGTGCGAACTTTGCAATTCAAACTACACGCCGCATGAAAAACTTCCCACTCCTCTTCGTTTTGCTGCTCT
>JBBSDH010000172.1:0-9552 GCA_038249605.1 Chitinophagales bacterium | reverse complement strand
TTTTCGGAGGCTGCCAGCGTGCTGCCCAGATAGGCACCCAGAAACCCGCAAGGTTGCAAGGCCACTTCCATCAACACGGAATAAGGCATTTCTGGCGCGGCATTTTGTTTGTAGTACCAAGCGTCGGCAGGCACGTCGTATTCCGCAACAATCACAGGTTTGTTGCTGAAAACGTGACGCTGTCCGATGACTTCCCGTACGCGGGAAATGAACTGCAGGTCGGTGTTGGGTTGTCGCGACAGCTCCCGGCCTTCGTACACTTGGTATTCTTCGCCAAAACACTGGTGCACCGGCCCGAGGGCAAACTGGGTCACATGGTATTCGTTGAGCAGTACGGGATAAGGAACGGGTTTGACAAAAATGCCGTCCATGAGGTTGTCTTGCTTTTTCAGGTAGTTCGGCTGGTCTTTTTCCTGAAGACGCAAACCGAGGTTTTCAAAAAATACGGCAACGAAGCCGTCGTAAAGTATTTCCAAGTCGGCTATTACGTAGGGCTCGGGCGATAGGCCAATCTCTTTGACGTCCATTCGGTAAATCAGTACGCCTTTTTTGGGCGGCACTTCTTTGCGGCAGCGAACTTTTTGGGGCACTCCGAGCACCGGCTGGAAGCGGGCATCTTTGGTGAGACGCTGCATGCCCAGGTAAAGCATGAAAAAACGCAACAACTGTCCACCGCCTTCGGCTTGCAGGGAGCCCGCCAAAACTTCATCGTCGCGGAAGTGACAGGGGAAATACCAATCATCCGGCGCAAGGTCCTGTTCAGCTTCTATGAAGCCCAGTCCCGCACTGCCGCCCTGGCGTTCCAGTTTGGTAATCCGGTTGAGCATCATGATTTGCTCGGGTGGCAAACGCAGCGAAGGGTTGCGGCCTGCAGGATGGTAGGCTTCGCCAAAACAACTTACCAGATCACCCTGCGTAAGTGCGAGCATGTCTTCGCGTGAAAAAGTTGTTTTGCCGCAGTTCAGCAGCGGCGCAAAATATTGACGCTGGCGGTTCTGCCGCTCAATCAGTTCCTGTGGTTTGTACACCACACCTTGTCCTACGGCCAGTTCTTCGCTGCTGAAAAAGCCGGCGCAGCCGCCATCCATTTTCAATACCATTCTATCCTCTACAAAACATTCGTAGCTGAAGAAAAACAGCAGGTTGCCTCCGCTGCGCACAAAGCTGTTGATGCGGATGTCGTAACGCAACGTTTGCCCTTCAAAAGGCAAGTCGTCCAGAAAGGTGAGGGTACAGTCGAGCAGGCGGTACATGTACTCTCCTTTGTTTTCAAAATCGATGCCCAGATAGCTGATCAGCAACAGGTCGCACTGCCCCGATTCCACAGCCACAGCCCATGGAATTTGCCCGTCGGTGGTAAATTCCGAACCGTACGGTATGTCGTATTCTGTGGTGACAAGCGAGGGTTTGTATTCGTTCATCCGGGCTTCGAGCCTGGTCACCCGACTCACCAAGAGGTATGGCGGCATGGGCAACATCACCCGACGTCTGTAAGTGTCGATGATGGCGTACTCCGGTCCAAAAACGTCGCTGATTTTGCCGGTGGCAAAGGTCAAAAGATCGTTTTCATCCCAAATCACCGTTTTGTCGCTCAGGTAAGCAGGATCGTTGAAATCCTGGAGATCCAATCCGTTTTCAGCTTTTTTAATGCCTTTTTTATCAATTACGATGGTATTCATGTCTGTGTTGTATGGTTGGGAAATGGGCGGCACAGGGGGCGGCGGAGGAAGGTATCTCGCCCAGTCGTCGTCGTTACCGGACAATACCAAGGCAGGCGCCGCAGCACGCACGGCTAACTGGGTTGTTGCCTGTCCGGCAAATAGTTTTTGTAATCCGATGCTTTGAACGGCGGTTTCGTACCTCGGCCCTCCTGTTCGCAACGTTTTGTTCAGCTCTTTCGGTTTGCTTAAACGGCTGGCTTCGGGTTCGTAAAAATGTTTTAAATCTACGGGTATTTCGTGCGCCAAAAGCATGGCCACCATGTTGTTGATGTTGCGCAGGGTGCCAGCGCCTTTGCGATCGGTAGCAATGGCCAGGTGTTCGTGGCCAGCCAGGATGTCGCCGATCCAGCGCGTACAGGTGGCGTTGGCGCCCAGTTCGATGAAAATCCGGTGCCCGTCGTTTGCTAATTTCCGCACCAAACGTGGGAAATCAACTTCGGTGCAGCAAACTTCGGTCGCATTGCGGGCCAGATTTTCGGTTTCAACCACCAGCGGATCCAAAGTGATGCCGGAATAAAACTGCTTGTCTGCGGCATGCTCTATGGGCAGACGGTGCATGTCCATAAATTCTGCTTCCAGCCGGCGGCAAAAAGCGTGGTGCACAACGTTGTTGAGTGCCAGCGTCATGTTGGCCATCGGGTATTTCAAAAGCACTTGTTCGAGCTCCTCACCGTCGCCGGAAAGCACAATTTCTTTATCGGTGTGGATGAAGGTCAGGAAAATCTTTTGTGCAGTAGGGGCCACAGCCTGGCGGAACCAGTCGGCAAGTGAGTTGTAACCGGAAATGCCTTGCGGTGCGGTGATGAGCCTGGCCGACCAGCGGGCTCTGGCCATTTCGGGCGAGAGGTTCCACACATCGGCCAGCAAGGTCATGTTGCCGCCTACTTTTTCACGAAACAACGGTGCATCGATGAATTTTTCTTCCGCACGGTGGGCATCCCAAATACCTTGTCCGTACCACATGGCGCTGGTTTCGCCCATACTGAATCCAAAAACCGAATCGGCTTTCAGTCCGAGGTAGTCCTGCACCAGATCGGTAAACGCAGCGGAAAGGGTGCAACCTATTGCCATCATGGGCAAGGCATTGGTTTGAAGCGCAAGGTCCGCTGCATTTTTTCCGGCAGCTCCTGTCGCTTCCCGGGTTCGCGGGTACAAATCGGCGCTGAAAAAAGCGGTGGACAAATGATCCACCCTTGTTTGTACGGCCTCGTACAAACCCGGAAATACCTGGAACAATGCTGTCCCCAAGCCCGTGTAAGCCGTTCCGGAACCGGGGTAAACGAGGGCGATTTTGCCTTTGTTGCCCAAAGGATTGGCCGCAAAGTAACTACCCGAAGGCGTTTGGAGTATGTTTTTACCAGTCCAGGCGTCAGACAACCGTTCGTTGAAAAACTGTATTTCCCGGCGCAAAGCCTGGTCCGATGTGGCCACCAAAACCAATGTTCTTGTGCCTGTTTTGCGGTTGTTTACCATCCGTTCGCAACATTCGTCGGAGATGCGTCGGAACGATTTGGAAATCAGTTGTTCCTGCAAATCGAGCAGTTGCTCCACCATGGCTCCGGCACTTTTTGCACGAAGTGGGAACAGGCGTTCACCGCCATTCAACAGGTACGACCCTGCTTTTGCCGGGTCGGGATGTTGTGCTTCCGAGAGCAAAACATGCGCAGCGGTACCGTCCGAAGCCAATCCGCTCACCGCTGCCCGAAGCGCCGTTTGTCCTTTTTCAGGAATCCACGGACGCGAATCTTCAGGTATGTAAAAAGGTGTTTTTTGAAAAAATTCCGCATGTTGTGGTTTTTCCCAACCGGGTACGCCAGGTATGAAGCGGTGGTAAAGCGACAACGCTGTTTTGATGATGGAGGCCACTCCTGAAGCCGAAAACGTGTGGCCTACATGGGTTTTGGCGCTTCCGACGGCACAAGTCAGGCGTTCTTTGTCGAGCTGGTAAGCACGGCCGAGCCCTTCGATTTCCGCAAGGTCTTCCGCTGTTATGCCACTTGCGGAGGCTTCCAAAATACCGATGTCCGCAGGATTCCATTGCTGGCGTTCCAACACGGTACGGGCTGCTTTTTCAACAGCGCCTGCGCCTGGTTTGCCGCGCAAATCGGTGTATTCGGATTGTACGATGGCCAAGTCGTCGATGAAGGCGTAAACCCGGTCATTCGCGGTGTCTGCGGCGCGTTTCAGAACGATGGCCCCGGCGCCTTCACCAATGAGCCAGCCTTTGTTCGAAACATTCCAGCCCAAAGTGGCTTGTCCTGTGTGCACCGGGTTCAGCGCCTGGCGGCTGAGCACGCTTTCCAGACCACCGCTCAGGTCGATGGCACCAAGCACAACGGCGTCAACTTCTTTGGTGGCCAGCAGGTTGCGGGCTATTTCCAGGGCTTTGTAAACGGCGTTTTCGTTGGAAGAAACGGTAAATGCAGGTCCGGTAAAATCCATCAAAGCCGCAATGCGGCTGGAAATGATGTTGCCGATGAAGCCGGTATGTTCGCTGGGCGAATGGTCTTCGTAAGCTTGAAAAATGGCGTCTTTCAAGGCGCCGCCCAAGGAGGCTTCGCTGGCTTCCGACAACTGCAGCCCGGCTTTTTCAAGGGCTTCATTGACCTGCCACGACAAGTCCCAGCGGCCCATGCGGTGGTGGATTTCCAGTTCGGATTCCATGGCGGTGATGACCGCCACGTTGGCCGGCTCGGCGGCTCCCGATTCCATGCCTGCATCCTGCAAAGCCCGGTAAGCCACTTTCAGCATCAGGGTTTGCTGCCGCGTTAGCCTTTCCGCTTCGCGGGGCTGTATTTTAAATCGAAGTAAATCGAGATCGTATTCCTCCAGCCAGGCGCCTTTCAGGGTTGAAGCATCGGGCAGGTGTATGTTTTCAGAAACATCTTTCAAGTTTTCCAAACCTTTCCAACGCTCCTCCGGCAAGGATTTGAAATGTTGCCGACCGGTAAACAGGGAATGGTAAAACGACTCCAGGTCGCTGCAATCGCCAAAATGGGCGTCCATGCCCACAATGGCTATTTTGGGATTGGAAACGGGCGCCGGGGATTTCATCGGGATTTCCGCTTCGTGGTATGCCGAAAGGATCATATGGGCATTGGTGCCGCCAAATCCGAAAGCATTGATGCCAGCATGTGGAATGGAGCCTTTGCTTTTCCAGGGCCTGTTTTTTGAAACGATCTGGTCGGCGCCGATTTTACCGTTGTCTGAATGCAGCGGCGCCGTTACCTTGATGGTGGCCGGAATGAGCCGGTGCTGCATCGAGAGGATGACTTTGATCATGCCGCCCATGCCGGCTGCCGTAAGCAGGTGGCCCATGTTCGCTTTCACGGAACCTACCAGAGGCGGTTCCATGCCATCGCGGGCAAAAAAATCACTGATGCTGTTGAACTCCGTTTTGTCGCCCAAAGGCGTTCCGGTAGCGTGGCATTCGAGGTAGTCCATGGCTTCCGGACGCAAGTCGGTCTGGCTGTAAGCGCGTTCAAAAGCCAGTTTTTGGCCTTTGGGATTTGGGCTAAGCAGGAATTTTCCTTTGCCGTCGTTCGACAAACCTACGCCTTCGATCACGGCAAGAATCTTGTCTCCGTCACGGCGTGCGTCGGAAAGTCTTTTCAAAACAACCATGCCTGCACCTTCAGCGGAGGTGAGTCCACCCGATTGCATGTTCATGGGCGCCGAGGCTTCGTTTTGCCGTGCATAGGCATGGAAATAAGAAAAGCCCATGTGGATGAACAACGGATCGGCACCGCTCACCGCACCGGCAAGCATCATGTCGGCTTTGCCGTTCTGCAACTCATCGCAAGCCAGTTTTACCGCGTACAAACTGGATGCACAAGCGGCATCGAGAGCGTAATGGGTTGCGCGCAAGCCCAAGGCCTGGGCGATGAGCGCGGCCGGAGCATTGGTGAGCAGGGTGTGCTGGAGGTCGGCAGGATAATGCGTGCCTGCTGCAGGTACAGTCACCGCACCACCACTCAAGGTTTCCAAAACATGCCCGGCCATGCCTGCATAAATTTCGGATAAAATTTGGCGGGAATAACGCGTTGGGAAGGACAGGTTGCCCATGATGACGCCGCATTTGTCCAAGCCCGGTTTTTCATAATAACCGCTGGCTTGAAGTGCCGCTTTGGCAACGTAAAGCGACCATTTGAACTGGTTGTCCTGGTGATTCAGCAGCTCCGGATCCAACTTGTAACCCGAAGCATCAAATTTAAAATCGCGGATAAAACCACCCCTTAGGGCATAACAGTGGTCCAATTTGCCCTTTTCCTCATGGTAATAAAGGGCAGGATCCGCACCGAAATCTTCGAAGCGGGCATTCGTAACCAGGTCTTTGTTCCCGGTAAGGTTTTCCCAAAATTGTTCCACGGTTTCGGAACCCGGAAAAAGTCCACCCATGCCGATCACCGCTATTTTTTCTTTCTTTTGCATGGCTATTCCCATTTCAAATCGCGGCTGATGGTGACGCCCGCCCGATGGCTTTTCATGTAAACGACACCTGTTTCCGCATCAAAGGCCGTGATGTCGGCCTCCATGGCAAATTCATCCGATTGTACCACTTTTAGGGAAACATAAAAAGGCCGGCCGAACGGCAGGGGCGCATAAACGTCCACCCATTCGGTGCGCAAGGGCAAACAAGCGCAGCCGTTGTATTTGCGAACCCAAATGAGCAGGCCCTGGTACATCACGTCGGTCAGGAATGCATTCACCTGTTTCACCGGAAACTGTCCCTGGCGCTCAGCGGGAATGCCCGGATGTTCGCACAGCAAAAGCGTACCCGAGTTATCTAGTTCAAGCACCTGGCGCACGCCCTGAAAGTCCGTGCCATGAAACAATGTTCCATCAGTGTACACCGAAGAGGCGTCGGACATTACCGGACGGATGTTTCGCACATCAGGCAAAGGCATTGTGGGAGCAACAAGTGGTTTGTCGCCAAGCGTGATGACGCTTTGGTAGTGCTGCACCGGCAATTTCAGTCCTGCATCGCTGGTTATGTTGACCTGTACACGGATTTGGTTTTGATCTTTTTCCAATTCCTTTACGGTCAGCAGGTAATTGTCGGGCTGTTTGCCATCAAAAACGATGCCTTTGTACAGCTTTACTTTTTCCGCTTTTTGCATGTAAAAACCGGGATACAAGGCGGCTGCCGACTGCACCATCCACGTAGAAGCGTTGATGATGGGCAATACGGCGTTTCCTTGTATGACATGGTGCGCCAGGAATGGATTGTTTTTTTCCAACAAACGGCGTTGTATGCGGTAGGCGGCGAGTGGACCATCGGTCAATGCTTTTGCCATTGGCAAGGTGCCGCCCAATACGACCTGTACCTGGCTTTCGAAGGCCGTACTCAGCTGGTCGGCCAGGGCGGCCGGACCTTCAGCAGAAGGTACCAGCGACACGCCGTGGGTTTCAAATACTTTTTTCAATTCAGGACTTACCATTCCGGCATCCCAGGCGCCCCAGTTGATGGAAACGACGTGTACATCCGGGTGGTTTTTGCGGAAAAGGTGTGCGATCCGGTTGAGGGCTTCGTTTGCGATGGCGTAATCCGTTTGTCCTACGTTTCCATAAAACCCTGCTACGGAGGAAAACAGCACCATGTGGCGAATCGCTTCGATGTCGACCGCTTGGGTAACGGCCAGCAGTCCTTTGATTTTTACATCAAAAACGGCGTCAAAATCGGCTTCGGTTTTGTTCTCGATGCGTTTGTCGGCTAAAACACCGGCGCCGTGTATGATGCCTGTAATTTTTCCTGTTTGTGCTGTTACGCGGTCGAGTACAGTTTTGAGCGAAGCAACGTCGGTTACGTCGGCGGCTTCGTAAACCACGGTAGCGCCTTGTGTGCGCATGTACTCGAGGTTGGCGGCAATTTCGCGTCGGGCCAGTACGGCCCCGGCCATGTTTTGCACCGTTTTAGGCAAAGGTTTTTCGCCTTTTGCCAGCAGGGTTTCCATGGCTTTGCGTTTCAATTCGCCGGCATCGACGATGCCTTGGGCCCAAGAAGGGTCCGCGTCGGGCAAAGCCGAACGTCCGAGCAAAACAAACGTGCATTTAAACCTGGCTGCAAGATCGCGGGCGCATTCGGCTGTAACACCTCGGGCGCCTCCGGTGACGAGAAAAACGCTGTCGCGGGTTATTTTGGATTGCAAAACAGGTTCTTCGACCGCTGGCGTCGGTTCGGCAACCAGGGTGTAACGCAGTCCATTTGCATTCCAGGCTGCTTCAGTGAGGTTTTGGTCGGCATCAAAAAGTTCGCTGACGATGTTTTGGGCTGCGGTTTCGGAAGGCAATTCCGGCGCCACATCCACGGCGCGACAAAACACGCCGGGCCATTCAAGTCGAAGCGATTTGGTGAGTCCCGGCAAACCGCCGCCCAGGGGCGCCACGGTACCGGGATTTTGGGTACCCAAAGCGCCGTCGAGGCGGGAGACTGTCATAAACGCTGGTCGGCCGGACTGGCTGTTCAAAGACACTTTCAGGTGTTTGGCAAGCATAAACACAGCTTTGAGCAGTGATTTTTCCCGGTCGAAATGCATGCCGAGTTGTCCCAAAGGAAAACGCAAATGCGGGTGCAGGTATATGAAGCGGCCTACGGGTACGGGCAGTTGGGCGATGGTTTGTCCAAGCGTCGCATCGCTGGTATCCGGCAGTGTTATTTGCAAAACACTTTCCGGCAACACCTGTGCGCTTTTGCGCACCAGATTGTCGCCAAACGAGAGCACAGCTACGCGGTGGCCGCGTTGCAGCAGGTTTTGCGCCAAAGCAACGGTAAGTGCGGTGCCTTCGTTGGTGAGGAGCGTGATGGAGGAGGTATCCACCGACACGTCCAACTGATCGGGCTCGGGCAGGTAGCGCAGGACGACGGTTGAGCGTGGGACATTGGGGTAAGGGCTGGTTGCGTATTTGGTTGTTCCGGCAACCGGCAGAACCTCAACGATCCCAGCCGTTACTTTTTTCCGGCAGCGACCTCCGACACTGTTCCGGCTTTACCCAGGATGTATTGCACGATTTGTTGCAAGGTGCGCAACTCGGCGAGTTCCTGCGGGTTGATACCCTGAATTTCCGGATGTGCGGCGGTCATGGCGCCAAAAATTTCAACACGTTTGATCGAATCGATGCCGAGATCGGCCTCCATGTCCATACCCAGTTCCAGCATTTCAGAGGGATAACCGGTTTTTTCGGCGATTATGGTCAGGAGCGTTTTTTCAATCATGGCTGCACTGACGCTTGAAGTAACAGCGGCAGGTGCAGGTGTTGGAGTGGCAACGGCAGGTTGTATTACAGCGGAAGGAGCAGCGGCAACAGGGGCAATTGCACCCGCTTTCCCAGCGATGTATTGCACGATTTGGTTCAGGGTGCGCAGCTCGGCGAGTTCCTGTGGATTGATGCCTTGAATTTCGGGGTGTGCGGACGTCATGGCCCCGAAAATTTCGACACGTTTGATCGAGTCGATGCCGAGATCGGCCTCCATGTCCATACCCAGTTCCAGCATTTCGGATGGGTAACCGGTTTTTTCGGCGATGACTGCAAGCAGTGTTTTTTCAATCATGGACGAATCCACGCCGGATGGGACAACAGGTACCGGGGCAACCGGCGGAGCCACAGCCACTGCGGGTGCGGCGGGTTGTGATGGTGTAGCAACCGTGGTGCCTGCTTTGCCTGCGATGTATTGTACGATTTGGTTCAGGGTGCGCAGCTCGGCGAGTTCCTGCGGATTGATGCCTTGAATTTCGGGGTGTGCGGACGTCATGGCCCCGAAAATTTCGACACGTTTGATCGAGTCGATGCCGAGATCGGCCTCCATGTCCATACCCAGTTCCAGCATTTCGGA
>JBBSDH010000171.1:0-9637 GCA_038249605.1 Chitinophagales bacterium | reverse complement strand
TGGCCCGGAAGCGACCGCGACGGCAACCCATTCGTGACGTCAGACATCACACAGCTGGTGGCTACCCGCCTGCGCGAAGGTGCCCTGAGAGGTTATTACCGCGACATCCGCACACTCAAACGCCGCCTCACCTTCCGCGGCGTAGAAGAACTGATCGCACAGGCAGAACTCAAAATTTACAACACCCTTTACAATCCTGGCGAAAATCAATACAACAACTGCCAGGAACTCATAGCAGATCTGATGGCTGGTCGACGTATTTTGGTGAACGAGCACGACGGCCTTTTCCTCGAAGAGCTCGACCGGTTGATCCTCAAGGTGCGCATTTTCGGATTTTATTTTGCCAGTATGGACATACGGCAGGACTCGCGCCGCCACACCGAAGTATGGGGACATATTCTTACGCATTGGCAGGAAAAGTTTCCGTGGTACAAACACGACCGCTACGAAGATTTGGATGAAAACACCCGCATGGAGCGGTTGCTGACCACCAACTACGCCCTCGACGAAAACGATTACGCCGATGTTTTTGTAAAAGAAACCCTGCGTTCTTTCCGGTGCATCACCGACATTCAGCGGGAAAATGGCGAATATGGTTGTCACCGATACATCATTTCCAACTGCCAAAGCGCCCTGAACGTGGCCGAGGTGCTCGCGCTGGCCAAACTGACCGGCGCCAACGCACGCTCGCCCGAAGCCCAGGTAAACCTCGACATCGTACCCCTGTTCGAAACCATCGACGATCTGGCCGAAGCGGCGGCCATTATGGAAAAACTGTACACCAATACGCATTACGCAAAACACCTTGATGGCCGCAACAACGAACAACACATCATGCTCGGCTTTTCCGACGGCACCAAAGACGGCGGCTACCTGCGCGCCAATTGGAGCATATACCTGGCCAAAACGGAGCTTACCCGCGTGAGCCGCCAGTACGGCATCAAAGTGGTGTTTTTCGACGGGCGTGGCGGTCCTCCCGGGCGCGGCGGCGGCAACAACACCAGTTATTACGCCAGCCAGGGCGCCGACATCGAAAACAGGTCCATCCAGGTTACCATCCAGGGTCAAACGGTGAGCAGCACTTACGGCAACCTGCCTGCCGCAAAATTCAACATCGAACGTCTGCTGAGTGCAGGATTGATGGCAAAACTTGACAAAAGTGGCGAAGCCGGGTTCAACGAGGCCGACCTCAAACTTATGGAGGAATTGGCCAATGCCGCTTACGAAGCTTACCTGGAACTGAAAAACAACCCCATGTTTGTGCCTTACCTGGAAAACATGACACCGTTGAAATGGTATGGCGACACCAACATCGCCAGCAGGCCCACCAAACGCGGGGACAATCAGGGTTTGAAATTTGAAGACCTGCGCGCTATACCTTTTGTGGGTGCCTGGGCGCAAATGAAGCAGAACGTACCGGGATACCACGGCGTAGGCGCCGCTTTGGAAAAATTAAAAAAACAAGGCAAAGGCAAAGCCTTGCACGATTTGTACAAACGCAACCTGTTTTTCCGAACGTTGC
The DNA here is from genome assembly GCA_038249605.1 of Chitinophagales bacterium. Taxonomy (GTDB): domain Bacteria; phylum Bacteroidota; class Bacteroidia; order Chitinophagales; family Saprospiraceae; genus M3007. Next base: position 8,115 of record JBBSDH010000171.1, on the reverse strand, counting down.
TGGAAAACTCCATGCAAGCGCTTCAGAAATCCAATTTTGACGTGACACGTCACCTGGAAAGCCACAAAAAGTACGGCGCATTTTGGAACATGCTTTACGAGGAATACAAACTCACCACCGAAACTTTGTCGGAGCTTTCAGGTCGCGAACTGCTGGGTGATAACCCTGCGTCGCGCAACAGCATTGCATTAAGGGAAAACATCGTATTGCCCCTTATAACCATACAGCAATTTGCCCTGCAAAAACTGCAAAACGACAAACTGACCCCAAGCCAGGCCGACGTTTACCGGCGCCTGGTTTTACGTGCCATGTTCGGCATCATCAATGCAGCGCGCAATGCGGCATGATTTTTTCGAAAACTTAAACACCATAGCATGCTGACCAAAGAAGACTTTATCCAATCAGCCGAACATGCCATCGGGCGTTTGCGCGAGGTTCACGGCGACAAGCCACCCGTTGTTTCCGACGTGGTGGATGCCCAAGGCAACCAATATGTCAACCTCGTACAGGAAGGCGGTGGCGTTTTGGGCGTTGCTCTTGTAGGTTATACCTATGTGCTTGAAAAAATGGGTATACGATTCATGAAAATGGCCGGTACCAGTGCCGGTGCCATCAACACCCTGCTTCTCGCCACGGTAGGCAAAAAAGAAGAGGAAAAATCATTGAAAATCCTCGACATCCTGAGCAAACAAAACCTGTTTGATTTTGTGGACGGCGATCCCAAAGCCAAATGGCTCATCAAGCAAGCCATTGCATCAAAAGGGTTTACCAAAAGAATCAAAAGAGCCATCATTACCCTGATCGCTGTTTTTATTGTTTCCCTTTTGGGTAGCTTTTGGGGTTGGGGAAACCAGTTTAAAAGTGTCGCATCTTGGGTTTTTCTCGGAATGCTGGCGGCTTCAACGCTTGTCGGCATTTGGCTGTGGCTGTGGATCAAAGACAAGAAAAAGAAATTTTACAACAGCGAATACGGCATCAATCCGGGCAAAGTTTTTACCCAATGGGTTGAAAAAAACCTTGCAGACAACGGAATCCACAACCTGACCGATCTGAACAATCACCTTGCCCAGGTGCCCGAGGGTAAGTTCCGTTTGCGCAGCGAAGCAACCAACGAATCGTTGCACGATCTGAACAACCCCAAACCCGAAAATTTCCTGGTTTTGGTCACGTCCGACATTACCAACCAGATGAAAGTAGAATTTCCGCGCATGTGGAATTTGTATTGGGACGATCCGGCAAAGGTGAATCCAGCCCAATTTGTGCGCGCTTCCATGTCCGTACCCATCTTTTTCGAACCACTGATCGTTTCCGGCATCGTACCTGATAAAGTGTTGATGGCCTGGAAGGAATTCGGCGGCGCCACCTCAACCGACGACATCAAAAACGAAGCGCGATTCGTAGACGGCGGTATCATTTCCAATTTTCCCATCAACGTGTTTTACAATCCGAATGTGGCTGTACCAAGGCTACCCACTTTTGGCGTTTTGCTCGACGATGAAGCGCTGCCGCAGAACGATGGAACACCACAAAAAAGCACCTTCAGGCAATACGCAAGCGCCATGTTTTCAACGTTGCGTTCGCACTACGACAAAGAATTTCTCCTTAAAAACGCCGCCTGGAAGCGCACCATCGGCCGCATCGATGTTCGGGGTGTCAACTGGCTGAATTTCAACATTACCGAGGCAGAAAAACTCGAGCTTTTCCGTCGTGGCGCCGAAGCTGCTGCCGACTTCCTGCTCGGCGAAGGTCCGCTGGCGCCACCCGCCATCCCAAAACCGGCCGAAGAATTTGAAGGACTGGAATCCATCAGCAGAAGCACCGAACCGCCGAAAAAGGGATTCAACTGGGCAGGTTACAAGGAATACAGAAAGGAGATCAACAAAGCATTGAAACAACCGGAGTAGGAAGTTTGAAGTTTGAAGTTTGAAGTTTAAAGTTTAAAGTTTAAAAATAGCGAGCATGAGTCACCGAAAAGATTCGGGATGACTCATGCTCGCTTCAATTAAAAACCTAACCGCCAAACAATTAGATCCTCCACTATCTTGAACTTTAAACCTTAAACTTCAAACTTTAAACTTTAAACTTCAAACTTTAAACTTCATCTGGGCCTGTTTGCAGTTCGCGTTCGAGTTCTTCCATTTTTACGTAGTCGATGGCTTCGCCTACGGAAGGGATGAGCACGAGTATGGTATCGAGCCTGGATATCTCGATAAGTTTGACCACCATGGGGTGCAGTTTGCCGGCGATGATGAAGGCACCGTTATCTTTCCAGAGGCGGTGGGCTGTCAGAATGGCACTAAGGCCACTGGAGTCGACAAATTTGACATTGGTAAGATCGAGGATGAGGTTGCGAACACCTTCTTGGTTGAGAAAGATAAAATCGCTTTTCAGGCCTGGGGCTATGGTGGAATTGAGGTGTTCCTCTTCCAGAGAAAGAAGGCTGTATGCGTCTTGTTTATCGATGTTGTATTTCATAGTACCTTGTTTTTCAGGCATTAAAACAAAATATAGACTTTTGATATGCCCCAATCGGTTTGTAAATGGGAGGCAAATGTAATGATTGCCTTTGGTTTTTGCATGTCTTCAGGCAGCCTTTTAAAAACGAATCCGTTTTGATTGTTTTTACCGGAAGGTATGACAGGAAGTCAGTAACTTGCCAACTGGCACTATTTTTTCACAGTAAGGATGCAGACAAGATTAAAAATAATTGAAGCTGCTTCAAAAGCTTGCGAACCGAATCGATCAAAATTTTGTTAAAGGTTTGGTATTTAGCCAAAAAAGGATTGAATATTACGCCTTAATTCAAGTGTTGCAGATGAACAAGAAATTTTCACCCGTCGTCAAACAAATCATCAACCAAAGCGGACAGGAAGCCCGCCGCCTTGGGCATGATTACATTGGCGCGGAACACCTGCTGCTCGGCATCATTGCCGAACGTGACAGTTTACCGGTTCGTGTGCTCGACGCCCTGATGGTCGATGTGCCTGAGCTGAAAAAACGGCTCGAACGATCCATACCCCGTTACAGCGCCTACCCACCTGCTGAGAACCTGTTTGTCGGTGATTTCCAGGTAACCACCCAAGTGCAACGCGTACTCAAGGTCACTTTCCTTGAGGCCAAACTTATGAAAAGCGAAGAAATTTTTCCTGAACACCTCATGCTATCCCTGCTGAAGCACACGGATACCTTCGCGACCAAACTTTTAAACGAATACGACGTGGACTACGAAAGCTTCAAAAAAGAACTCGAATACGTACGCTCTGAACAGGATTTGACAACGCCAAATTTGTTCAGCCAAGCGCCCAGTGAAGGCTCCGGTGAGTACGAGGACGACGACGAACGCAATTTCCGCTCCAGCCAGAAAGGCCAGCAGAAAAGCCGCACGCCTGTGCTCGACAATTTCGGACGCGACATCACCAAACTTGCCGAGGAAAACAAACTCGATCCGATCATCGGTCGTGAACCCGAAATCGAACGTGTGAGCCAAATCCTCAGCCGCCGTAAAAAGAACAACCCCATCCTCATCGGCGAACCCGGCGTGGGTAAAACAGCCATCGTTGAAGGTCTGGCATTGCGCATCATCCAGAAAAAGGTGAGCCGTACGTTGTTCAACAAACGCATCGTTATGCTCGACCTGGCCGCACTCGTGGCCGGCACCAAATACCGCGGGCAATTCGAAGAACGCATCAAGGCCATCATGAACGAGCTGGAAAAAAGCCGCGACGTGATCTTGTTCATTGACGAAATCCACACCATCGTGGGTGCCGGCGGCGCAACAGGTTCGCTCGACGCCTCCAACATCTTCAAACCCGCCCTTGCACGCGGTGAACTTCAGTGCATCGGCGCCAGCACGCTCGACGAGTACCGCCAGTACATTGAGAAAGACGGCGCACTCGACCGCCGCTTCCAAAAAGTAATGGTGAATCCGCCAAGCCAAGAAGATACCATCCACATCCTCACCAACATCCAGTCCAAATACGAGGAGTTCCACAACGTGAACTACTCCAAAGACGCCATCAATGCCTGCGTGAGGCTCAGTGATCGGTACATCACCGACCGCTTCCTGCCCGACAAAGCCATCGACGTGCTTGATGAAGTAGGCGCACGTGTGCACCTGAAAAACATCACGGTGCCCAAACACATCGAAGAGCTGGAGAAAAAAATTGAGGAGCTGAAAGAACAAAAAAATCAGGCGGTCAAAAACCAGCAATACGAAGAGGCTGCCAACCTGCGCGATCAGGAAAGCAAACTTTTGCGCCAGCTCGAGTTCGCCAAGGTGGAATGGGAAGAAGAAAGCAAAACCAAACGTTATCCGGTTGAAGAAGACGACATCGCAGAGGTGATCGCCATGATGACCGGCATACCGGTGAAAAAAGTGGCCACCAGCGAAAGCAGAAAACTGGTTACCATGGCCGACGACCTTCGCAAGATGGTCATTGGTCAGGAAGAAGCCGTTCAGAAAATTTCCAAAGCCATCCAACGCAACCGCGTCGGGCTGAAAGACCCGAAAAAACCCATCGGTTCGTTCATCTTCCTCGGCCCTACCGGCGTAGGCAAAACCGAACTCGCCAAAGCCCTCGCGCGTTACCTGTTCGATTCAGAGGACAGCCTGGTGCGCATCGACATGACCGAATACATGGAGAAATTCTCCGTGAGCCGCCTTATAGGCGCACCTCCCGGATACGTAGGATACGAAGAAGGCGGTCAGCTCACCGAAAAAGTGCGCCGCAAACCTTACTCCGTGGTGCTGCTCGACGAGATCGAAAAAGCACACCCCGACGTGTACAACATCCTGCTTCAGGTGCTCGACGACGGTCAGCTTACCGACGGCCTCGGCCGCCGTGTGGATTTCAAAAACACGTTGATCATCATGACGTCGAACATCGGCGTCCGCCAGCTCAAAGATTTCGGACAAGGTGTCGGATTTGCTACCAAAGCACGTCAGGAAGCCTCCGAAGACCACAGCAAAACGGTGATCCAGAACGCTTTGAAACGCACGTTCTCACCCGAATTCCTCAACCGCATCGACGATGTCATGGTGTTCAATGCCCTGGGCCGCGAAGAGATTTTCAAAATCATCGACAATGCCCTCGAAGGTTTGATGAAACGCCTTAAAACGATGCGTTTCACCCTTAACCTCAGCAGTGAAGGCAAAGAATTTGTTGCAGAAAAAGGCTACGATCCGCAGTTTGGTGCCCGCCCTCTTAACAGGGCCATCCAAAAATACATCGAAGATCCCCTTGCCGAGTTCATCCTGAACAACAACCCGGCCGAAGGCGCTGCCCTACAGGCTGTGCTCAATGAAGAAAAAGACGGGTTGATTGTGACTTACGAAACGGAAGCAAAAGCAGAGGAAAAGGAGAAGAAAAAAGGCAAAGGCAAAGAAAGCGACAAGCTGTCAACGTGAAATAGTTGCCAGTGACAAGTTGATACATTAGTTCATGAGCCATCTCAGTTTTGAGGTGGCTCATGTTTTTTTTGGTAAATCATGCAAGTCCTTACTTGCTGCTTGCAATTACATCGAGATTCCGCAAATTTTTGCCGAATTTCGACGGCTTTCGATGGCTTTCTCTATTTTTGCAAGATATGTTTCGCTTTTTCCGCCCTATTTGCTTGTTGCTGCCCTGCGTTTTGGCGGTTTGCAATGTTGTTGCCCACAACAATGTTGTACTCGACGAGCATTTTGAGCACATGCACATCAAGCCGGCCCTGTTGCGCGACCCGGCCCATTTCATGCGTTTCGACAGCATCATCACAGGCAAAGTGCACGACTCATTTATAGCGTCCTCCACGCCTTATTTGACTTTCGGTTCTGATCCGGCCGATTGGTGGTTGCATTTTGCCATCGACAACACGATGCCGCATGCCCGCAACCTGGTTTTGCGGCTCAACCGAAAAAACTTCGATGCCTTCCACCTTTGGGTTCTGGAGCCTTCAGGCGTGGTTCGCGACCTTGGAGAAGTTGGGGCTATCCTGCACAACGACCCGCGTTTTTTGCTTACAGACGGCTATTATTTCAACATCAAGCTGCAACCCGGCAACAGCCGCTTTTGGGTACGCGCCTGCAACCGCATCGGTTCGATGCACCTGAGCATGAGCCTGCATACGCCCGAAGATTACAACCAACTCATGTTGCGCAACGTGTTAGTTTTCGGATTGTTCCTGGGCGTAATGCTGGTTTCATTGGTCTTTAGTCTTTTGTTGTACATCCAAAACCGCAACGTCATTTACCTGCTATACAGCGCATATGTATTCAATATTCTCCTGCGGGAAACGTACAACTATTCGGCCGATTTCGATTTTGCGCCTGTTTTTCAGCGCAACGTAACTTCGCTGCTTATCGCCTTGAGCTTCGGCATGTTTTTCAGGAAATTCCTCGATCTCAAATCGAATTTACCCAGGATCGACATGCTGGTCAAAATCTACATGTGGATCATCGGAGTATCGGGCGGCGTCATTTGGGTGTTGGCAAAATTCGAAAAAGGGGAAGTTTTAAAGCATATTTTTACCATACTAGACGGTTCCAACCTGTTTTTTACCCTAATGGCCCTGGTTATTGCTTTGTACCTATTTCCCAAAAATCCCTGGGCAAGGCTCACAACATTTGCCTATCTACCCATCGCTTTGGGTTTCATTGCCATCCTGCTGCGCAACATGAACGCCATTCCTAATTTCCCCATAATCAACCATGCGGTGATGGCGGGATTCATCATACAGGTGCTCATTTTCACCATCGGCTTTGCACGCTGGCACCGGTACATGGAAAGCGAGCGCGATGTTTTGCAATACAAACTGGCGATTGAAAAAAGTGAAAAACAACTGGCCGTACAAAAAGCAGAACAACGGGTGAAAGACAGCATCGCCCGCGATCTTCACGATGATGTGGCGGCATCCATGTCGGGCATACGTATCCTTAGTCAGGTTGCCTACAAACAATTCGCGCACAAAGTACCCGAAGCCGCGCCGTTGCTCGAACAAATTACACGAAGTGCCCAATCCACTCTGGAAAGCATCGGCGACCTGATCTGGGCCGTAAAACCCAGTCCCGACTACCTCAATGACCTGGCCGACCGCATGCGCGAATACGCTTCCAATTTGCTCGATGCCCAAAACATTGATTATGAAATACACATACCACGCAACCTGCCGGTATTGAAGCTCAACATCGAAACAAGGCGCAACCTTTACCTGATTTTTAAAGAGGCCATCAACAACGCTGTCAAATACAGCAATTGCAACAGCATGGATATTTGCCTGAAAATCAATGACAACAAACTGGAAATGTGCGTTTGCGACGATGGACAGGGCTTTCCAACCGAGGGCTTCCGCGAAGGAAACGGTTTGCCCAACATGCGCCAACGTGCACAGGATTTAGGGGGTGCCATTCAGATCATCGGCGGGGAAAAGGGCGTTCGGGTGTTGTTTGAAATGGAATTGCCCGATGATGTAAAAAACGTAGATGCAGACGTTTCGGTCTGAAGGTGGGCTGAAGTCCAACGTTTTTGATCAGGACGACAGGACGACAGAGCCGCGAAAACCACGGTTGCTCAACAAGTCTCCGTATTTCCAGGATCTCCTTTTTTGAAAAAAAATGAGCCATCCCGAACAACATCGGAATGGCTCATGCAACTTATTGCTTGTTACTTATTTCTTCGATTTCCACTCTGCAATCGACTTGTCGTTCATGCGTGGGTAGTCGCCGTTGCCTTCAGCTTTGGCTAGTTCAGTGCTGCGCTCTGCCGTAGCGATGGCATCTTTGTGCCGGCCAAGTTCGGCGAGGATAAGGGCTTTCTGGCGAACGATCCAGAATTTTTCACCGCCTTTGTCGAGGGACATCTGAACCCATGCAAGGGCCATGTTCATGTCTTTTTTCTCTTCGTAGTAGTAGCGGGCCGACTGGTAGTAGGTGCTGGCCGAAGGGCCTTCCATTTGCGATTTGATGTCGGACATCACTTTGGAATCGGTATCCATGGAAACGGGTACGCTTACGCGGGTTTTTTCCCATTCGATCACGATGTCGAACGTATTGTTGCGGAGGTTGTCCATGTTGATGGTGAGTGACTCCACATTTTCAGCAAGTGCAACCACCGGAACGGTTACTTTGGCTGCCACGTC
>JBBSDH010000170.1:0-9727 GCA_038249605.1 Chitinophagales bacterium | reverse complement strand
TCTACCGCTTTTTTATTAGGGTGTGATTCCCACACGAAAATGTATGCTTAAAGTGTTTGTTTTGATTATTTTAGGATTATATTTATTTATTAAAAATATGTATTTTTATAGGAAAATGTTTGCTGAATTGTATTTTTTTACAAAATATTTGAAGAAAAAGTGGGCAGATAAAAACATTTTGTTTATTTTTGTCTCATCAAAAACACAACCGGCGGTTTAAAAGCCGGATCATGGTCAACCAAAACAGCAAGCAACAACAACACCATGTCGAACGAAAAAGAAAACAAGCTCAAGTCCCTACAGGCCACGATTGATCGGCTTGATAAAACCTACGGCAAAGGCACCATCATGCGTCTGGGTGATAAGCAGGCTGTGGAAGTAGAAGTCATTCCAACTGGATCACTGGGTCTCGACATTGCCCTCGGCTGCTACGGTTTACCCAAAGGCCGTATCATCGAAATTTATGGTCCTGAATCTTCGGGTAAAACTACTCTGGCCATCCACGCCATTGCCGAATGCCAGAAAAAAGGCGGTATTGCCGCCATCATCGATGCCGAGCATGCGTTCGACCGTTTTTACGCCGAAGCGTTGGGTGTGGATGTTAACAACCTGCTCATCAGCCAACCCGACAACGGTGAGCAAGCCCTCGAAATTACCGAGAACCTGATCCGTTCGGGTGCTGTGGATATTGTGGTGATCGACTCGGTTGCCGCACTCGTACCGCGTTCAGAAATTGAAGGCGAAATGGGCGACTCCAAAATGGGCCTTCAGGCACGCCTCATGAGCCAGGCCATGCGCAAACTTACAGCCTCCATCGGTCGTACAGGTTGCACCTGCATCTTCATCAACCAGTTGCGTGAAAAAATAGGCGTGATGTTCGGCAACCCCGAAACCACCACCGGTGGTAATGCACTCAAGTTTTATGCCTCGGTCCGCCTCGACATCCGCAAAAGCGGCGCGGCCTTGAAAGACAAGGACGGCAATGTGTTTGGCAACCAAGTGAAGGTTAAAGTGGTGAAAAACAAACTCGCTCCACCTTTCCGGATCGCTCAGTTCGACATCATATTTGGACAGGGCATCTCCAAAGTGGGTGAAATCATCGACATCGGTTCCGATTTCGAAATCATACAGAAAAGCGGCGCCTGGTACAGCTACAACGGCGCAAAAATTGCCCAGGGCCGCGACGCTGCCAAACAATTCCTGCACGATAACCCTGAGATGGCCCTCGAAATCGAAACCCGCATCAAGGAAAAAGTGGCTGCAGGCGCACCTGTCAGACAAACCGTAGGCGCTGCTGCTGCTGCCGTGGCCGTTGGCGCAGACGACGATGATGCAGGCGATGATTTCTAATTGTAGCCCTGAAAAGCAAGGGGGTGTAATGGTTTGCCGGATAGCTGGTAAACCATTACACCCCCTTGCTTTTCAGGCCATGGGCTGATGAACGGCTCTTATGGGAGCAGGTCCTTTAATTCCCTGGCTTGTTAATGCAAAGAAAAAGTTAAAAGTCGTAAACTTGTGTTAGGATCATTAAACGTATGCATCTGTTACATGTCATACAGACGTTGTAAGAAAATCCAAATACACAACAAAACACAACTTTTGGAACATGAAAAAACAAAAATTTGTCCTGTTTTTCGCCTTTGCAGCTGCTTTGTTATCAGGCCTGCAGTCATCTGCCCAGGTAGAAGTTGACAGCACAGGTTTCCCGGGCGATGGCCTTAGCTTGGAAGCCGTACTCGATTTGTTCAAAAAATCCGAATCGCTGGAAGATTTTGAAAAAAAGCTCAATCAGGAATCCAATGAAGTAAACAACCTCGACATCAACGAGGACGGCAAAATCGACTACATACGCGTGGTAGATAACATGGAAAAGGAGTCACACGCCATTGTGCTCCAGGTGCCTGTGAATGAAAAAGAAAACCAGGATGTGGCTGTGATCACCCTGGAAAAAACAGGGAATGAAGAAGCTACACTTCAGATCGTTGGAGACGAAGATGTGTACGGCGAAGAAAAGATAGTGGAGCCGTTTGAAGAAGAAACGCAAAAAAGTGGCAAAAACGGACCGGCGCCCACCATGGGATCTGTTTATGTCATTGTCAATGTTTGGCATTGGGCGCCCGTGCGTTATATTTATCGCCCCACGTATGTCGTTTACCGGTCGCCGTGGGGTTGGAATGTTTATCCAACCTATTGGCGCCCTTGGCGCCCGCGCCCATATGTACATTACTACCCAAGGATGGCGCCTTACCATGTGCACTACCATCATGTGACGGTGGTCCGTTGTAACCATGCTCGCGGCGTATACGCACCCCGTCGTTCGTATTCTAACACAGTTCATACCCGTACGACAACCTACAAAAATACCCGCAAAACCACAACGACCAATCAGCAGGGCAGAAGGCCAACAACGACCAACCAACAGGGTAAACAACAAAACACGACGGTGCAACCAACGCGCGAAGCTACACCAGCTGGCCGGCAACCATCAACAACGGTACAACCTTCGCGTGAAGTTGCACCAACAGCCAAACCAGCTACTTCGGACATGCAAATGGCGCGTGAAGTAAAGCCAACCACGAAGGAAGCGACCAAGAACACATCGTCGCGCGAAGCTGTAAAGCCTACTACACAACCGACGAATAAAAAGGCGCCATCTGAGGCTGGATCTGCTAAAAAGCAGGGCAAAAAGCCTCAGTCCAACGAAGGCACAAAGTCATCGGGAGCCAAAAAAGGGCAAGGAACACGTACTGCCCCTCGCAAAAGCCAGGGTAGACAGTGAAGGAAATAAAAAAAGCGCCATACTGGATTTCCGGTATGGCGCTTTTTTTATTTCAAAATCCATCTATCCCAGCGCCTTTTCCAGCTCGGCCATCATAAGATGAACGCCGGTTTCGCTCATGGACACCAACGGGAGCCGCACTTCGCGTGTACAGATGCCCTGAAGTTCCATGGCTGCTTTAACGCCGGAGGGATTACCTTCGATAAACAACAGTTTGTAGAGTTCGAGCAACTGGTTGTTGAGTTGGCGGGCCGTCGTCAGGTCGCCTTTCAGGGAAGCGCGAACCATGTCGGTGAAAGGGCGTGGTGCGGTATTGGCAATAACGGAAATGACGCCATCGCCACCTGCGGATATGATTGGCATGGTGATGAAGTCGTCGCCGCTGAGCACCAGAAAATCTTTCGGTTTGCCTTTGAGGATTTTCATGACCTGGTAAATATCGTCGGAAGCCTCTTTGATTCCGAGGAACTTGTCGCTGGCGTTGGCCAGGCGCAGGGTGGTTTCGGCGGTCATGTTCGACGAAGTTCGGCTGGGCACATTGTAAATGATGATGGGGCGTGGCGATACCTCAGCGAGGGCCATGTAGTGTTGATAGATGCCGTCCTGACCAGGTTTATTGTAGGCCGGGTTGCTCGACAGCAAGGCATCGATGTCGTCGAAATCAAATTTCCGGATCTTATCCACCAAAGCGGCAGTGTTGTTACCACCAAAAACGCCAGCCACCAGGGGCAAACGTTTGTTGTTGACCCGTATGGTGAAATCGAGGATCTGGCGGTGCTCGTCGTCGGTGGTGGTACTCGACTCGCCGGTGGTACCGAGGCTTACAAGAAACTCCACGCCGCCTTCGATCACGTGTTCGATCACACGTTCGAGGCCGTCGAAGTCAATTTTTCCGTTTTTAAAAGGTGTTACAAGGGCAACACCGGTGCCTCTAAAGCGCTCCTGCAGGCTCATGTTTGGTGAGTACGATTTTATCGAGATAAATTTCGAGTTGTTCAATGAAATGCTTCGGACCTTTTTGTTTGGAAGTATCCAACAGGATATCGAAGTCGTTGGGCAGGTTAGTCGCGTAACCCATTTTCATCAAAGCATTCGATGAGACTGCAACATGGTGCAGTGGATCAAGGTCGTTTGGGTTGAAACAGAGCAACAGATCAAAGTTTTCCCTGGTAAAAGCAGAGGATTTGTCGCTGCTGGGTACCCGTGTCCACCAGCTGCAGTTTTTAAGCGTAAAGTGTGCAAATTTGGTATCCTCTGAAGCTTGTTTGACGTTGAAAAAGCCAAACAATTCGATTTTTTTACCCCGTTTTTCTAAAATGCGGCTCAATTCGAGGATTTCCTTGCAGTAGGCTTCGTTTCCGGCCTCAAAAAGCAGTCCCAACTTTTGGGCGCTTTGAACCGTAGATGTTTTGTGTCTGCGTTTTTGATTTTCAAGAACGCGGCGCAGCGCTTTAAGAAAAAATGCGTGACGGAATCGGTCCAGCATGGCAAATCAGTTTGGGTGAGGGGGATAGGCGCTGAAGGTTATTTGGAAGCTACCGGCGCTTTTTTGTAATGACCCATTTTGGCATACTTGTCGATGCGCGCAATGATGCGGGCATCCGGGTCTTGACCACCAATTTTGTCGAGTTCGTTTTTGATGTGTTTTTTCAACGTCTGGGCCATTTCTTCCGGGGCATTGTGTGCACCACCGAAAGGTTCTTTTACAATGTCGTCGATGAGTCCGAAAGAAAGCATGTTGTCGGCGTCGAGTTTGAGCGCGTCGGCAGCTTTTTCCTTGTAATCCCACGAGTGCCAAAGGATGGATGAGCACGATTCGGGCGAAATAACTGAATACCAGGTGTATTCAAGCATGAAGACTTTGTCGCCCAGACCGATGCCCAAAGCACCGCCGGAAGCGCCTTCACCGATAACGTAACATAAAATGGGCACGCGCAGTTGTGCCATTTCGAACAGGTTACGGGCAATGGCTTCTGCCTGACCGTGTTCTTCGGCTTCCAGGCCGGGGAAGGCCCCGGGCGTATCGATGAGCGTAACTACGGGTATGTTGAAGCGCTCGGCCATTTTCATCAAACGCAAAGCCTTTCGGTAGCCTTCAGGATTGGCCATGCCGAAATTGCGGTATTGGCGCATTTTGGTGTTTACACCCTTCTGGTGGCCAATAATCATAACGGTTTGTCCTTCAAGATCGGCAAGACCGCCCACGATGGCATGATCGTCGCCGTTGCAGCGGTCGCCATGCAGTTCGATGAACTTGGTACAAATGGTGTTGACGTAAAAAAGCGTGTAAGGACGCTCGGGGTGGCGCGACAACTGGACTTTCTGCCAACCCGATAGGCTGGCGAAAATTTCCTTGCGCTTGCTGATGATCTTGTTCTCGAGCTCAAGGAGCATGTCGGTGACATCCACCTCTCCTTGTGCTCCCACCTCTTTCAGTTTTTCCAACTGTTCGTATAAGGCTTCGAGCGGTTTCTCGAAATCCATAAAGGTCATGGCCATGGTATTCAGCGTGGTTTATTTTCCCGCGGGATGAATGCGCGGGAGGGCAAAGGTACACAATGTGTGTGAATGTATTTCTAACCAACCTTTATTGCAGACTTGATGTCACCCGCCATAAACCAGCCCCTTCCGGAAATCGACGTAACGCACCTCATAATTTTCCGTTTTTACGCGAATCAAATTCGGATATGCAGCCACCGTTTCCATTTCCTTGCCGGGCAGGGAACACAATACCTTTCCGTCGGGCGACAATATGGTGCACTCCTTGTCGGTAACCACGAAAAAATACCCGTCGGGCAACGCATCCAAACGCATAAGATACTTGAAACCTGTAAGTACCACGTTTCCTTCAGCTGTGCAGAGCTGCCATGTCTCATTGGAAAGTTTGGACTTGAAAAATGTGCCTGGTTCGCCGTACCAACTGAATTCCGTGTATTGAACCGGCAGTATTTCACGCCCCAGGGTGTCGCGGATGCCGGTGCGGTTCAACGAATCGGTTACATACACCCAGTGTTTTTCAGGATCGTAATTGCTGATTGGTTCTTTTCCAAAATCGAATACCATGCGGCCACTGTAATCGAATACCACTGTTTTGGTGCTGTAATCAGGCTCGTAAATTTCGGCCCACCATCGGTTGCCCTTTGGGTTCCATGGACATTGGGCCATGCAAAAAGGCGTAAGTACGTTGCCAAGGGTATCCATATAGGCATATTTCATCACTTTTCCATCGAAACCACCCCGTTTGTCGCGCACGTTTTGCGGAGCATCGTCGAACAGGCGGCCGATCACCAGGTAACCATTGTGCAATTTGTCGTTCATGTAATGCACCTCCACTTTTTTGGTACCCTTTGCTGTGATGGTATAAATCGTAGCACCTTGTATAGCTTGTTCCTGAGGCTGTCCTTTGTGCTCTGAATACATGTTGGGGCGCAAAATGTGGTATTCAAAGGATGTAGGTTTTTGTACCCATTCACCGCGGGTGTTGATGATGCCCGATTGTTTTGAGTCGTTGAATACAGGGATGAGGCCCATTTTAACGTATGCACCTTTGTAGCGTTTTTCCGGCAGGAAAAAACCTTTTGGCATGATGGGGTTAAGGTATGCGTCGAGGATTTTGTAGTTGCCGTTTTCCTTTTCCAACATCAAACAGCCGTCGGGCGTGCCTATGTTGTGGTTTTTATATGGGTAGTCGTCGGATTTGTACACAATGCTGCCATCGGGCAAGGTGAGTTGCCAGCGCCCTTTGACCCTATCGGGTATGAAACAATTCTTAAAATCGACAGCCCGCAGAGTTGGGGCAATTTGATCGGGAATGGGCAAACGTTCGCCGTTTTTGGAAAAAGGGGTGTACAAGTTTTTGTTGCGGTGCGGATTTGCCCATAAAATCAAACCATCGGGTCCTTGTTCCGGTACAATGCGTGTGTACTTACAGGGCAATGCAAACTGTCCGTCCGGGGTGTACATACCAAAAAGGCTGTCGCTTTGCATCACGAGGAAGCCGTTGTTGTCGGGCAGGCGCTCTATTTCCTTGTAAACAACAGGAATGATCGATTTCCCGGTGCGGTCGTACAAACCCACACCCTTCGGACCTGTTACTTTGAGTAGACCGTAGTATTGTTCCACCGAGCTGATGGTATCGGCGAACAACACGTTGAGGCTGGGGCCGAGTACCGTGCGCAAAGGACTTTTGTAATCGGTCAGTTCGTAATAGGCCGCTGCGGCAGCGTTCCAGTTGGGGCGGAAATCTATTTTGTAAAAAGGTTTTTCCAAAAGCGTTTTGCCTTCAATATTGATGATGGTAAA
This sequence comes from Chitinophagales bacterium, assembly GCA_038249605.1. Lineage (GTDB taxonomy): Bacteria > Bacteroidota > Bacteroidia > Chitinophagales > Saprospiraceae > M3007. The sequence goes on along the minus strand of JBBSDH010000170.1, from coordinate 2,646 downwards.
GCCCAGTTCGTTTTCCAAAGCAATGAAATAGCCGCCTTGGGTGTATTCAAGGTGGTTGTAAACAAACGGCAGCACGGTTTTTCCCTCATAATCGAGCACACCGTATTTGGAATCCTTTTGTGCAAGGATCCAGTTTTCTGTTATTGCCGTCATGGCCTCGTACACGGTATCGATGGCAACACTTCCGTTGGACCGTACGAGTCCGATGTTCCGGCCACCGCTGCGTCCAGGGAAAAAATTCACCACGAAAAGGTCGGGTCGGAGCGTTCCAATGATGTTTTGGTAAACAAACCCGGTGAGGATTTTCCCTTGCGCATTCGCCAAAGCAAACTTGCCTTCAGGCGAAGCAATCGCCAGGTGGCCGTTTTTCAGGATGGTGCCGTTGACGTAGTCTTTGGGGAAAATTTCCTTCAAATCGGTGTTTATGAAATTCACCCCTTGTTCGCTTTTGATGACGCGGTGCAGGCCGTGGAAAAACGTGAACGGCCCTGAAACATAATTTTCATTTACGTAATTGCCGTAAACCTGAACGGGGCTTTTGAGTTTTTCATAAGAAAGGTATTTGCGCGTTTCCCATCCATTTTTTCCATTTTTAACCAACAAAAACTCCTGCCAGTCGGCACTTCGGATGCAGTAAAAATCCGGTACGGTATCGAATTTTGTGGAAACAGAAGTTGTGGTTGTTGCCACTTCCGTTACCGGTTCCGCCCACGAACGGAACAAAACGGAGGCGGGCAAAATGACACCATCCTGCCTTATAACCACGATCCACTCGTTTGAGTCCTTCGCCAATGCCAGCCCTTGTTCGTTGGGAAGCCACGCTTTTTTGAATTGCGGTGCCGTCACTACTTTGCCGGAGGCATTGACAAATCCATAATTGCCGTTTGTTCCGGGAATGGGGATCAGGTTTTGAGCAAAGGAAGAAGCGCTGCAGAAAAGCAGCATCAGAAAGTAGGGGCTACGCATGTTTTTAGGCTTTGCCGGAGCAGTTTGATTGGGATTTTGTTTGCGACAAGGTTACAACGTATTTTGAGAAACTTATGGGCCTTAAAAATGCGCCGGTTTCTACCTTTGCGAACAAAGAAATTTTCCATGACGCATCTCGACACCATCAAACACTATTACGCATGCTTCAACAGCCGAAACTGGCAGGGCATGCTGGAACTACTGCACCCCGATGTGCGCCACGACATCAACCAGGGGGAAACGCAGGTGGGCATTGAAGCATACCGCTCTTTTTTGCGACACATGGATGAAACGTACGAGGAAGTGCTCGAAGACATGGTTTTTATGTCCGATGCCACTGGAAATCGTTTTGCCTGCGAATTTAGGGTACACGGTGTTTATAAAAAAACCGACGGCAACTTGCCGCCAGCGCACGGACAAACCTATACTTTGCCAGCCGGCGCTTTTTTGGAAATGCGCGATGGTAAAATTTTTCGCGTAACCACGTATTACAACCTGCCGGACTGGATCAAAATGGTTTCTGAATAAACTCCATGGAGATCGAACTGACGTACAAAAGTTTCGTTGGGGCAGAAATTGCCAGCGTTTTCGAGCCACTTGCAGCCTTGCGTATGGCTGTTTTCCGTAGTTTCCCCTACCTCTACGAAGGCACGGTGGATTATGAAATGGATTACCTGAAAACATACGCCAATGCACCGAGGGCCCTACTTTTTGCCGTGTTCGACGGCGACCTTATGGTGGGTGCCACCACGGCGCTGCCCTTGTCGGATGAAACGGAAGAGGTTAAAGCACCATTTGTAAATGCCGGTTACCGGCTTGAGGACGTGTTTTATTTCGGGGAAAGCATTCTTTTGCCCGATTACCGCGGCATGGGTCTTGGACACCGCTTTTTTGATGAACGCGAAAAGCATGTCCACCGTTATGGCACGTACAAATCCACTTGTTTTTGCGCTGTTCAACGTCCGGAAAGCCATCCGGAGCGCCCTTCAGGTTACCAACCATTGGATGGTTTTTGGAAAAAAAGGGGTTACGCGCATGTTCCCGAACTAACCACCATATTTTCTTGGCCTGATCTTAGGGAAACCGAATCGACTGCCAAAACCATGCTGTTTTGGCTCAAAGAACTTTGATACCATGGTGCTTTCACACGAATTTGCGCGACAGCCAGCAATTGCACCATGGCTTGCACGGCAAAGTGTTTGAAATTCAAAGGTTTAAAGTTTAGGCGAAAAGATTTTTGAATTATTTTCCATAAACACTTGCACAGATGATTATTGCGGGCTTATCTTTGCACCGCTTTTAGCAAACGGATTGGTAGTTCAGTTGGTTAGAATGCCGCCCTGTCACGGCGGAGGTCGCGGGTTCGAGTCCCGTCCAGTCCGCAAAAAGCAAAGCCGGTCAACGCAAGTTGATCGGCTTTTTTTGTTTTTGTTCTAAAAACAACCATACATGCCGGTGCTTTGGTCAGCAGGCAGCGTTACACGCGCGCTGTGCGCGTTACGTTGCCCGTTGTCTGGTGAGCATTTTTAGCATGAATCCTCCCGAATTTTTCTGATTGACTGAACATTAAACCGGTCAGCAGGCAGCGCCACACGCGCGTAGCGCGCATGTACTCCGGAGCTCCAGCTACGGAGGCTCCACGACGATCAAAAGGGGTTAAAAATTAAGCTTTTAACCCCT
>JBBSDH010000169.1:0-9779 GCA_038249605.1 Chitinophagales bacterium | reverse complement strand
AAGAAAATGGAATATTTCTGTGTAAAATCTGCGCCTTTTAACTCTGAGTAAAATCTGCGCGAAATTTGTTGTGTTGGGTATTTTCCCTCCGTAAAATCTGCGCGAAATACACCACGCCTTGTAATTTCACCGATATTCGCCACCGAATGAAAACTTTTTAAAAAAAACACCAATCCCCATAAGGGTAAATACGATCTCCAGGTGTCTGTAAGCGAATCACAAGACCAAACCTTGTTGGCAGCATTTCAAAAAGGCGACCAGCAGGCATTCGATGCCTTGTTCCGTACGTGGTATGCGCCGCTGTGCCGTTATGCGGCTCGGCTGCTCGACGGCGACATGGACGATGCCGAGGATGTGGTTCAGCAAACATTCATCAAACTCTGGGAACAGCGCGAAACGTTGCCCATTCAATTCTCTGTTAAGGCCTATTTGTACAAAATGGTACACAACCGCAGTTTGAACCGTCTGCGCGACGCACAAACCCGCCGTCGGCATTCCGAAATCAGCGTGTCGTTCGGCAACGATATGGCACCGCCGGTGGAGGTGTCGGACTTGCAAACACGCCTGCATGCGGCCCTCGAACAACTGCCAACCGAGTGCCGCCGCATTTTTGAGTTGAGCCGATTTGAAGAATTGAAATACCGCGAAATCGCCGATCAACTCAACATTTCCATCAAAACGGTGGAAACCCAAATGGGCAAGGCACTGCGCATCATGCGTGTTCACCTGGCCGAATACCTGAGCTTGATTTTGTGTCTTTTATGGATCAATAAACTGCCATGACGCACCTTGAGCAACACGACATAGATGCCCTGCTCGCCAAAAAACTGGCTGCAGAAACGGATGCGGTGGAAGAACGCCTCATCGCCGAATGGCTCGGTGCGTCGGAAGCAAACCGCGCGTATTGGCATGGCTTGCAAAAACTTTGGGGACTCACACCTGAAACGCCCGTGCGTGCAGTGGATACGGAAGCGGCGCTGTCTAAAATAAATTTGCACATCCATCCTGCTTCCCTTGGTGGCGGGCGGGGACGCATACTTTCCATGCCAAACTGGTGGATGGCTGCCGCTGCAGTGTTGGTGCTGGGCGTAGCGACGTGGTTTTTCTTGCAAAACAATCAAACCACCGAAACTACCGAAACCATCATCGCCGGAGCAAAAGTGCAACAAAGCATCCTGCCCGATGGCACGCGTGTGGCCCTCAATCCAGGTTCCGAACTGGTGTTGCAACCTGCCTTCGGCAAAAAAACGAGGCGTTTGCGTTTGAGGGGTTCGGCACGGTTCGACGTGGCGACCGACAGCACCCAAACTTTTGCAGTAAAAGTTGCCGATTTGGAAGTAAAGGTGCTCGGAACCATCTTCACCATAGACAACATCAGCAATCCTAACCAGGTAGTGGTACGGGTGGAAACAGGTCGGGTGGCTTTGTCGGCTGGCAAAAAACAGATCGTGCTTGCTGCGGGCGAGGGTGCGCTTTACGATTTAAATACGGGTAAATTGGCGCCGCTCGCCGAAGAACAGCAAGCGCCCTCGCGCAATTTCAAGTTCAATGCCACCCCATTGGGAGACGTCATAACAGCGCTCGAATTATCCTACGCAGTGCGCATACAGGTGAGCAATCCTGCATTGAAAAACTGCAAACTACAGGCGTCGTACAAAGACTTGCCGCTTCAAGACGTGCTTGAACTCATCGCCGACGCATTTTCCCTTGAATTGCGGAAAGGGAACAGCGGTTATTTGTTGGTCGGCGACAGTTGCGGCGAATGAGAGCAACTTTACGCACCATCCTGTTTTTGGCCGCAGGCCTGCATGTTGCTCTGGCGGCCGGTCTCGGCGACCGCGATCCGCTCTCACGCCTTGTCGATGTCTCTTTCCGTCAAACCAAACTGGGCGACGCTCTCAATGTCCTGGCCGCGCAGGCGGGTTTTGAGTGGTCGTACAACGCTGCCATCATCGACGCCTCCAAACTTGTCACCCTGGAAGGGTCTGATATGACGGTGCGTGAGGTTTTGTACCAACTAATGGGCGACAACTACACGTACAAAAGCAACGGCAATTACCTCGTCATCAAAAAACAGAAGCAACACTCAGATGAATTGAGCGGGTACTTACGCAACCCGCAAACCGGCGAGCGCATTGCCAATGCTACGGTGTACGACAAAAAAACGCTTCGTGCCACCAAGACCGACAGCAGTGGTTATTACAACCTCAAAGTGAAAAAAAACGCGGAAATCGTGGTTTCCAAACTCGATTACCGCGATACGGTAATCGTTGTGACGCCCCAAACCCCGCGTTACCAAACCATCAAAATTGAACCGGTGGAAGCGCCCATCGTAACGCATGAGGCACCTGTAGTGGCCGTGGTGGTGCACGAAGTGGAGCGTTTGTTTAGGGCCACGGCAGACAAATGGCACAGCGCCAACGTGACGGAAGATTCGTTGCACCGCCGTTTTCAGGCATCGTTTTTACCGTATGTGGGTACCAACCACACCCTTAGCGCGCAGGTGAGCAACGATTGGTCGCTCAACCTTCTGGCAGGCGTATCGGCAGGCGTCAACAAACTTGAGGTAGGAGGATTTGGCAATTTTACCCGTGAAGAAGTCCGCGGCATACAAGTGGGTGGTATGTTCAACGAGTTGCGCGGCGAAAACCATGGCATTCAGGTGGGAGGATTGTACAACCGCGCAGGAAAAATCAACAACGGTGTACAGGTGGGTGGTTTGGTAAACATGACCGGTGAAGGCGCTCCGCTGAATGTGCAGGTAGCGGGACTGTTCAACAACACGCCCAAAGGACAGGCGCTGGTGCAGGTTTCGGGCCTGGTGAACAACGCCGATACCATTCAAGGCGCTCAGGTAGCCGGATTGGTGAATACCGCGCAAACTGTGGAGGGCATCCAGGTTTCGGGATTGGTGAACAACGCACAAAAAGTCCGCGGTATGCAGATAGGGCTGTTCAACAGGGCCAAAGACCTCGACGGGTTGCAGATCGGGTTGTTGAACAGGCATGGGAAAAGGATAACGCCGATTTTTGGGTGGTGAGGGATGCCCATACCGTTATCCTCCCCCCGTTTCCGCCTATGGCGGAGGGGGGCATGGGTAAGGGGTATGTTCTGGGCAGAAGCTTTAAGCGTAGTAGAAGGCCATTTGATCGGCTTTGACCAGGATTTCGTCCACGGTTTCGCGGAGCTCTTCGCCCATACGCAGGAAATCGGGGTGGTCTAGCTTTTTCAATACGGCATAGTAAATCGGTTTGAACCGGTCCTTAAGGTTGGCTTGTTCACCTTCCGGGCTTGTGAACAGCTCCAAAAGCCAGGGGGCTTGGTGTTTGGCGAGGAGGAGGGTGAGGGTTAACTCGATCAACACTCCCAGAATATTTTCGTTACCTGCAAAATACTGGCGAAGTTGTCTTTTTGCGTCCTCAATACGGTTGTCCCATAGGGCCATTAACGCTCCGTGGAGGGACAAGTGAGGATAATTGGCTCCGCTTGACAGTATTTCCTCAAATACATTCAAAGCTTTAATTTTGTAAGTTGAATTGGTTTGTTCTACCCCTACCAAGTCGAAATAATACATTACTAAAAGCACTTTTGCGCCTATTCTGTTATGCCCTGACAACTCAGTCAATAGCTTACAGATTTCTGTCGTATCGCCTTTTTGCATAGTTATAGACAAATCAATGAACTTGGCCATGGCGTAATCGTTTCCATTGACAGCTGCGTTTTTAAAAAGTTGTAATGCTTCTTGTTGCCTTTCAACTATGGATGCCAATATAATGCCTAAATTAAATTGACTTTCTGCCAGTATTTGTCTTTCACTTTCTTTAAGATTTTGATTGTAAGTATAAAGTTTGGTTGGAACCAAATCTTTTTGGAAATAGGAAATGCACCACTTCCAAAGTTTCTCCTTCCGAATGATTGAAGCATGAATCGAGTCATTGTAAATTTGAGCAATTTGAAATAGAACTGGACCAATGAAGATTTCCCATGTGGGAAGATCTCCCAAAATATTGCGGGTATTGTTTAGTTGTTGTACTATTCCACTATTGAAGAAACGGGGCAAGATGGGCTGCATTAAACTTAACGATCCGGTCTGATCATTATTAAACCATAATTCCATGGCTGCATATGCACTTTCCAAATCGGACTTTTTTAATTTTCCGGAGAGCTCGGGTGTATTTTGCAGAAGATATGCTCCTGTTGATTCCCTTACTTGATGCTGCTTTTCAACACTTAGTCCAGGCGCATTCATCAAAGCTTGTGTCATAAGCAACGCAGCATTAGGTTCATAGTTCCCTTTTTCCAATGCTGCACAAAGTTTGTCCACTTGAAATCCAAGCATCTCTTTATCACACCATGCCTCCAAAAACCTCACCAGCCACAGTACCCGTTTTTCATCGCTCCTTCTTCCGTGGCGCATCAAAAACCAAATGTTGAAAAAACGTTCGGAAATGATGTACAGGTGGTTTTTGGTTTTGGTGGGAATTTTTTCAACAAGGCCATTCCGTTCCAATTGTTGAAGTTGAGCGGAAATAATTTTGCTTTCCAGACGGGTTTGCTCGGCGATTTCTTTTACGGTTATGGCATCCCAGTTAAGGGCTACAGCTTCCACGATGGCCTGCTGCTGGTCGCTAAGATCGTCCATACGATGTTTGTACAAAGGCGTGGTTCGGTCGAGCACACGTTCAAGGTCGTGGAACGCACTGCCGTCGTCGTCGTCGGCAAAAATTTCGAACAACAAAACTATGGTTCGGATCACACCGCCCGACAAACGGCGCATGGCTTCTACACGGCCGGGATGTTTTTCTATGATTTGAGCAACATTTTTGTTTTTGTAGTGGTTGGACAAACTCTTCAACAACTCCAACGTCTCCTTTTTATCAAGTCCTTTAAGTTCGGTAACTTTAAAAAACTCATAAAACGGATGATCATACTGGTAGAACGCTTCGAGTACGATGGCCGAGGCCGCGAAAATTCTTAAGTCTGAATAGGTCTGCAGGATTTTTCTCAGACGGTGCGCTTCCATGTCGCTGAGTTTGCGAACCATATCGCCGAAATTGTCGAAAAACAGCAACAGTTTTTTCTTTGTTCGTTTCAACGCCTCGGAAAGCAATTCAAACAGAGCGCGTTCGTAGGCGTCGTCGTCTTTGGTAGATAACGACAGGTGTTTTATTTGCGCTGGCACATCCTTCATTTCCGGCAATTTTTGTACAAGCAGTTCAAGGATACGTTCCCAGAAATTGAACAACCGTCTAATGCCGTATTCCTCTTCATTGAATACCACAGGAACAAGCCAAGTGTTCAGTGCACCATCGTTTTCTACCTCGTATGCCAGTCGAAGCAGCAAGGTCGTTTTGCCCATGCCTCTCCTGCCCTGGATAAGGTAATGCTGTTCCGGCACCTCCATCTTAGCGTCCTTGATTTCGGAAAACAAGCGTTGGAAGGTTTTTTGCCGGACAACAAAGTTTTCGATGAGCTGTGTTTTGCTCTGTGTTTGCGGGTTGTAAATGCCGGCGACGCGGGAATTTTCTTGCAGTGTTGACATGTCTCAGGCGCAGTTGAGTCAGTGAAAAATATTCAGGCGTTTTTTTGCCACCACATTCTTAGAATGGGAGAATTGAAGCGGTATGATCCTTCCTGTTCATAGATGTAGCCATCGTATTCCAGGATTTCAAGGATGTTCCTTGTTTCCTCAAGGTTAAGGTCGTTTTGATGAACCGATCCCTCTTTTGCAATAAAGTTTAGGATATGCAACCCAAGTGAGCGGAGATCATCGGTCAATGCTTTGTCGAGTCTATCGCGGTAACTGGCCAGGTATGCATTGCTCCTGTTGGAAGCCGCCTTGTCAAGTGCCTGGTTGATGTCATCTGTAGTAATGTCAAGTTGGGTATTATCCCAGATATCTTTTAACATCTGAACAAGTAGCTGGATGAAAAAGGGCATATGCCATTTTATTTTATCCAACAAATACAAAATGACAACTTCATCAATTGGAACCTTGCCACTTCGAAACAGTATTTTACACATTTCCAAAGCTTCCTTTGGGTTTAATGGCGTAATGTCAACGATGTTCAGATCATTGATGGTGGGGGCAGGATCTAACTTTCGTGCTACTGATGGCAAACCAATAGATCCAGTGTAAATGAAAAGTACGCCATTTTTTGCACGTTGGCGCATGGCTCGATTTGCCAGTAAAAATTGTACTGCTGCCTGGCGCCCATGAACTTTTGCAATGTTTTCAACAGCGATAGGAAATTCGTCCACCATGATAACGAGTTTGCTTTCCGGCTCCAATTCACGAAGTAAATCTTCAAAAGCCAACGTGAAACTTTTGAGGGCTTCTGATTGTGTTGTTTCAATTTCAACACCTGCAACTTTTATACTCTTTATTCGATCCAAAAAAGAATTGATGATATCATTTCTTGGGTAGAAATCTTCGCCTCTGGGAATTTGGCCGACAACATTTTTCATAACCACAACTTGTTTGACAACAAAATTTTTGTCAAAGATAGGTAACAAAATTTTTATTGTCAAATTTTTGACAAAAAATTTATTGTCAAAACCCTGCAACCACCACTTTCATCACCCACACCCCCAACAACCCCACAACCCCCATCACTGCCGTAGTCGTGCTGTACACCCGCAACGCCACCTCCGCCGGCAAGCCGGAAAAACGCGAAACCACCCAGAAATACGAATCGTTAGTGTGCGAAACGGCCATCGAACCCGCACCCATGGCCAAAACAGCCAAAGCAGTGTCGGCAGGCGTGGCAAAACCCAGACTCTGCAACAGGGGCGCCAACATGCCGGCTGTGGAAATGACGGCCACCGTGGAACTGCCCTGCGCAGTTTTCAACACGGCTGCCAAAATGAACGGTACCAACAAACCCAGTCCACTGGCCGCCAGTGCCGGACCAAAAACTTCGCCCGGCTTCAATGCCTGGATGACTGCCCCGAAAGCGCCACCCGCCGCCGTGAGCAACAGGATGGAACCCGCTTTGTCGAGTACTTGCGCATACATGCCCGATGCTGTTTTTACATTTTTCATCATCGGCAAACTCAACAAAATACCCGAGAACAATGCAAACGTGGGTTCTCCAATCACGGACACCACTGGCCACCACAGCGCTTGCGCATGACCATCCACCATCTGCAACACCGATTTGAAAGCAATGAGCAAAACCGGCACGGCAATGGGCAGCATGGAGAAAAACAAGGAAGGCAAGGATTGGGTGGTTTGTTCGTGCTCCGGCCCGTCGGGCATGTCCGGCAACACATACTTTTTGTTGAAATAACGCGCCATAAAATACCCCGCCAGCACCGGACCGATGGCCGCAAACATGCCGAACAACATCACTTGTCCCACATCAGCCTGCACTGCGCCGGCTGCGGCCGTTATGCCGGGGTGGGGTGGTACCAGGCAATGCACGCCAAACAGCGCCGAAGCCAATGCTACCGTGAGCCAGATGCGCCTGCCGGGCATTTGCACGATAAGCGAGCGCAACAGCCCGGACAATACGACAAAACCCGCGTCGCAAAAAATGGGCAAACCAATGAGGAAACCTACGCCCGACATGGCCGCAGGCGCGCGTTCGTGACCGGTGCGGCTTAAAACTGCATTAGCCAACCGGGTTGTAGCGCCCGATTTTTCGAGCAAGGTGCCCAGGGTGATGCCCAGGATGATGAGTAAGCCGATTTTTTCCACCGTGCTGCCCATGCCGCTTTTCAGGGCCGTGAGGGTTTGTTCTACGCTGAGCCCACCCGCAACTCCGGTGAAAACAGCTACGCCAAGCAGCACGAAAAAGACGTTCAATCGGAAACGCGATGTGCACACTACGATGGCGGCTATCGCCGCAAACAACAACAGGGCTACATAAAGCATGGCTTAAAGTTGGTTCAAATCGCGGGTTTTAAACCAGTTTTCTGCTGTTTTTTCGAGATTTTCTGCTGTTTTTTTTAATTTTTCCGACAAAGGCGCATCCTGCATACCGTCGTTGATGCTGCTTGCGGCGGCCAGTCCGATCTTTTTCAAAGCTTCACCATCGGCATCCAAAAGCCCGCAAAACGCCACCACGGGGATGTTCCGGGTAGCGGCACGGGCACAAAGTCCCTGGATCAGTTTGCCGTGTTGGGTTTGCCCGTCTATTTTTCCTTCGCCGGTCACCAGGACGTCGGCCTGGTCCAACAAAGCATCGAACCCGATCACGTCGAGTACCACATCTATACCGCTTTCGAGGCGTGCATTGAGGAAGGCCATACAGCCGAAACCCATACCTCCTGCCGCTCCGGCGCCGGGATGGTTGGGGTCTTCCAGGTGCCCGCACAAACGGGCGTTGTTGGCAAACGATCGCAAGCCGTTGTCGAGGATTTCCACTTCTTCTGGCGTTGCGCCTTTTTGGGGACCGTAGACGTGTGCGGCGCCGTTTGGCCCGAACAACGGATTGGTCACGTCGCACATCACCCTTACATCGAGTTTGGGCATACGTGTTGGGAGCAGGATGGTGTAAACCAGGTCGAGGTTGTCGCCGATAGGCTCGAGCGGATTGTTTTCCGCGTCGAGAAAATCAAAACCCAAAGCAGTAGCCATGCCCATACCTGCATCGTTGGTGGCGCTACCGCCGATGGCCAATACGATGTTCTGAACTCCGCGTTCTAAGGCATCTTCGATGTGCTGGCCCACGCCGTAAGAAGAGGTGTACAAGGGGTTGCGTTCTTCGGGTTTAAGCAGTTGCAGCCCTGCCGTTTCGGCCATTTCCACAAAGGCCGTTTGATGGTCGGCGCTCAGGTAATACGTACTTTGGCGCGGCCTCATGAGTGGGTCTGCGGCGGTGATTTCCACGGCTTCCAGCCCGAGGGCATCGGCCAAAACCCGCATGGTGCCTTCACCGCCGTCGGCCAAAGGGCACACCGTGGTTTGTGCATCGGGCAGGGCGGCGCGGATGCCGCGTTCGAGTGCGAGGCACACCTCGCGGGCGGGCAGGGCATCTTTGAAGCTGTCGGAGGCGATGAGGATGTGCATGGTTGTTGTTTTATTAAAAATTAAAGTACAACTTTATGGTAAATATTTTAGCATGAAGTTATACTTTGAAGTAAAAGAAACGCCACATGGCGCTGATCTGAAAGTACCAGCGTTTCCATTGAAAATGGAATCATCCACCTTGATTGGGTATTTTCCACCAGGTGATGCTTTTGGAGATTTTACATGGGGTGGGTCCATCGTGTAAAAACTTTCTCCGCCGTTTCCCAAACCCTTTTTTCCAACACTTCCATGTCCACTCCCCGCGCCTTCGCCGCCTGCTTGTAAACTTCGCTTAGCGCCACCTGGCTCACGTCCGTTTCCAGAAAAAATTTGCCTTCCGGACAAGCCCTCAACGCCTCCGCAGCATGGCTGTTTTCCCGAAAAAGCGCCGAACCGAACGACACATAACAACCCGCAGCCAACAATTGCCGCACAGTATTGGGGTGTTTGTCGAACCCGTGGAAAATAGCGGGCTGTTTGAATTGGTGTTTTTTCAACTGCGCCAAAACCTCGTCGTAAGCACGTACGCAATGAATGATGAGCGGCAAATGGTGTTTCGATGCCGCTTCCAGGCATAGATCGAACGCCTGCTGCTGCCTATCCCAGGGTGTGTCGCACAACTTATCCAGTCCCGCTTCGCCCACAGCCACGGCGGTTGGTAGACGGTCGAGAAGCCAGTTGAGGGCAAGGGAGAGGTTGGCGTCGGGAAGGTATCGCGGGTGAAGTCCGAAGCTGCGAAACGGCGCTCGGGGTTCGGGTTTTT
>JBBSDH010000168.1:0-9806 GCA_038249605.1 Chitinophagales bacterium | reverse complement strand
TGCTCACCGCGCGGGCCGATGTGCAAGACAAACTGAAAGCCCTGCGCATCGGCGTGGACGACTATTTGCTCAAGCCTTTTGACGAAGAAGAGTTGCTGGTGCGCCTGGAAAACCTGCTGAAAAACCAGACCATCCGCCTGGAACATATTTCCGCTGAACCAGAGCCAGCCCCAAAAACGCCCCTGTTATCCGCCGCTGACCAGGTCTGGCTGGAAGCATTCGAGGCCTACGTCCAACGTCATTTGGCCAGCGATATACTCACCGTTTCCACCATGGCGCACGAATTCGCCATGAGCGAATCTACCCTGCTGCGCCAGTTGAAACGCCGGACGGGCCTCTCACCGCTTCAATACATACAGGAGGTGCGCCTCACCGAAGCCCGTCGTTTGCTTGAAAACGGATCTGGTGATTCCATCGCCCAAGTGGCCTTGAAAACAGGCTACAGCGATCCCCGCTATTTTTCCCGGATTTTCAGGCAGCAGTTTGGGAAATCGCCGTCCGACATTTTAATGAATTGATTGTCAGTATGATGGGTGCATCATTCGACTAACTCCATCTTGCCTTTCTGCTGCATATTGACGGATTCGTCCACCTGATTGACGTAAAAGTCCCCTTGGGATGCCCGCACCTTTGCCCCTGTGCTCCACGAGGCTATGGCGGTATGCCTGAACCAGCGCAGTACAAGGAGGAAGCCGAAAATCCTGTAAAGAGTAGGCAACAACATTCAATTATTTTTACAATGAGGAAGCAAACATTCATTTTCCTGACTTGCTTGGCTTTTGCAACCATTGCCAATGCTCAGGCATTGTCAACTTGGCAAGTGAGCAAAGGAGAGGGGGTCATTAATCTGCCCAATGGCGTGAAGTCCAGAAATGGTAGCGACAGGCTACCTGTGGTTTATGATTATGCCATGGTGCCTGCAAAAAATGCCCCGCAATGGGAACTCGCGCCTACCACCAATGGCCAGGTTAATTATGGTAACAGCAGCAGCAGCAGCCTCGACAAGGCAAAGTATAACATGTTCACCCAGATTGATATTACTTATTTCAGGGCGTTCCTGGATTTACGGAATGTTTCCAAGGATTTTAAGATTCAAAAAGCGACAGTGACGATCGGTAATGTGGATGACCAGGCGCGAATGCTCTTATACAATAGCGCAAACATTGACGGAACCAAGGTAGATGGCCTTGACGGCAGACGGGGCGGAAAGGATTTTACTACAGATTTCACAAACGTCATACGATTAGGAGAAATCAATACATTCATTATTCTACAGGTTGACGACAACTGTTGTGGCAATATTCTGACAGGAGGAATAACCGTACGGATAAACGATATGGAGTTAAAGCCAGATACCGAGTGGATTACAAAAAATAAAACAATCATTTCAACTTCCTCCCAATATGCAGAGGAAAAGCCCGTTGCACTGGAAGCGGACAAATTCAAGGTCAATGCGTTTTCTGTAAACCAAGGGCAAGGCAGAGGAATCTATTATTTCGGTTACAACAACAATGACCTCACCACAGGAAGAATTGTCAGGGCCGATGATGCCAATGCCACCATTCTCCAGATAAAAAAAGTGGATATTGGGAACAATACTTATGCCTTTAAAGTGGAAAACTACCTGGCTAATAGCGGAGGGAAAAATGCTTACCTCGTAGCCAGTGAAGACAAAAAAGTGAAAATAGAATACTTGGACGACAAAGCAGGCTTCACCAATAAAGGTGCCCAATTCATCAGCCTTCCTGCTTTCACGAAAGATAAAGGTGCCGAACAGTTTCTTTCCTTTGAATCCAAACTTAAACCTGGTTACTACTTGCGGCATAGTGGCTTCGTCCTGAGTATTGATGAGCTACACCCATCAGAACTTTTCAAACAGGATGCGTCCTGGCTCATCCAAAAAATGTAGAAAAAGAGACTTGAAGTTTGTTTGCGCCGATCTTGGACTTATGGCCAGGATCGGCGCAAACTTTCCCAGTTAACTTACCCGAATTCGTATTTTCACTGGACGCGGCACTAGTGCCGCGTCCAGTGAATGACGTATAGTTTGGCGAGACCTATATTTTGCTCAATTGGGCATGAGGAGGGCGAAATGCGGGATATTTTAACCGACGAATAACGACATTGAGCGAAAAATAGGGCCGCGAAAATGTATGTTGTTTACTGGACGCGGCATTAGGAGCAATGTTTGCTGCTTGCTTAATAGCTATTGATCCCAACAACTCTCCTTGACCGTCCTTTCAAATGCCGCATCCCGCTTGAACCTTCCGTAGGTATCATGGTTGAAGCGTACGTTTTGGTCGGGCGAAACTTGCTGGTTTATGAAATGCCCCATACTCACCCAACCTTTTTGTCGCATGGCCATAGCCACCACACAGGCGTTGAATGCAACGCTTTGGTTGGGATGATTGCGTGCTTCTGCGGCTGCTGCGCGTTGTTGGTAGGCGTCGAGAGTGGCGGGACTGGGCTGGTAAAAATTGAGGCGGTGTGCCTGTGGGTCAGAGGGTAGGTAGGTAATGGAGTAGGCATCGCGGTCGGTAAGCGGGAAACCGTTGGGCAGCAGGATTTGCCCGGTATCGGACACAGGAAAAGAGCCTGATATTTGCGTGCTGTCGGTGGTGCGGAAACCGTAATAAACTTTTCGGCTTTGCGCCTCACGCACGATGAGAAGGGTAGCCGTGGCGCTCAAACCTTCGGCGGCGAGCCGTTGTATGTTCAGATCGGACAGGTTGCTGCCGATGGAGGCGCTTCCGCGTTGTTCCTGTTGTTTGTCGTACCGGCGGAAAACAAACAAGGCAAATAAGGTGAGCGCAACAATGGAACTGATGAAGATGGCCATGTGTTTCCTGTTGCGGCCCTCTTCCACTCGGCGTTCGCGGTTGCGAGGCGTATCCACGGTTTTATTCACTTCAAAGCCGTACTCAAAATGATCGGCACGTTTTTCGATGACTATTTCGCAAAACTCATCCTCGATGAAAAAAGAATACGTTTTTGATTGCAGCACCGAAAAGTCAATTTGTACAATACGCGTGTTGACGTGTATGACCACGTGACCACTCCGATCGCCGTGGTAAAGACCAACGCGGTGGCGTCCGCCGCTGTTGTCCAGGTAAACCCACCCGATTTGCGCCATAGATCAGGATATGCAGGATTTAAAAATCAACAAGTTGGATTTTTTTTGATGTTAAAATCCTTTTTTTCATCAAACCCTATCTGATGTTGTAATAAACAAATCACTTTTTGGGTATAACGCCATGCCTGAAACTTAGTTGCATGACAAACATGCTTTACCTTTGCTCTAATGAATAACGAACAGCGTACCCTCAGAATCTACAATACCCTCAGCGGTAAAAAGGAAAATTTCGAACCCTTGCATGTCGGGCACATCGGCTTGTACGTTTGCGGTCCTACCGTTTACAGCGATGTGCATCTCGGAAACTGCCGTACGTTCACCAGCTTCGACGTCATTTACCGGTACCTGCTCAATCTCGGATATACCGTCCGCTACGTTCGCAACATCACCGACGTAGGCCACCTGCTCGACGACGGCGAAGACCGCATGTCGAAAGGAGCGCGTATGTCCCACCTGGAACCCATGGAAGTTGCCCAAAAATACACGGTGGGCTTCCACGACATGATGCGCATTTTCAATACCCTGACGCCCAGCATCGAACCCCGGGCTACAGGACACATTCCGGAGCAGATCGAAATGGTGGAGGACATTCTGAAAAACGGTTACGGCTACGAAAAAAATGGCTCGGTGTATTTTGATGTCGCCAAATTCGCCGCCGCCAATCCGGGTGTTTATGGACAGGTTTCGGGCCGCATCCTCGAAGACCTCATTTCCGAAAGCCGCGAAAACCTCAAAAAACAGGACGAAAAAAACAATCCGGCCGACTTCGCCATCTGGATGAAAGCCTCCGATGAACACATCATGCGCTGGAAAAGTCCGTGGTCAGTCGGTTTTCCGGGTTGGCACCTCGAGTGCTCGGCAATGAGCACCAAATACCTCGGCAAACAATTCGACATCCACGGTGGAGGTTCTGACCTCAAGTTTCCGCACCACGAAAACGAGGTGGCCCAAAACGTAGGCGCCTGCAATTGCACCCCTGCGCGCTATTGGATGCACGCCAACATGCTGCTGCTCAACGGCCGCAAAATGAGCAAAAGCGAAGGCAATACCATCATGCCCGAACAACTGTTCACCGGCGACAGTCCTTTCATCAGCAAAGGTTACTCACCCATGGTGATCCGCTTTTTCATGCTCATGGCCCACTACCGCAGTACGCTCGACATTTCCGATGATGCCCTGCTTGCCGCCGAAAAAGGCTACCGCAAACTGATGGAAACCTGGCGCATCCTGAAAGGCATCGACGCGGGTTCGGCGCCCTACGACGGTTCCGAAAGCGCCACCGACCGCGCCGTTCTACAGCTCATCGAAGATGCGTACCAGGGCATGGACGACGACTTCAACACCGCCATCGCCATGGCTTCGCTCAACGAAGTGGGCAGCTACGTACACAAATACGTGAACAAACAAATTGATGCGGGCGAGTTGTCGCCATGGGTCATCGAACGCCTCAAAACGGTGTTTGATGCCTTCATCGGCGATATCCTGGGCCTTTACGACGACGCCAACGGCGCGGCCGACGACGGTACCGTGGACAAACTCATGAACCTCATTCTCGACATCCGCATGCAGGCCCGAACCCAAAAGGACTGGCCAACAAGCGATAAAATCCGCGACGTACTCGCCGATACCGGAATTACCGTAAAAGACGGAAAAGAAGGCGTGAGCTGGAGTAAAGGGTAAGTCGAGACAGTCGGCAGTCGGGGACAGTCGGGTCGGACTGCCGACTGTCGACTTATTTAATTCAAGCTATCCAACCTACCCTGTACGGATTGGGTGCGTTGTTTTTGGGTTTCAACTTTGTCTTGGGCGGCTTTTTGGCTTTCGGCGTTCACAATAAGTTTTTCTTCCGCCTGTTTGATTTTTTCCTGGTAATCAACAATGGATTCGCGGAGTTTCGCGTCTTCTTTCTGGAGTTTGACCAGTTCGCTTTCGTTGTTTTTCAGTATTTTGTTTTCGGCAGCCAGTTCAGCGGCGATCATGTCCCGGCGGGCATGAACATCAAATTCTTCGAGTACCTGGATGGTTTCTTCCGTTTGGTTGGGTCGGGTATCGCGGCTGAGGAATTCGTTGCCGTAGTCGAACCACAGATTGAGTGCCGCGCCGCTGGAAGTTTTTTCCACATTGGCATACAGGTTGCCCGGGTCTTTGCCTGTGGCTTTGGTTTGCACATCGGTGGCCGACCATTCGCCCGTTTTGCGGTCGCGTTTCATTTTGGTACCGAATTTTTGCTTGGCAAACGTCTCCCACGAATTTTCCAGGGCTTTCGTCTCGGCTCCGCGAACATCCATGGTGAAGCAGGGTTTTATTCCGAGCGACATTTGTTTTTGGGATTCATACACGCGTTGATTTTGGGCATCAACCGTAGAAAAAGTAAAAAAGATCAGGCAGAAAAGGATAACTAAGCGGTTTGTCATGGTTTTTGTACTTTTAATTGAATGAATGTTTGTTTGTTTTTTTGCAAATTTGATGACTTCAAAAACAACACGCTGCAAAAATCGAAGTTTATGCATGGAAATTGAAATAAGCGGATTTTCTTTGTAGCCCCTTTTGACATAAATGCAAATACACCACCATACGAATGGCCAAGATTTTGATTGTTGATGATGAAATGCCGATCCGCAGAACGCTTCGCGAGATCCTCGAATTTGAAGGGTACGACGTGGACGAAGCCAGCGACGGTTTGGAATGTGTGTCGAAAATACAAAAAGATAAGTTTGATGTGGTGATTATGGACATAAAGATGCCAAAAATGGACGGCATTGAAGCTCTTGAGCGATTGCAGATACTGAGTCCGGAAACGCCGGTCATCATGGTGAGCGGCCATGGCACCATCGATACCGCCGTAGAAGCCGTGAAAAAAGGCGCTTTTGACTTCATATCCAAACCGCCGGACCTCAACCGCATGCTCATCACCGTGCGCAATGCTCTCGAGCGTTCTGAACTGGTGAACACCACCCAAATCCTGCGCAAACAGGTAAAAACCAGCAAAGGCGTGACCATGATCGGCGACAGCGCGCCCATCATCGAGATCAAACGCCTGCTCGAACGTGTAGCGCCCACCGACAGCCGCGTGCTCATCACCGGGCAAAATGGTACGGGCAAAGAACTCGTGGCCCGCTGGATCCACGAAAAAAGCAACCGGGCAGACGGATCCATTGTGGAGGTAAACTGCGCCGCCATTCCCGCCGAGCTCATCGAAAGCGAACTGTTCGGTCACAAAAAAGGATCGTTTACCGGCGCCATCGCCGACCGTCCCGGCAAATTTGAACAAGCCAACGGCGGCACCCTATTCCTCGACGAAATCGGCGACATGAGCCTCGACGCACAAGCCAAAGTGCTGCGCGCCCTCCAAGAAAGCCGCATTACCCGCGTGGGTGATAACAAGGAAATCAAAGTGGATGTGCGTGTGCTCGCCGCCACCAACAAAGACCTGCGCAAGGAAATCAGCCTAGGCCGTTTCCGCGAAGACCTTTACCACCGCCTCGCCGTGATCGTGGTGACGGTACCCTCGCTCAACGAACGCCGCGAAGACATCCCGCTGCTCGTGGAACATTTCAACCGCCGCATCGCCGACGATTACGGGCACTCGCCCAAAATTTATACCCCCGAAGCCATGGAAGCCCTGCAGAACTACAATTGGACAGGCAACATCCGCGAACTGGCCAATGTGGTGGAACGCCTCACGATTTTGTGCGACCAAACAGTGCATACGGAGGATATTCAGCGGTACGTTTACCCGAAGTAAGTCGGTTGGTCGAGCCAAAATGCCTTCGATTCTTTCAGGCAAGGTTTGAAAAGTTGAAATAAATCACCTGTGCGCTTCGGTTGCTGGTGTAGAATATTACCCATAGAAGAACTGCAAATCACGGTGAAAGCTTTTTCCCTGTGATTTGCAGGTTTTACCGCAGTAGTCACGAACTTTGCGCCGGCTACAAAACGTTGAGCCGCAAATGCACTTTTGATCGCTATGGAAATATTCAAATCCTTCACCTTTGATTCGGCCCACTTCCTGCCCAACGTACCCTTGGGGCACAAATGCAAAGAAATGCATGGCCATACCTACCGCCTCGTGGTGTACCTCGAAGGGGAACCCGACCCGCACATCGGCTGGGTGATGGATTTTGCCGTGGTGAAAATGGTCGTGGACCCCATCGTAAAAACCATCGACCACAAAGTGTTGAACAACATCGAAGGTCTGAATAACCCCACCTGCGAGCTCATCGCCGTGTGGATCTGGAACCACATCAAACCCGAGCTTCCGTTGCTAACACGGATAGAATTGCACGAAACGCCGACGAGCGGGGTGGTGTATAAAGGGAAATAGGAGGTCGGCTGCGAAAAGTCCTTTATTTGGTTTTTCAACAATGACCACAGTTTAGTTAGGGCAGCACTTCGAAAGTTGACAGGTTTTTCTGCATGTGGAACCCAATAATATCGTACCCCTGGTTCATCCAGAATTTTACGCCCGGACTGTTTTGCACATACACGTTGAGTTCAGAGGCAATACAACCGTGTAGGCGTCCGTATTCAAAAATCCATGCCATCATTTGTTCGCCGATGCCTTGTCCGCGGTATTCGGGCAAAATGACCACGTTGTCGGGTTCGATGTGTTTGCCGACGTATATTTTAATGAGTATCCAAAAGCCGCAGATGCCGATGAGCCGATCGCCGTCGAACACCCCGAGGCATTGGTAGTCGGTCGATTTAATGGCTTCGAGGCGTTCGGCGACCACGGACAACTCCGTCTGTGGGTTGATCATTTGCAACAGCGGCAGGATAATGTCGAGATTGTTTTTTTCAATCACACGAAAGTCTGGCATAGTTTTTTTCAGTCGTCTAAAACAATACGACAAGTTATTTTCATGAAACGTTTTTCCCAACAAGAATTTGAGGGAGGCGGTAAATTTGTTCAACCAAAATCATAAGGACAAGGCACGCCGGCAACCAAATCATGCGCCCCTGGTAACGTGATACAACGGTTGACAAAGTTGCACAAACAGCGGCATTCATTACCAATGCCACCAGGGTCAAAAGGATGATTGTACGTACTTGTTGGTTTGGTAAAAGTGTGCTTTGTTGGCCCGTTGCAAGGAACGCGACCAGCAATAGGAATAGGAAAAATAAAATCTCTTGCGTGTTGTTTTGATCCTCAAAGTCCAGGAAATGGTTCCGATGTTGTTGGTGCGAAGCCCTCAACATGCCCATTTCGGTAGGAAAATGGGTTTTGATGGCAATGCAGGCAGAAGCCTCTTCACTGATGTTTTGCAAGTCTTCCACCCTAAAAAAGAAGAATTGCGAAATTGTACCGTTGATTGCGCCGACAATGAATTTTTTCAACAAAAAAGGCGTCGTTAAAATGCCGTTGATCACCTTGTCGTATTCGGTTTTGTGGGCCGCCCAGTCTCCATCCTTATTTGCCGGACTATCCTGATTCCAGATGAAATCGTTCGGTAATTTATCCTTGTACCCACACAATTGCCAGGCTGTGCCCTCCTGGCAGTGGGTTTCCAAATACGGTTTCAACAATTCCATTTCATGCAATCGGGCCAGAAAAAAGATGTGCGAAGACTGTTGCACCGAGGCTACCCTCCCATGTGCAAAATGCAATCCCAAAACGGTAAGCCACGAAAACGCGGTAAGGCCAGCGAGAAGGACACCTTTTTTTACCATATTTTTGGTCCTATACCTGGGCACGACGAATACCAAGGGGAACAACAACAACAACAACAAACATTCCAACAGGTTGGAATTGTGCATGCTACAACTGATCCATGCCAGAGCAAAAGTGGTGATCCGAACTTTTTTGGACAGGTCGCAAACCAAAAGCAACATCACGGAGCTCCAAAATATTCCGGTGAATACATCTGGCGTCAGGTACGAAACGTAAATGGAAAGGTTGGTACACATCACTAAGGTGAGTACCAGAGCAATGAATACGGGTTTCGAAAAGCGGGTCAGCAATTGGCTGGTAAACAAATAAATGGCAAGACTACAAAGAAAGCCCTGGGCAAGAATTACCCAAAACAGGCTTTCTGCCATACTCGAATGGCGTAAAAACATCCCATAAGTCAACGGTCTGTCCCTGGGAACATAACCTTCAAAACCGGAAAAGATGTACGTTCCGGTATCCGGATAAACAATGGGAAAACCATTGTAAAAGCCTGAATAACAAAGCAATATGCCTCCGGCAAAGATCCATAAAAAGGTCGTTCCGTTGGTTTTTAAAGAAGAAAGCATTGTATTCGGTTTAGAATAAGGAGGTTTTTATGGTTGTTTCCCCATGGGGCAATTTACACGGTAAAGGTAGTTTTTTGTTAACCCTCACTCCCACTTCAAACAACGAATCGGCCAAACAGCATACGAACACATTGGCTCCCCGCAAACCATCCCGGGAATCCAGTCCCCCATGACCAGAAATTGCTCCCGCAAACGTTTTTTACAAGCCTCCCCCGCGTTGATGCGGATGAAATCCACGTCCAGGATTTTCCCGTCGCAATCCAAAGTAAAACGCACCACCAGACTGCTGATGATTGTCCCTTCCTGTTTCATACACTCCTGCAAAACCGACGCTATGTTTTTGTCGAAATACGTGTAAAACGCCTGGAAATCATGGCCGTAATGCGGATGGGTTTCCGGACTGCCATAAATGGTGTCGCAGGCGGTTTGGGCGTTG
>JBBSDH010000167.1:0-9812 GCA_038249605.1 Chitinophagales bacterium | reverse complement strand
TTCATGGTTTCAAAGGTAAAAATCCGTTTTTATCCGTGTTTCGTAAGATCCGCGTCATCCGCGTTCCATTACGATGCCAAATGGAACGCGGATGCAAGCAACACGGATTAAAACGGATTTTTTCACCGCACAATCAACACCGGCACTTTCACCGCATGCCGCACCGCGCCGATGGTCGTGCCGAAGATCAGGTCCTTGATGGTCCGGTGACCGTGGGCGCCCATCACCAGCAAATCAACTTTGCGGTCCTTCAACGCAGCGGGGATGGCTTTTTTGGCCGGACCGTAACCAACCACGGCCTCGCAGGTGTAACCCAGTTCGAGCAGTTTTTCAACATATTGTTCCAAAATGCGCGCGTCTTCGTGCGTTTCCGCGTCGCTGATGTCTGCACCCATAACCCAGGCGCCGGCAGTTTCCACCACGTGGATGAGCACGTACCGACCGTTTTTACCCCCCAAATGCAGGGCGTGTTGCAGGGTTTTGGGATCGGCGTCAGAAAAATCGAGCGCGATGGCGATGTCGCGGTACTCGGGCGTATTACCCGAAGCGATGCCCGCAAAAACACCGTGGGGTACCTGAGCGCGTTTGATGGCGCTTTGCATCAGCAGGGGTTTTACAATGATGAAAACCAACAGTGCGGCGATGGCCACAAACGCAGGTATCACCAGCCATTGGATAGCCCAGCGCGCATCGCCGGCGCTTTCGAGCCAGCCGGTTACTTGCTGTATCACCAGGTTGATGTTCAACGTTACGATGATGAGGGCGCTCAGCCATCCACCCAGTTTGGCCCAACGGCCGATGGCGAAAACACCCATACGTTTTTTGTCGCTCACGTAAATGAGCAAGGGTACAATGGCAAAACCAAGCTGCATGCTGAGGAGCACCTGACTGAACACCAGCATGTCGCCCGTGGCGCTTTCGCCCATGATGGTGATGACCAGCATGGCGGGTATCACAGCCAAAAGACGTGTGATGAGCCTGCGCAGCCATGGCGCGATGCGCAGGTGCAGGTAACCTTCCATCACGATTTGTCCGGCCAGGGTACCTGTTACGGTACTGCTTTGTCCGGCCGCTATAAGCGCTATGGCAAACAACGCCGGTGCGTAACTTTTGCCCAAAAGGGGTTCGAGCAGTTTGTGGGCGTCCTGTATTTCCGACACGCCGCTGTAGCCGTTTTTGTGGAATACCGCTGCGGCCAGTATCAGGATAGCGGCATTGACGAACAGAGCCAGGTTGAGCGCGATGGCCGAGTCGATGGTGTTGAAACGAATGGCCCGTTTGATGCCTTCAAAAGTGGGTGTGATTTTGCGGGACTGCACCAGGGCGGAGTGCAAATACAGGTTGTGGGGCATCACCGTAGCGCCAATGATGCCGATGGCGATGAACAGGGCTTCGTTGTTGGGAATGCTCGGGATCAAACCACTGGCCACTTCGGTAAGAACGGGTTCTGCCAGGATCATCTGTACCAAAAAGGCGCCGCCGATGATGGCGATGAGGCCCAAAATGAACGCCTCCAGCTTGCGGATGCCCAGTTGCATGAGCATAAGCAACAGAAAGGCGTCGAGTACGCTGATGCCTACACCCCAAATGAGCGGCAGACCGAACAGCAGTTGTAAACCGATGGCCATGCCGAGTACTTCGGCCAGGTCGGTGGCTGCGATGGCGATTTCGGCCAGTCCGTAAAGAATAAGGTTTATCCAGCGCGGGTAGAGGTCGCGCGAGGCCTGTGCCAGGTCGCGGCGTGCCACCACACCCAGGCGTGCGCTCATGCTTTGCAGCAGCAGTGCGATGAGGTTCGACATTACCAGTACCCACAAAAGGCTGTAGCCAAAACGGCTGCCGCCCGCGAGGTCGGTGGCCCAGTTGCCGGGGTCCATGTAGCCTACACTTACGAGGTAGGCCGGACCCATAAACGCAAAAAGGCGTCGCCAAGAATTGCCTTTGACTTCGGTTTCCACCGAACTGTTCACTTCGGAAAGGGATACGTGGGTGTTTTTCATGGCTTAATCCATTGAAGTGTTCAGGGTACGCACATAAAGGTTTTGGCACACTTTTTCGCTCAGCATCAGTTCGCGGTCGCCGTGGGTGCGCACGCGCAGCGACTGGTCGTAGGGGAATCTTTCCACCACTTCCAGCGCAGCGCCGAGGATGAGTCCCTGCTGGTCGAGGTATTGCAAAAAAGCAGTACTGTGGTCTTCCACACCGGTCACCACACCGCGGTCGCCTGTTTGCAGGGTAGCAAGCAGTGCTTGCGGACGGTGCGTCCAGCGCCCCTGGGCGTCGGGAATCGGGTCGCCGTGTGGGTCAAATTTAGGGTTGCCGAGGAACTTGTCGAGGCGGTTCACCAGGGCATCGCCCTGCACGTGTTCGAGTTGTTCGGCGAATTCGTGCACCTCGTCCCAGGAGAAACCGAGTTTTTCCACCAAAAAAACCTCCCATAGACGGTGTTTGCGGATGAGGGCTGTGGCGACTTTGTGACCGCTTTCACTGAGGGTTACGCCGCGGTATTTTTCGTAGGCGATGAGGTTTTTTTCGGACAACCGGCGCAGCATGTCGGTCACCGAAGCTGCCGTTGTTTGTATCATGGCAGCGATGGCATTGGTGCTGGCGGCTTTGCCCTCTTTTTCAGAGATGCTGAAAATGGCTTTCAGGTAGTTTTCTTCGGCTTGGGAATGCATCATGGCGTACGTATTTCTATTTTTTTGATAAAGGTAAATTTTATTTTTAGACTTGTCAAAAAAAATATTTCAGATTGATAATTCCGCATTTCGCGTTCTACATTCTGCATTCGAAAGTTACCTTTGCTCACTATGTCCAGTACAAACAAATACGTCTGCATCCACGGGCACTTCTACCAGCCTCCCCGTGAAAATGCCTGGCTGGAAATCGTGGAACAACAGGAAAGTGCCCGACCATTCCACGATTGGAACGCGCGCATCAATTTCGAATGTTACGCTCCCAACGCGGCAGCACGCATCCTCGATGCGGAGCGCAGTATTGTGAAAATCAGAAACAACTACAACCGGATATCCTTCAACTTCGGTCCGACGCTGCTTACTTGGCTTGAACAAAACGACCCTGAATCTTATTCCCTGCTCTTGGATGCCGACAAACGCAGCGCAGAGCGGTTCGGCGGCCACGGCAGCGCCATGGCCCAGGTGCACAGCCACCTAATACTGCCTCTGTGCAACTACCGCGACAAAGTAACGCAGGTAAGTTGGGGCGTACGCGACTTCGAACACCGTTTCGGCCGCTATCCGGAAGGCATATGGCTTTCTGAAACAGCAGTGGATACCGAAACCCTTGAAGTGCTGGCAGCCCATGGACTGAGCTACACCGTGCTTGCCCCGCGACAGGCCAAAGCCGTGCGAAAGAAGGAGGATGGTGCCTGGCAGCAAGTGAATGCCGAAACCATCGATATCAGGCATCCGTATTGGGTAAACCTGCCCAGCGGCCGGCGTATCGCCATTTATTTTTACCACGGCGGGGTAGCCCAGGAAGTGGCTTTCAGCGGACTGCTGAACAACGGTAAAAATTTTGCCAAGCGCATGTTGGGCTTGTTCGACAACAATGCCGAACCTCAAATCGCACACATCGCCACCGATGGAGAAAGCTACGGCCACCACCACCGCTTCGGCGAAATGGCACTGGCCGATTGCCTCAACTACATTGAAGACAACCAACAAGCAAAACTTACCAACTACGGCCAGTACCTCGAACTTTTTCCACCCGAATGGGAAGTGCAAATCCACGAAAACTCCTCGTGGAGTTGTGTGCACGGTGTGGAACGCTGGCGAAGCGACTGTGGCTGCAGCTCCGGTAACAATCCAGGTTGGCACCAACGCTGGCGCCAACCCCTGCGCGAAACCCTCAACTGGCTGCGGGACAAGCTCATTCCCCTATTTGAAAAAGAAGGCGGACGGTTTTTCCGCGACCCTTGGGCTGCAAGGAACGAATACATCGACGTTATGCTGCTGCGCAAGGAAAGTGCCATCGCCAGATTTTTGGAAAAACATGCCCGCCGAAAGCTTAGTCTAAGCGAAGAAGTTTCCGCACTTCGTCTGCTCGAAATGCAACGACATGCGGTGCTCATGTTTACTTCCTGCGGCTGGTTTTTTGATGAAATTTCGGGAATTGAAACCAAACAAATCCTGCAATATGCCCTGCGTGCTATGGATTATGCACAGGATGTTTCGGGTGAAATTCTGAATTCTGAATTTACCCGCCGTTTGGCCGAGGCGCCCAGCAACGTGTTCGACAGCGGCGCTGCAGCTTACGTGCACGACGTGGTGCCCACCCGTGTGGACCTTGAGCGGGTAGCCACCCATTTCGCCGTGGTTTCCATGTTTGAAGGCAAAGCGCATGGCCTCGACTTGTTCAACTACAAAGCCAACGTCGAGTTTTTCGAACGGATAGAAGCAGGCACCATCGTGTTCGCTTCCGGCCGCATCACCATACGTTCGCAGCTTACCCACGCAGAGAAGACTTTCTGCTTTGCCGTGCTTTACCTCGGTCAGCAACACATCATCGGCAACATCAGCGGTGAAATGACCAAATCGGTGTTTGAAGAAATGTACCAACGCACCTCCAAATCCTTCAAATCCGCCAACATAGGAGAGTTGATCGGCGTCCTGCAGGAGTATTTTGGTCCGGAAAAATTTACCCTCGGCAGTTTGTTTACCGACGAAAAGGTGAAAATCATCCAGGACATCACCGCAAGTAGTTTACAAATAGCCGAGGCACAATTCCGCGATCTTTTCAACGACAACTACCAGCTCATGACGGCACTGCTCGACAACGGGTTGCCGCTGCCGGAAGCCTGGCGCAACATCGCCGCTTATGTGTTGAATGCCGACCTGATGTATTTCTTTGATAACGGGCACATGAACGACACGCCCACATTGAGACGCATCGCCGAGGACCTCAAACGCTGGGGCGTTACCCTCCACGATCCGGAAGCCGTAGGCCATGCCATCGGCGAAAGAATTCACCGTGAAATCACCAAAATCAACCTTGAAGAATCGTCGCTGCCCCGCGTCAAATGGCTCACAGAGGTGCTCAACATCGTTCAAACCATGCCGGTACAACCATCCATTTGGAAAAGCCAAAACATCTTTTACCTGCTCACCAAAGGTTACCGCAAAGGCCAATGGGTTTTTGTAAACGTGGAATGGATGGAAACCTTTGAAGAACTCGCAAAACTGCTGAAAGTACGGCTGATCCCTGCGGGATGATAAGGAATAACATGGAAACAGATCCCACGCTTTGCTGAGATGACAACCAACAATAAACCATATGGAAACAGAACCCATCGGCCAAACGCCGAGGAAAATGAAAAAATGGAAAAAGCTCAGCGGTGAAAACGCCTGGACCATGTTTAAGGTTATGGCCGAATTCGTCGACGGCTTCGAAATCCTCAACAACGTAGGACCCTGCATTTCAATCTTCGGATCGGCACGCACCAAACCTGGAACACACTACTACGAACTATCCACCAATGTTGCCGCACGCCTCAGTGAGGAAGGTTACGGTATTATTACAGGCGGCGGACCGGGCGTGATGGAAGCCGGCAACAAAGGCGCCTGGATGCGCAAGGGCACCTCGGTAGGTCTCAACATCGACCTGCCATTCGAACAAAACCACAACCCATTCATCGTCCCTGCGCTCAACCTCAGACACCGCTATTTTTTTGTGCGCAAGGTTATGTTTGTAAAATACGCCCAGGGTTTTGTGGTGATGCCCGGGGGTTTCGGTACGCTCGACGAGCTTTTTGAAGTACTTACCCTCGTTCAAACCAATAAAATAACACCCGTTCCCATCGTGCTGATGGGAAAAGAATTTTGGGAAGGCCTCAAAAGCTGGATCGTGAACGTGATGCTCGAAAGTCATCACAACATCAATGAAAAAGACCTTGAGCTGTTCCACATCACCGACGACATCGAAGAGGTGGTGCGCATCATCAACGAGTTTTACGAACGCGATGCGCAACTACTTTCGCCGAATTTTGATTTGTGATCAGGACTTACGGATGAGTAGGATTTGATTTTACAAAAAATGGATAATGCGCGGCAACGGCTTATTTTACCAACTTTTTTTGTACATAAAATACATCCTTACAATTCGAATTTGTAGCGTTTCTTTGTTTCACTAAAGTATCAATCTCCAAATCTTTTTTATGAAACAAAGTATCCTTATCCTTTGCATCGTTGCTTGCTGCGTTGGCGTCGCCGGAGCCCATCTACGCCTCGCGAACTTGGTGTCCGCATTTCGAGCGTCGACTTTTCCGGCAACAACGTTTTTAACCTTGTTTACAAAAAACAAAAAGCTGAAAACCGCTACAGCCGTTGGCGCGCAGCTTTTGGAAACATCGGTTACAACAATTTTAATGATGAAGACAACGTGGATTTCAACGTTGGCGCTTTTTACGGCATCGAAAAACGCCGCGCTTTGTCCGATCGTTTCACGTTCAACCACGGCTGGGAATTCGGTGGCAACATCGGTCTGAACTTCAATGAAGCCAACGGAGGTTACCAATTTGGTCTGGCCGCAGGTTACGTGCTTGGCATACAGTACAATCCCGCCAAACCGTTCTTCATCAACCTGGAAACCATTCCTGGTGCAGGATTGAATTTTACCGATTTTGGTGGTGGGGGAGACAACCTGATTGTTCAAGGAAATATCGGCTTCAACTCCCTGGCCGCTGTAACGCTCGGTTTCCGTTTTTGAAAAAAATACTGAAAAAAACCATGAGCCATCCCAATCCTTGGGGTGGCTCATTTTTTTTGAAGTTGTTTAAAAACATAAATGTCCAAAAACGTAGTCTATTTTTGCATTTCACAAAACCGGCTAAAATCTTCTGGTATGAAAACGGCTTCGTTGCTCATCCTCACCCTCCTGGTAGCTTCCGGCTTCAACGGCTGCAAAACAACCGAATACAAACCCGGCAATTTCCCCGACACGCAACTGCGCTGGGGCAACGGCGGTGGCATTGTCGGCAAAGAAACGTTGTACTACCTGCTCGACAACGGACAGTTGTTTAAAAAATCTGGCAACGAAAACATCGTTGAATTTGGTAAAATCAAAGCCAAAAAAGCCAAAGCATTGTACACCAACATCGAGGACCTGAAACTCGGCACGCGCGAATTCAAACACGCCGGAAATACTTACCAGTTTGTGGAAGTACTCAACGGCGACAGCGTAAACCGCATCGTTTGGGGCGACGGAACACCGGTTGAACCGGATGTCCAGGCACTTTACAACACACTTTCGGGCCTCGTTCAATAGTTCACCACCACACCGCATACACCATGTTTGTTAAAAAACTTTTTCCCGTCCTTTTCCTGGCATTCCTGTCTCTCCAGGCCTGTACCCAAAAAGAGTCTGACACCAAAACGTCCGTGGCGCCTCCAGCATCCGATCAGGTTCTGCTCGATACGTTTGCCGACCTGCAAATCCTGCGCTACGAACTGCCGGGTTTTGAAAAACTCGACCTTCGCCAGAAAACATTCATCTATTACCTTTCCGAAGCCACGCTCGCCGGTCGCGACATCATTTACGACCAGCACTGCGCTTACAACCTGACGGTGCGCAAAACGCTTGAAGGCATTTACGACAGTTACAAAGGCGACCGCAACAGCGCCGATTGGAAAAAATTTGAAGTGTACGCCAAACGGGTTTGGTTCAGCAACGGCATCCACCACCATTACAGCGAAACCAAAATTTTGCCCGACTTCAACAAAGCTTATTTCGTGAGCCTCGTTGAAAACAGCGACGCAGCCCAATTGCCGCTCGTTGAAGGTGAAACTCCGGTCACGTTGGTTACCAAACTTACGCCCGTCATTTTTGATCCCAACTACCTCGCCAAACGCACCAACAAAGCCGAAGGGGTGGACATGGTTTCAACCTCGGCCGTCAATTTTTACCAAAACCTCACCGATGCCGAGGTTGATAAGTTTTACCAGGATAAAATTACCGCCGCAGGTGCCTTCCCGCCCATGTTCGGCCTCAACTCCAAGCTTATCAAAAATGCAGACGGCACCATTACCGAACAGGTGTGGAGTGCTGCGCCGAGCAGCCCATACGGTCCCGCCTTGCAAAAAGTGGTTGAAAACCTCGAAAAAGCCCTTCCGTTTGCTGAAAATGATCAGCAGAAAAAAGCGATTCAGTTGCTTATCGAATATTACCAATCGGGCGACCTGAAGAAATTCGACGAATACAACATGGCGTGGGTGAAAGACACTGCCAGCACCATCGACTTCATCAACGGCTTTATTGAGGTGTACCACGACCCCAAAGGTTACAAAGGCGACTGGGAAGCCATGGTGCAGTACAACGACCCCGAAGCCACCGAAAAAATGGCAGTAGTAAGCAAACACGCACAGTACTTTGAAGACAACAGTACCATCCCCAAGATGTACAAAAAAGAAAGTGTAAAAGGTGTTTCCTATCGGGTGATTAACGTGGCCATGGAAGGCGGCGACTGTGCACCCAGCACGCCCATCGGCGTCAACCTGCCCAATTCCAACTGGATCCGCGAAATCGGCTCCAAGTCCATAAGCCTCAACAACATCGAAAACGCTTATGGCAAAGCAGGTGGCGCTCTTGCTACGGTCGAATTCGCAAACGACCCCGAAGAAATTGAACTTGCCAAAAAGTATGGCGAAGCCTGTGGCAAAATGCATACGGCCCTGCATGAAGTGATCGGCCATGCCAGCGGAAAGATGAAAGCCGGTGTACCCGAACCCAACGTGACCTTGAAACAATATTCCAGTACCCTGGAAGAAGCCCGCGCCGACTTGGTTGCGCTCTATTTCATGCCCGATCCCAAACTCATCGAATGGGGCCTCATGCCCACCGCCGATGCCTTCAAAGCCGAATACGACAGCTACATCCGCAATGGCATGATGCAGCAATTGCGCCGCATCAAACCGGGCGAAAACCTCGAGGAAGACCACATGCGCAACCGTCAACTTGTGGCCGCTTGGGCTTTTGAAAAAGGCAAAGCCAAAGGCGTGATTACACGCGAGGTGCGCAACGGCAAAACATACTTCGACATCAAAGACTACGCCGCGCTCCGAATCCTGTTCGGCGAACTGCTCAGCGAAATGCAGCGCATCAAATCGGAAGGCGACTTCAACGCCGCCCGCGCCCTCGTAGAAACCTACGGCGTAAAAACCGAAACCGAACTGGCCAAAGAGGTGAAAAGCCGCTACTCAAGCTTACCCACCAAAGCCTACAGCGGTTTCGTACAACCCAAACTCGTACCCGTACGCGATGCCAAAGGTGCCATCACCGACGTTAAAGTGGAGCTGGAACTGGATTTTGTGAAACAAATGATGAGGTTCGGAAAAGAGTATAGTTTTTTGAAATAAGTAGCAAGTTACAAGGGGCAAGTAGCAAGATTGATTCGTACTTGTTACTTGCAACTTGTACATCTTATAGGATAATTCAGACCAATAAATACCATCCCGAAAAATTCGGAATGACTCATGTTTAATTAAACAAATAAACCACTTGTAATTCTGTCCTCGAATACATTTTTACAAAATCACCTGCCCTATTTTTTCGGCCACTTTGATTTTTTTTGCCAAAACGTCAAAAAAAACTTCCCGTTGTTTTTCTCCGCTGTTGCTCAGCAGTACGGCGCGGTTGCGCACCCGTTTGAACCAATTGTGCGTGTGGTTGGTAAAAGCCCGATCGGAGGTGATGAGGAAATTCGGATGATCGTGGGTGGTGAGCGAAATTTTGGTGTCGAAGGCCACAAAAAGCAGGGTATTGCTCGTGTGGGCGATTTCGTTGTGGTAAAGGTTGAA
>JBBSDH010000166.1:0-9874 GCA_038249605.1 Chitinophagales bacterium | reverse complement strand
GAAAAAAGCGGCTTCAACCACCTGTACGTTTACGACATGAACGGTCGTGAAAAAACAGCGCTCACTAAAGGCAAATGGGACATGACCGCCCTGTACGGCGTGGATGAAAAAAACGGTATGGCGTACTACCAATCCGCCGCTCAAAACCCCATGCAACGCGAAATTTTCAGCGTTAAACTCAACGGCAAAAGCAAGAAAAAACTCAGTGGCGCTCCTGGCTTCCATTCGGCCCAATTCAGCAAAACATTCGATTATTTCGTCAAAACATCCACCACCATCAACACACCAGCACGGTACAGTGTGCACGACCGTAAAGGCGATGAAGTGCGTATGCTAGAAGACAACAGCCGCCTGCTCGAACTGCAGCGAGAACTCGGTGTAGCGTCTGCCCAGTTTTTTGATTTCAAAACTTCGGAAGGCGTGTCACTCAACGGCTGGATGATCAAACCCACCGCACCCGAATTCGAAAACCAGAAACTACCCGTACTCATGTTTGTGTACGGCGGTCCAGGCAGCCAGCAGGTTACCGACCAATGGAAAGGCGCCAATTACTGGTGGTTTCAGATGCTTGCGCAAAAAGGTTACGTAGTAGCTTGTGTCGACAACCGCGGCACGGGCGCACGCGGGGAGGAGTTTAAAAAAATGACCTACCAACAGCTCGGCCACTACGAAACGCTCGACCAGATCGAAGCGGCCAAATACATGGGCACCCTGTCTTTTGTAGATCCCGCCCGTGTGGGCATCTTCGGCTGGAGCTACGGTGGCTACATGTCGAGCCTTTGCATGCTCAAAGGCGGCGAAGTATTCAAAACAGGTGTGGCCGTAGCGCCTGTCACCAACTGGAAATGGTACGACAGTGTGTACACCGAGCGCTACATGCGCACCAACGAGGAAAATCCGGACGGCTACGAAAACAACACACCCACCAACTTTGCCGACCAACTTACGGGCAATTACCTGCTCATCCACGGCATTGCCGACGACAATGTGCACTTCCAGCACACCGCCGAAATGGCCAACCAACTCATCGCTGCCAACAAACAATTTGATACCATGATTTATCCCAACCAAAACCATGGCATCGGCAGCAGTAAACTCCACCTCTATACGTTGATGACACGTTTTTTGGATGAAAAATTGAAAGGGGTGTCGACGGGAGACGGTGTGAGGCCGTAACGCCAGGCTCTGCTTGGCGGCGCGAAGTGTGATGCTAAACTTTTATAAGGATGATGTTGGGCCTCGCAGTGGAAAGTCAGGCCGTGGCGCATACGCACCGCATCGGACAAACGAAACCTGTGACGGCTTTGCGTTTCATCAGTCGCGACACCATTGAAGAAAAAATCCTGGTGTTGCAGGAGAAAAAGCGGCAACTCGGCAAGGCCATGTTTGAAGACCCGGGCGCGGAGAACCCGTCGCTGAGCCGGGAGGGTGTGGCGATGTTGTTGGGGTAAGCTTCAACGTTAACAAAAATTAATATGTTAAAATGGAAAAAAAAATGAAATTATAATATTTGTGTTTATCTTTGTTTAATAACCCATACCAATGTAAATCATTCACCAAAACCACCAAATCCCGATTCCAAAAAAAACATAATCTTTTACCATTGCTTCCCCTGCAATGAAGTATTCCAGTTACTTGGAATAGCCTATTCCTTTTACCCTACTGTATCCAACTTATTGACTGCTACGTTCGAGTGATCTTGAACGGCTTAGAGTCTATTGCATGTTTTAAAAAAAACGAGGCAACAGTTACAGCTGCTGCCCCGAAGGTTACCCCCATGCCCCCCGGTACCATCCTGAAACGGCCGGGTAAAAATCGGAGTAAGGATCACTAATTAATTACAAAGTTATGCGTTTTCTTTTATTGTTTTTAGCCATTCTTAATTCATCCTCTTGGCTTACAGCACAAGCAACAGATCCGTTACCTGTTGTATGTGGCGGAGCTTCGTCTGGTTCAGAGCCTGAATCTGAATTCCAACCAAGCTGCACCAATACCAGCCCTCTTTGGACACAGAATGCACCTCACATCCCCCATGTTGATGCAAGAAGTATTCGGGTTAACGCTAATTTTATCATTTTACAAAAAATCAACGGCACCGGTAATTTTCAGGACATTCCTGAACACCGGGCATTTTTAGATGATTGGTTTAATGCTTGTAATGAACGTTTTTCCAATTTATGGGGATCATCGAATTGCTCGCCACTCATGCGCGATGCTAAAGTACAAATTGTACCTAACTGGATATTTTTGCCTGATCCTGACCAAGGTGAATACCATTGGAACAATGATAATAATCCGGGAGGTTTCGAATGTCCAAGCTCAACATGGTGGTTAAACAACCTCGATGCATCCATTGCTTCAAATCCAAATATTCCTAAAGGCATCAATGTTTATTTGACAGTCGATGGCTCCATTTACAACGAAATGGTTGTTGCTGGTACGATCAATGATCCTGAAGCAGCAGGAATGAATTATGTTTGGTGTTCAGAGCAGCCCACCACAGGCAATCTCAATCGGAGTTCCAGGATAAGTGTAGCCAACTTGTACCTTAAATATTGGTGGTTTCAAAATCACCCGAGCGTAGTGGGGGAGCCGTTCAGTACCACACGGCAATGGTTGGTAGATGAAGGAGTAGTTCTGGCTCATGAGTTCGGCCATTCATTTATAGATTGTTATGTGCACTATAATTCATGCACAAATCACCTTATGAATGAATCTGGTCAAGGTGGTAACAGAAGTGTTTTGCGGCCAGAGGATGTCGGATGTATTCACCGCAGTTTCGCCCGGACCAACCTCCGACAATTCATTGATTGTGACGAAACTTACAACCCGGCCAACACACCGTACACCACGACTACTTTTGACCGAATTGTAGCAACCAATCAAATCTGGGACCACAACATGCGTCAATATTCCAGCATTACGGTCCGAACCGGTGCCACCCTAACCATTAAATGCAAGTTGTTGATGCCGTACAACGGTGTTATCAAAGTGGAGCGTGGCGCCAAACTCATCATTGACGGCGGTGAGGTTTACCGAGCCAACACATGTTTGCCTACGGAATTTTGGCGTGGCGTTGCCGTTGCCGGCAACAGTGCCAAAGCCCAACCCTCTGCTTCCGCGACGCTGGCTGCTGACGACGCTGGTGTAGTGATTTTGAAAAACGGCGGAAAAATTGAGGGTGCCGTCGTTGGTGTAACCACGCACCGTATTCCGGGGCTATACGAACCACAATACTGGGGTGGATTGGTAGATGCCAACGATTTCACCTTTGAGGATTGCCGTAAAGCGGCAGAGTTTATGCAATACAACTACGTCAATAATAGTAAATTTACGAAGACACGTTTTTTACGGACATCATCCGGTTCGTCTTATGCGGGCGTAACCATTTGGGATACCGACGGTTTACTTTTCGAGGAATGTACGTTCAACAACATGGTAGACAACGGCATTCGAAGCTGGGATGCTGTTTTTGCTGTCAATAAAAAGAACAAGTTCGGTGGGTCGGAATACGGCATTCTTACTGGTGCTACCATGCTTTTACAAGGACAAATTACGGTAGGTCAACTTGGGCAAACGGGATTGGACCGAAATGTGTTCAAAAACAATGTACATGGCATCAAAGCTATGGCCAATTCCCGAGTGCTTATTTACAGCAACGACTTTGAAAATTCCAATTTTGATCTTGTTGTTGATGGCTACGCCCAAAGCGAAATAACACAAAATAACTTTATTGGCTCAGCGGTGGGTAATGAGTTTAAAAATACTGCCGATTTGCCCAATTCTACCCTATGTAACTACTATTCCGGCAACGTAGTCGGAACCTCCATCAAAGGTTATAACCCCGGATTTTTGTTTCAACAGGAGGATTTCAACACCATAACCCACGATCTGTATTTGGTGAACAATGGCAGCACCAAGGGAGAAATTCAGCTAATGCAAGGTTCCAACGGCGCAGCGCGTTGGAACTTTTTCACAGCAAACAAACCGGAAAACATCAAAACCATCTCGGCAACACAGACAGAAACATTCCGGTACTTCCACCCTGATCCGGTCATCGATTCGCGGTTGAAACCCAAATGCGCTTCGAACGAGGACCCCCAATGTCTCCCAGAAAGCAATTTTGAAGTGTATCCAACCATAGGCTCATCGTTCAGTAATTGCCAGTTTCCCGATCCGAACGAAGAAATACCATGTGAAACAGAGCCTTGCTATGCCGCTTTAAAAGAAAATATTGCCGGGAAACAGGCTTTGTACCAACAAAACCCATCACTGGAGCTGAAGGCAGAGCTTCAATCGTTGGTAGGACAACGCGAAAAGGCTGTTTCTGCTATTTTGTCTGCTTACATCGAAAGCAACGATTGGACCTCGGTAGAAAACCTTCTCAACAGCGATTTAAATGGTTTCAACCGCCGTCGTTTGGTGAGCGCCAAAATGATGCAACGGCAATTCAGCGCAGCTCAGAACCTTTTGCAAAACTTCCCCATAACCGGCATTGACGATCAATATTTTGTTGATGTCCAAACCATCAACC
Organism: Chitinophagales bacterium; assembly: GCA_038249605.1. Lineage (GTDB taxonomy): Bacteria > Bacteroidota > Bacteroidia > Chitinophagales > Saprospiraceae > M3007. The sequence continues at coordinate 5,340 of JBBSDH010000166.1, read as the reverse complement.
TGGCCCGATTGAGCGATTCAACGTTTGCACTTACTCCTGCTCAGGATGCCCAACTTACTGTGATAGCTGAAGCTCCCAGCCCTGAGGCTGGGTATGCCCAAAGCCTCTTAGGTTTGCTAACAGGAAGAGTATTTGCCCCAGAACTCCCGGACGTGGTAACCGAAAGGCAACAAGAAACAACGACCTCGGTTTCGGAAAGCTGGCTTGAAATAGCGCCCAACCCGGCTGATGAACAGCTGCGGGTTAGTTTGCTCAAGGTGCCACACCAACAGGAAAGGTTGATGCTGGAACTTCGTGATCTTGGAACTGGCAGGTTGGTGCATTCCATGAACATGTCAGAAGGAAACGTGGGTTTCCTTACGGTGAAACAATTGCCCCCAGGATTATACATCCTTACACTGCGCAACGACCACACCATCCTCGAAGTTAAAAAGGTGCTTGTTCAACATTAAATTCACCGGTGTGCCCGGCCTTGGTCGCCATTGCCGGGCATACCTTTAATGCCCAAACCCATGCGCATTTTTTTGGGACTACTGATCTTTCTCATCCTGCACCACCAAACGTTTTTGGTAGCTCAACCCGGCGAACCTTTTGTATTGTCGTTTGATCCACATCTGCAAAGCCCATTTAAGCCGGATAAAGGTTATTGTATTTGGAGTTTTGGGAATGACATTTATGTTATTAACGGATACGTAACAACGGACGAATACGACCGAAAAAACCAATTGTTTAAAATAAACGCAGACACCAAACAGATAGTCGGCTCGGTGGATTTGGAGGGCATTGATGGCGATTTGGCGGTGACAGCGTATTGCGTAACGTCCGACGGAAACATGCTGTTGACTGGCGAATGGCGACAGGACGCCACCGGTGTCATGCGCTTGTTTTTGACCAAACTGACGCCCGATTTGGATACGGTGTGGATGCACCATTACCCCGATCTGCTGCCCGATACGTATCTGTACGCTGAAGGCCTTGCTGAAACGGACGAAGGCGATTACCTGATTTACGTGGCGGAAAGTACCACTCCACCTCTCCACACCGCGGGTGAGTTGCGGGTGTTGCGCACCGACTCTGTGGGGACCATTGAGCTCAGCAAGTTGTTGGTCGATACCTTTACACAGACCTACGGCTTCGGCGATTTGGTCAAAACCAACGATGGCCATTTTTTGATCAGTTCTTTTGTGATTGATTATTACTCCGTCCCAATATTGGGTGTATTTAGGTACACTGCCCTTTTGCACAAAATTGATGAAAACGCCAATCAGATTTGGTCAAAAACACTAAATTATTCAACAACTGATAGACAAAAGCCGTGGTGTGCGCCGCGTATGGACGGAGGCGCTGTAGTGTGGCGGAAAGATACCTTCCCCGCTGCCGCTCCTCCCGAACTCTTGCCCGGTTTTTCATTGCTTTACGGCTTCAACAGCGACGGCGAAATCGAATGGCAACGGGAATGGAACACCAAAGGGTATTGGTTTATGAACCGAATCATCGAAGCCGCCAACGGCGATTTAATCGCGCTAGGTTTTTTCGACCTCGAAAATCAATCCGGCAAAGGTATACTCACACGTCTTTCATCGGAAACCGGTGAGGTGCTTTGGGAGCGTCATTATTCCGATTCATTGATCAGGCCCTGGGCGAAGTACATCGATCTGCTCGATGTGTGCGAATTAGCCGACGGGCGCATTGCGGCCTGCGGTACGGTGCTTGACACCAATGCCCAGGGATACCTCAATCCCAATGTCGTGGTATTGGTATTCGACGAAAACGGCTGCCTTGAGCCAGGCTGTTCCGGGCAGGAACAATACGTTTCAGGCCTTTTTACCCCTATTACCGCTGCGCCATCGCTTCCGGTACTCGAAATTAATCCAAACCCCGCAGCAGGACCTGTACGCATCCAACTGCCCGGACACGATGTCGGCAGCCCCAGCGAATACGAGGTGCGCTGCTTTGCCGCCGACGGGCGCTGGTCTACCTCCTTGCCCTGGGAACCACAGACAACAACCCTTGATCTTGGCGCCCATGGTGCACCTTCCGGAACGTACTTCATCCTCCTTTACCAAAACGGCCGTCCGGTGGCCACCGGCCGCTTCATTTTTACCAAACGCTAATCATGCAAAAAACACAACTTCTACTCCTGATTTCGGCCGTTTTGGCGGTCTTCCAATCGGCAGCTCAATCCGCCGAATTCGCTCCAGTGGGCGCTAAGTGGACTTATTCAAACTACCAGATCTATACCCCACCCATTTCCGAAACCCCACATGTGGTAACGGTGGAGGCCAAGGAACTTTACCAGGGAAAACTGTGCAGCAAACTGGTGAACACGGGCTCCATCACCACCCCCGAACCCTTGTACCTGTACCAACAAAACGACACGGTGTTTTTTTACTGCGATGTTACCCAACAATTCGAGATGTTGTACGATTTCGGCGCCGTTGTGGGCGAAAGCTGGACGATCTACGGTTTGGTGACGTCGTACGGTTACGACAGTTTGGTGGTGACGGTTGACGCACTCGAAACCCGCAACGTGAGCGGCGTGGATTTGAAGGTGCAAAGCATCACTTTCCCGTTGCATCCATTCGAATGGAATTTCGAAATTGTGGAAGGCGTGGGCAACCTGTTTTTCCTGGCACCGCACTTCGAAGTACCCGACAACACACCACACAACCTCCGCTGTTACTCCGATGCGCAATACGACCTGCATTTTGTGGAATTTGCATGCGATACGACCTTTTCTATCTCGTCCAAAGAGCCTGTTTTGGCGTCGATTTACCTTTCGCCCAACCCCGCCTCCGCCGCCGTCACTCTGCGACTTCCGGAGCACATGGGTTTTGTTGAAAACCTCACCGTGGAACTGTTCGATGCCTTTGGAAAAAAACAACTGCAAACGGTTTTGTCGAGCAACGCAACAACGTTTTCCGTGGCGAATTTACCGGCGGGTTTTTACCATCTCACCGTACGGGACGGGCAAAAAATGGTGGGAACGGGGAAGGTGGCGGTGGTGCGGTGATCCTTGGAGGTTTGGCTTTAGAGCTTGTTCGGGAATTTGGATTCGGGCTACAAGCGGCAAATCAAATTCCCGAACAAGCTCTTAGTCCTTACTCACCAAACACCGGAAAATCATCCAAATACCGAAACGTTCCCTGTTCAAAATCGAGCGCGCAGCAAAACGTCGCCATGCCATTGGTGATGCAAAGGAAAGGCGCCCTGAACTGCATGTTGTACTTCGCAGCCTGCTCGAAAGTAGCCTGGCTGAGTACCACTTTGGGCGACTTGCATTCGATCACGAGCCAGGGGTTAACGCCTTTGTCGTACACCACAATGTCGCTGCGGCGTGGCATGCCGTTTACGGTTAGACCGAGCTCCACACGGATGCGGTGCGACGGGTATTTTTTTTCGTCCAGCAAGTAACGCAAAACAAGCTGGCGGAGCAACTCTTCGGGTGTGCACACCACCTCTTTTCGCCGAATGGGGTCGAACACAAACGTTGTGGTGCCATCGCGCCGCATGCGCAAATCGTGTTGAAAACGTAAAAAATCGGGTGTAAGCAGCATGGCAGAGCGTAAAGATGTTACATTTCGGCAAAATCAAAGAAAAACAACATGCAAGTTCCAGGCAAACCGCCTTTTTGGTTCATCATTGCCAACCCTGTTTCGGGCGGTGGCGCCATGAAACGCCGCTGGCCGGTCATCGAACGCGCTTTGCAGGAAACGGGCCTAAACTATTCCCTGCACTTCACCGCAGGCAAGGGCCACGCTTCCCGTCTCGTCGACGATGCTGCCCTCAAAGGGTACCGCTACATCCTCGGCATCGGGGGCGACGGCACCAACCACGAAATCGTGAACGGCCTCGCCAACCAAAACCACGCGCCCATCACCGACTTCCACTACGCGTTGCTTCCCGCTGGTTCGGGCAACGACTGGGCCCGTGAGTACAACTTATCCAACGACCCGCTTACCCGTCTCCAGGCATTGAAAAATCTCATAACCAAGTTTCAGGACCTGGGATTGATCCATTTTTTGGATTCTGAAGGCCAACCCTGCCAACGCTACTTCGTGAATGTAGCCGGTATGGCCTACGACGGATTCATCGGAAAAAAATTGCTCGAAAACAAAGTCACCAACCGTCTCCAGTACCTCGTGCTGGTGATGAAATACCTGTTCGAATACAAGTTGACACCGGCACGCATCACCTTCGATGGCCAAACGGCAGAAGATGATTTTTACACCATCAATGTTGGACTTTGCCGCTACTCCGGCGGCGGTATGCAGTTCGTTCCGCAAGCAGTGCCCGATGATGGCCTGTTCGCCCTCACTTTTGCAAGAAAAGTCTCCAAACTCACCGTTTTACTGCAAACCGGACGGTTTTATAAGGGAACTTTACTCAAACACCCGCGCATCGAAGGGTATCAGGCAAAGGCAATATCGGTGGAAGCTTTGGGCGGTACCCCCACACTTCTGGAAGCCGACGGAGAGTTCCTCGGCGAAACGCCGGTGCGGATTGAAATGCTGGAAAAACAGCTTAGGGTGGTGTTGTAAGCTGCGGATTTCACCTCCTTGGTGAAATCCGCAGCTAAGCTTTACCGAAGACGATCCGCTGAGCGCACCAGTTTTTCATCCTTCCGGATGTACTTACCTGCCAAACCGGCAAACAAGATGGCCAGAACCGGCAGCCCGATACCTGCGCCCATTTGCAACGTACCGCCTTCAGGTACAGCCTGCATTGTTTGGTACATCTGGAGACCGGCAAGTGCGGCGCAGAAAAGCGCAGCGATACCCGCCATGGAGCTGATACGGCCCTGGAGTGGACGGTTGTTGTAAAGAAAAACAGCAGCGAGCGTAAGCAGAGCCACCAGGGCGCAAAGGCCGAGCAGACCGATGTTGTCGGTAGCCGTAAGCACACCATCAGCCATAGCCGGCAAGGTACGCGCTGGATTGCCCTCACCTGCTGAGAGGTATGGCGTGGGAATCTGTCCGGCAGCGGCACCGGCAGCCAAAATCAGAAACAAAGTTTGAATGCGCTGGATCATGGGGCAAATATCGGAGTTTGAAGTTTAAAGTTTGGAGTTTAAAGTTTAAAGTTGGCGTTCGGTTTAACATGTAAATATAAAGAATGCCCCATCACTTATAAAACAAGCCACAGGGCATTTTTTCATTCAAATCCCAAGCCGACTTTGAAGTTTAAAGTTTGAGGTTTAAAGTTTAAAGTTGGCGTTCGGCTTGGGATTTGAATGAGAAAATGCCGCATCACTTGCAAAACAAGCCACAGGGCATTTTTTCATTCAAATCCCAAGCCGACTTTGAAGTTTAAAGTTTGGAGTTTAAAGTTTAAAGTTGG
>JBBSDH010000165.1:0-9907 GCA_038249605.1 Chitinophagales bacterium | reverse complement strand
TTAACTCTTTCTCCTATTGGGCGTTTTTCCTCGCCGGTGTGGTTATGTTTTTGTCGCTCTTCCTCAGCACCGGACCATTTTCCGGGGGGTGGACGGCTTATCCGCCACTCAGTGCGTTGCCTCAGGCTTCTGACGGTTCCGGTGCTGGTATGACCATGTGGATTGTTTCCATGGCTTTGTTTGTGGTTTCGGTTCTTCTCGGTGGTGTAAACTACATCACAACCGTGCTCAACCTGCGTACCAAGGGCATGAGCATGTGGCGCATGCCGCTCACCATCTGGGCCTTTTTTGTAACAGCCATCTTGGGTCTGCTTTCTTTCCCGGTATTGCTTTCGGGTGTTTTTCTTCTGATGTTCGACCGCAGCATGGGTACGTCTTTCTACCTCAACGAAATTGTTGTTGGTGGTGAAATTCTCGACCGCATTGGAGGTAGCCCCATCCTTTACCAGCACTTGTTCTGGTTTTTGGGTCACCCAGAAGTATACATCATCATTCTGCCTGCCATGGGCATTGTTTCGGAAGTACTTTCTGTACACGCCCGCAAACCCATTTTTGGCTACCGCGCCATGGTATTTTCCATCCTGACCATCGCGTTCCTGTCGTTCATCGTTTGGGCGCACCACATGTTTATGTCGGGTGTGAATCCATTCATCAGTAACTTCTTTGTGATTTTTACACTCATCATTGCCGTTCCTTCGGCGGTGAAAGTGTTTAACTGGATATCCACGATTTACGGTTCGAACTTTAGGTTCAATGCTGCCAGCCTTTTTGCTGTAGGATTTGTTTCGATGTTTATTTCGGGTGGTCTGACGGGTATCTTCCTGGGCAACTCGGCGCTGGACATCCAGTTGCACGATACGTATTTTGTAGTAGCCCACTTCCACATTGTGATGGGTATTGCGGCATTTTTCGGAATGTTTGCCGGTATCTACCACTGGTTTCCCAAAATGTTCGGCCGTTTTATGAACGAAACGCTGGGTAAACTCCACTTCTGGGGAACCATTGTAGGCGCTTACGCCATTTTCTGGCCCATGCACTATACAGGTATGGCAGGTGTTCCACGCCGATACTACAGCTCCGACAACTTTGAATCGTTCAAGCACTTTACCGAATTGAACCAGTTCATCACCATAGCTGCTATTGTGGTGTTCTTCCTGCAGGTATTGTTTATGGTCAATTTCTTTTACTCCATTTTCAGCGGCCGCAAAATGACGGTTAAAAACCCATGGGGCGCCAACTCACTGGAATGGACAACACCCATCGAAACAGGGCACGGAAACTGGCCAAACAACATTCCTACGGTTCAACGCTGGGCTTACGATTACGGTAAAAACGGTGAAGAATTTATTCCTCAATACATTCCGCTGAAAGAAGGCGAAAACGACCACGGCCACTAAAAACATGGAGCAAAATCAGGCAAGAACGACTACGGCAACACGTGTTGCCGTATTTGACGGACTGGTGCAGGGCATCACCGATTTTGGGCTGCTTGTTAAATTCAAGCTTACCCTGCTGGTACTGTATTCGGCATTGATGTCCTATGCCATCGCTGCAGGCGACAGGTTCAGTTGGTATGCCTTGGGCCTTCTTGCTGTTGGCGGATTTCTTGTAACAAGCGCCGCAAATGCGCTTAATCAGGTTTTGGAACGCGATTTTGACCGCGAAATGCCCCGGACGGCCAACCGTCCCGTGGCAACAGGTCGCATGAGCGTGTCTACCGCCGTTCTTTATGCCGGTGTGATGGCCCTTTTCGGCATCAGCATACTTACCCTTTTCAATCCGCTCACGGGTTTTCTGGGTATGTTGTCGCTGATCACCTATGCCTTTATTTACACACCTTTGAAACGTTCCTCCGCCCTTGTTGCGGTGACGGTAGGCGCCATTCCAGGTGCATTGCCACTCATCATTGGCACAGTTGCTTTCGAAGGTGTGATTACCTATACCGGATTGATGTTGTTCACCCTGCAGTTTCTGTGGCAGTTTCCGCACTTCTGGGCCGTGGCCTGGCTTGCCGATGACGACTACAAAAAAGCGGGTTTTTACATGTTGCCTTCACGCAACGGTGAAAAAGACCAAACGACCGGGATGCTCTCCTTTGTTGTATGCCTTTTGATGTTTGGAAATGCCGGTCTGAGTTATTGGCTTGGTTTTTCCAGCGCATGGGCAACAGCACTTCTTTTTCTGCTCAATGGCTGGTTTGCCTGGCGCAGCTGGCAACTCTACCGCGAATGTTCACACGAAGCAGCACGCAAACAAATGTTTGCATCGTTCCTTCACCTGCCCGCTTCGCTGATTGTGTTGCTTATTGATAAAATTTAAAGTCACCATGATTCAAACGGTGAGTAAACAATACAACAGAAACAAAATTCACCCCCACAAATTTGCTTTGTGGGTGGCCATCGGCAGCATCATCATGATGTTTGTGTCGATCACCAGCGCATATGTTGTGCGGAGGGCTAGTGGCAACTGGTATGAGTTTAAGTTGCCCGATATTTTCTTTCTGAATACACTGGTCATCATCGCCAGCAGCGTGACCCTGCAACTTTCCTACAATGCCTTCACGAAAGGCAATGAAAAGTTGTACAAAGGCATGATGCTGGCCACCTTTGTACTGGGGCTCGCATTTGTGGGACTTCAGTACCAGGGCTGGGTTGCCATGGATGCCATGGGTGCAACATTCACCATCAACCCGTCGAGTTCCTTTGTTTACGTGATTTCAGGAATGCATGTCGCCCACGTCCTGGGTGGTATAGCCGCTCTTATGGTCGCGCTTATACATGCCTTTACACTGCCGTTCAAACCCACACAACGCCGTCGCGACCGCTTCAGCCTCGTGGTTCAATACTGGCATTTTGTTGACTTCCTTTGGGTTTACCTCATTGGTTTTTTCATGCTGCAATCTTAAAAAATACGCCGTTTAAAAACGCCTGAACGATTTTAAACGTTTTTACGAACCTCTATTGATTGAATCTTATGGCAGAAACATCTTTAGCCCACGCACACGAAACGCACGATCAAGACCACCAGAACGATGGCGAACTGTGGGAAGGCGGTAAGGAACCCTTCAAAGTCAGTTATGGCAAGTTGATGATGTGGTACTTCCTGCTTTCCGACGCCTTTACTTTTGCAGGTTTCCTTATCGCTTACGGTGCACTTCGTTTCAGCATGCCTACGTGGCCCGAAGCTGACTTTGTATTCCGATCGTTTCCCTTCGTAACTGCCCACTGGCCGCTTATTTTTGTTACGGTAATGACCTTCGTGCTCATTTTCAGTTCCGTAACCATGGTCCGTGCCGTACAGGAAGGCCACCGCGAAAATCAAAGCGGCGTGGTATTCTGGATGTTCCTTACCATTCTCGGCGGTGCTGCGTTCCTTGGTTGCCAGGCGTATGAATGGACAACCCTGATCGCCAAAGAGCACATGACGGTAAGTTTGAACCCGTTTGGCCGCCATGTTGCCGATGGTATTTACCTCGGCGCCGATGGTACGGAGGCCAAAAATGAAGACGGAACAACCAAAACGTTTGTCAAAGGTGATTCCTACTTGCTGCACAAACACGATGTGGTCCGCAACGGTCAGACGGTTCAGGAATTTGATGTTCCCAAACTTAAATACACCACCGGTGTTTACGCCGGTCAGGTGCGCAATGCCGAATTTGGTCCGAAAGCATTCGGCGCACTTTTTTTCTTCATCACAGGATTTCACGGATTTCACGTATTTTCTGGCGTTTTATTCCTCAGCATCATTGCAATCAATGCTGCCGGCGGATTGTATGCTGCCCGCAAAAACGGGTATGAAATGGTGGAAAAAATTGGCCTTTACTGGCACTTTGTAGACTTGGTTTGGGTATTCGTATTCCTTGTATTTTACCTTCTGTAAATCCGGATAACCTACCTCCAACCTATTACCCAACTTTAACTTCAAGCTTAGTCACAATATGTCTGCACATACCTACGAAGAACAAAAAGCACTTGTGTTCCGCGGTCTTATCCTGTTGGGTGTAATTACCCTTGTAGAGGTATTTATTGCCCTCGTCGCCAAAGGTCACTTGATTCCCGGCGTGAAATTTTCGGAAGGATTTGGTCACTACCTCTACATGATTTTGATGGTTGGCTTCTCTTTGTACAAAGCCTATTTCATTATTTTCCACTTCATGCACATGGCGCAGGAAGTACGCGGACTTGCATTCAGCGTACTGTTGCCAACGACGTTGCTTGTTTGGGCCATCATAGCGTTTTTCCAGGAAGGCAATTCTTGGGGAGAGCGCCGCAACCAGATCAAGGAGAAAAACGAAGAAATCATCAAACCTACACCAGCCGGAAAGCCCCAGGGATATTACATCATTCCGGGTTGCGAAATTGCTCCTTTGGGTTGATACCTGAAATTACAATGCCATGACTTTTTTTGGCTGAAAATATTGGCGGCGGGGCAACAATGCCTTGCCGTTTTTTGTTTTTCATCAGTACGTTGAATACAACCATGAATCAGGACAATACACCACCCAGCAAAAGCAGAAAATTCTTCATCACGATCGCTCTGCTGGTTATACTGTTTGTTTTACCCGGCATTTCGTGGATTTATCTGCGCAATGGACTCAATTGGCGCAAAGACGCACAGGCTGAACTCAAAGCTTTTGGCAAAGTGCGCACAGCTCCGGTTATTTATCCCGACGGTACCAAATACGACCGCCTCGACGGCAAAGTGTGTGTCATCCACTTTTTCGGCGACGAGCCGGAGCTTACCGAGGGCAACAAACGCATCATCGATGACGGTCAAAAGCTGTTTGAACAATTCGGTCAAAATGATGCTTTCAGGCTGGTGATGGTTTCCAAGGGCGGTACCAGTGAGTTTCGTTCACATTACCAGAAGTTGCCCAGCATCGATTATGCCACTTGGGTTTGGGCGGGCGCTATCGGCTCCTGGCAAACCATTCTTTTCAATGGCTATGAGTCTTTTTGTCTTCAGGAAGATGTTAAGCCGGCAAAGGAATACTATGCACTGGCCGATACGTCGGGAACCATCCGCCGTTTCTACGATGCACTTGATGAAAAACAAGTACGCCGCATGGTTGAACATGTTGCTATCCTTTTACCCAAAGAATAACTTTACATATGTCTGTTTTGCAACCCAATATTGCACTGGAAAAAAAACTCAATACAACCGCATGGATCGTAACGGCGGTGGTGTTGCTGCTTGTGGGATTGATGCGCAGGGTTAAAATAGACCTGGGTGTTGATTTCAGCTTTTTGCCGCCGCTTCATGCATCACTGAATGCGCTCACGGCCGTTATTTTAATCGTGGCCCTGTATTTCATCAAAAATAAAAATGTGGAAGCGCACCGCAAGTCGATTTACGTTGCCATGGTGACTTCCGCCCTGTTTTTGGTGTCGTATGTACTTTACCATTTTACAACACCTGAGACACGTTTTGGCGGAACCGGTGCCATTCGAACCTTTTATTTCGTGCTGCTGTTTACCCATGTGGTGCTGGCGGCCTTGATTTTGCCTTTTATCTTTTTTACCTTTAACCGCGCATTTACTGGTCAATACGAACGCCATAAAAAAATGGCCCGTTGGGTTTACCCACTTTGGCTGTACGTTGCGATCACAGGCCCGGTTTGTTACCTCATGCTGAAGCCTTATTATGCCCATTGATTGTGTTTGTTCCATACCATTAAAAAAAGGTTATGAAAAACAAGTTGAGTAAAATGCTTTTTGCTGTAGTGCTGGTTTTTACGCTGGCAGGATCGGTTTCGCCGCTTGCGGCCCAATGCCCCATGTGTAAAATGTCGGCTGAATCCAATTTGAAAAATGGTGGCACAGCAGGTAAAGGCCTGAATGCAGGCATACTTTACATGTTGCTTACGCCTTATTTGTTGGTGGGTGGCATGGGTTATTGGTGGTGGAGAAACCGAAAAAAAGATCCACAGGAAGGTGAAATCGAAGAAGGCAACAGCGTTTGGCCACACGATGATCCTGCACAGTTGAACTAAGCGTGGAGCTTTTTTTTAGAAAAGGTAAGTGCCATCCCATGAATATGGGGTGGCACTTGTCTTTAGATGCATTTGGGTCAAAAACTAGTTAAGAACATAACGCGCGCTCAAGGCGCCGTAGCCAGCATCGAAACCGTTGCGAAATCCATTTACAAACACCGTGGGAACCCAGTCGAGTGAAAGGTTAACAGGTGCGTTTGCAAACTTGTAATCCAGGCCGAGGCAACCCAAGATGCCAAACGAAGTGTTGCTGGCGCCGTCGTTGATGAAGTTATTGTCGAAATTCCAGAAGAATACCGATGCCCCACCGCCGAAGTACCAGTTGAGTCCTTCCACATCGGGGAAAGCCATGTGGTGTTCGTACAAACCGCCAACGGCAAACCAGCTGTAACCGCTGTAGCCGCGGAAGCCGCCAAATATTTCAATGGCGCCAGGCTCACTGATGAAAGTTTTGTAGGAAACGGAAACCGGTGATCCAAAACGTAGACCGATGGCCGATTTGTAGTTGCGCTGACCGTACATGACCGCAGTCAGGCAAAAAAGAAACGATAAGATTAACAGTCTTTTTTTCATAATGTTTTGATTGGTGGTAAGAGGAAATGGTGAGCAATAAAGTGAAGATGAGCCGAGAATTTCAGCTTCTGAGCTTTAAGATCGTTTTAATGATCCAGAAAGTCCAATATCCACCCAAAATAGGGGCAACAATCAGGCTCAATTTATTGTAATAAACGGCGCTTTCAAAATCGAAATGCACCAGGTGCATGATGGCACGTGTCATGCCGCATCCCAAGCATTCAAAATTAAAAAACCGTTTTGAGGGACATAAGGTAATGCCTTCATCGAAAAAAGAGGTAGGCAGTAGCAGGATGGTAAGAGGCGTTACGATCAGAAAAATGAGGTGCAGTACCGTAATGACTTTCGTATTACTCATGGAACAAAAATACGCATTTAAGTATGTATAGTTCAAAAAGTGCGGATAAAAAAAGAGTTATCCCGTGGAAGTGGGATAACTCTTTTTGGAGGTTTGGGTTGTTTGCTGTTATGGGAAGTAGTCTTTCTTTTTGATCAGGGCATGGATCAAACCGGGAAGCCAGCACAAAAAGGTGAGCAACAGGTTAACGATCCAGTCTGATCCTTCCCAATCGGATTTAACACCCATGGCGATCCATGCAAGACCAAAAATAGCCAGAAGGATGTATACGCCTTCTGTTATACCATCGCCGGGAGCGTCGTAATGGCCGCTTCTTTTCAAATCCTGCTTGATTTGTTTTTGGGCGGATTTAAGCGCCAGAGCATTTTTCATACCCATACGTTTTCCCGTTACCTTGTGATATTCGGCAGGCGTAAGATCAAGAAAGGTTTTCAAGCCCATTTGAGCCATTTCAGGTGTTAATGCCGGCATGCTGGCAGGAACGCCGTACTCTGCGATTGATTTATTCCAAGGACTAACAGTAGCCGAAGCGTACGTTCCAAAGAAGAAAATGCAAACAACTAACAGAGTTGATTTTTTCATAAGGAAATTTGATTGTTTGTTAATGCCTACTCGTTCGGAGCTTTTCGGCTTTGGCTCAAAAACCACAACCGGTAGTTTCTGTTGCAAAAGTAATCACACATCAAAGATTTTTTCGAAACTTGAAATATTTTTTCTTTTGAGTGAAAACATGGAACTTCACACCGTATTTTAAAAGTCATGAAAATTGCCGTTTTCCCGGGATCCTTCGATCCCATCACTGTGGGCCATGTGGATCTGGTCAAACGCGCTTTGCCTCTGTTTGACAAGGTTGTTGTGGCTGTAGGTGTCAATTCAACAAAGAAAAATTTATTCACACTCGATCAGCGGCTCGATTGGCTCCGTCAGGTGTTTATTCAGTACCCTACCGTAGAGATAGATTTTTTCCAAAATCTTACGGCCCACTACTGCCAGCGGATAGGTGCAAAGTATTTGATCCGCGGTTTGCGCACATCATCCGATTTTGAATACGAAAAAACCATTTCACAGTTGAACCAAATTGTGGGAAAAGGAATTGAAACGGTGTTTTTCATCGCCCAACCCGAATTCTCACACATCAGCAGCACCATAGTTCGCGAAATCATCACCGGAGGAGGCGACGCCAGTCCCTTCCTGCCACCCGAAATCATCATCGGCCCAGCCGCATAAAGTCCTAACACCATGTCCGACGCCATTTTTACAGTGCCCCATCCGGTAAATGAGCCGGTACTTTCTTATGCTCCTGGTTCGCCTGAAAAAGCCGAGCTCAAAGCCGCTTTGGCAGCCATGAAAGCCCAGAAGGCCGACGTGCCCATGTACATCGGTGGTCAAAAAGTGCATACCAATGAAAAAATCGCCATACACCCGCCCCACGAACGCGCCCATACCCTCGGCCATTTTTCCAAAGGAGGCACCACACACGTTCGCCAGGCCATCGATGCCGCATTGGCCGCCAAACCCGCCTGGGAAGCCATGCCCTGGCAGGACCGCGCTGCTGTTTTTCTCAAAGCGGCCGATCTGCTCACCGGACCTTACCGGGCGCGTATGAATGCAGCTACCATGTTGTGCCAGAGCAAAAGCCCGTACCAATCGGAAATTGATGCGGTTTGTGAACTTGCCGACTTCTGGCGATTCAACGCCTGGTTTATGCAGGAAATTTACAAAAACCAACCCATCAGCGCACACAATACCTGGAACCGTACGGACTGGCGTCCGCTCGAAGGTTTCATCTTTGCCCTTACGCCGTTCAATTTTACCTCCATCGCGGGTAATTTGCCTACGGCTCCGGCCATGCTTGGCAACGTAGCCGTGTGGAAACCTGCGGAAAGTCAGGTCTTTTCGGCAGCGGTCATCATGGATATTTTGGAAGCAGCGGGTTTGCCGGACGGGGTCATCAACCTGGTGTACGCAGATGGACCGGTGATTGGCGATGTGGTTTTCAACCATCCGGATTTTGCCGGATTGCACTTTACGGGAAGTACGGGTGTGTTTCAGAAGTTGTGGAAAACCATTGGTGAAAACATCGCCAAATACAAAACTTATCCGCGCATCGTTGGCGAAACGGGCGGCAAGGACTTTGTTGTGGCGCACCCTTCTGCCGATGCCAAAGAAGTGGCCGTTGCCCTGTTGCGCGGCGCTTTTGAATTCCAGGGACAAAAGTGTTCGGCAGCTTCCCGTGCTTACCTACCCAAAAGCTTGTGGAAAGGTGTGAAAGAGCACCTTGTAAACGATCTTAAAACGGTGAAAATGGGCAGTCCGGAAGATTTTACCCATTTTTTCAATGCCGTGATTGATGAAAAGGCATTTGACAAAATCAGCAACTACATTGCCTTGGCCAAAAAATCCGACGATGTCAAGGTCATTTCGGGAGGCAATTACGACAAGTCCAAAGGCTTTTTCATCGAGCCCACTGTGCTCGAAACCTCCGATCCAAAGTACATAACCATGTGTGAAGAGATTTTTGGTCCGGTACTCACCGTTTATGTGTACGACGACAAGAAGTTTGAACAAATCCTGGATACGGTGAACACCACTTCGCCTTACGCCTTGACTGGCGCTGTTTTTTCCCGCGATAAGGCAGCTCTCGCTCTTGCCGACAAAAAACTGCGCCATGCAGCCGGCAACTATTACATCAACGACAAACCTACGGGCGCCGTGGTCGGACAACAACCTTTTGGTGGCGGCCGCGCTTCGGGTACCAACGACAAAGCAGGTTCCATCCTGAACCTTTACCGTTGGATTTCAGCACGTACCATCAAGGAAAACTTTGTTCCGCCTACCGATTACCGGTATCCGTTTATGAAAGAACAGTAGGCAGCAGGCAGCGGGCAGCAGGCAGCGGGCAGGGCTCCTCGGCCTACGGCCTCGTGAGGGGAATAATTTGAAAAATCCTTGAAAAAAAATACCCAATTGTTTGTTAATCAAAC
>JBBSDH010000164.1:0-10075 GCA_038249605.1 Chitinophagales bacterium | reverse complement strand
GCATTGCTCAAATCGGCTTTGGAAAGGGTGGAATGGGTCAGGTCCGCTTTTGACAGGTTGGCCGAAACGAGGTTGGCATTGCTCAGGATGGCCCATGACAATTTGGCCCAGCGCATGTCTGCATCAGACAAGTTGGCGTCGGACAAATAGGCATCCGAAAGATTAGCGTAGGTCAGGTCCGCCTGGCTCAGGTTGGCTTCTTTCATGTTTGCGCTCGACAAATAGGCGTTGATGAGCACAGCCATTTTTAAATCAGCGCTTTGGAAAGTTGCTGATTTGTAGATCCTTTTCATGGTGGTTGTGTCCAATGGCAAGGCTGTGAGTGTGGTGAGCAGTTGCCCGCGTTCAGGACTGAGCGGTTTAACAATAAGCGTATCGCCTTCCATGTATTTGTAGGGTTTGAAGGCGTGGCTCAGCGCAGCTATTTGACCAACCAAGGATTGACTCAAAGAGTACCTGGTAGCTTCGCGGGCCCTTAACGACATACCTTTTTGCTGTACCTCTATCTCTTTGTCTACTTTATCCAGGATGTTGCTCATCAAAACGACCAATGCGCTGCGGCGATTGGCTTCCTCCAACGACATTTGACGTTGGATCATGTTATTTTGGCTTTGCAGCAGCTCGTTTTGATTCATCAGAAGGAGCGTACCCGTGAGTCCACCCACCGCTATAAAAATCCCCAGAATCCATTGCCACCACCAGTTGCGAAGTCTTGCCCAGAAAAGTTGGTAGGCCAGTCGCGGGAGCAGGGCACGCACGCCGTCGCGTATGTCGGCCGGAGCGTCTTTCAGAACATGGGCTGTAATTTGGTCGGTTACGTAGTTGGCGGCCTTTTGGGTGTCCTGCAAAGCAGTATGTACGTTTTTAGGGCTTGTACCAAAAAGTTTTTTGGAGAGGTAATGTCTAAAATAAAAAATGATGACAAACGTCGCAATCAGCAACCCAAAAATCAAATAGGATGCCGTGATCAGGATTTTGGTCAACAGAGGTAATTTACCGAGGAAAAATTGAAGTCCGGCAAAACCTGCCAAGGCGCCCACGAGAAAAAAGGCAAGGCCAAAACCGATGTTGAAAGTTGGCTTGGGGGAATGATCCATGTTTTGGTCGCTCATTTGCAAGAATAAAATTGGGCATTTTGATGCCACAAAATAGCCAAAAAAAACGGCGCCTGGGTACTCCCAGGCGCCGTTCGCTGTATACAAATCACTTAAAGATCCGAATTAAAAGAATTTTGACGACCAGTTTTTAAACTGCCATCCCAGCAGGTACATAACAGGCAGGATGATGAGTGTAATAAAGGTGGCAAAACTCAAACCGAAAACGATCGTCCACGACAAGGGTCCCCAGAAGGCTACCGAGTCGCCGCCGAAGAAAATTTTCGGGTCGCCATGAGCAAAAAGGCTTTCGAAGTCGATGTTGAAACCAACGGCCAGTGGCACCAGGCCAAGGATGGCGGCTGTTGCGGTGAGCAGTACGGGTGTCATACGGATGCGGCCAGCCTCAATGATGGCTTCCCGGGTAGGCATGCCTTTTTCTCTGAGGTGGTCGGTAAATTCTACCAACAATATCCCGTTTCGAACTACAATACCGGCAAGGGCTACGATACCAATACCCATCATCACGATCACAAAATCCATGTTGAAGATGGCCAGACCAAGCAATACACCCACTACGGAGAAAACGACTTCGGTGAGGATGATGAGGGTTTTGCCGATGGAGTTGAACTGGGTGATGAGGATGAGCACAATCAACATCATGGCGATGATCATGGCGTTTCCGAGGAATGCCATGGCTTCCTGTTGTTCTTCCTGTTCACCGCCAAAAGTTACACTGACGCCTTCCTGTACAGGGGATTGGAAGCCAAGCAGAGCGTTTTGTACTTTCCCTACCACTTCATTGGCGTTGTAATCGCCAAGAACGTTTGAAGAAATGGTTACCAGTCGCTCTTGGTTTTTTCGGCGGATGCCGCCATAGGTATTGGTGTATTTTACTTCAGCAAGCGCGGCGACGGGAACGGATCGAAGTACGCCGCCCATATTCATGTCGCGGAACGTAATGTTCAGGTTTTCCATCTCGTTGATGTTTTCTCGTTGGTCGGCTTGCAGACGGATGTTGATCGGAATTTCGTCGTTGCCGTCTTTGAAAGTACTTGCTTCCTTTCCAAGTATGGCCGTGCGGAATTCACTGCCGATTTGTGCTGTAGAAATACCTTCTCGGCTGGCGCGGTCGCGGTCAATTTGGATGTTGATTTCCGGTTTAGAAACCACCAGGTCGCTGGCAAGTTCTTCTATACCGGGGATAGACAAAGAATCGAGGTAGCGTTTAACGGCTGAGGATACTTTGGTAAGATCCTCAAAATTTTCTCCACGGATTTCGATGGATATCGGTTTCCCAACGGGCGGGCCACTCGATTCCTGGTCGACGGTAATTTCGCCGGCGGGAATCTGACCTTTAACGGCATCGCGTATTTTATCCTTGTATACGGTGGTGCTTACACCATCGCGCTTGGCGAACTCGACGAAAGCTACACCCACTTTACCTTTGTTGGAGGTTGCAGCACGGTCGAACTGGTCGTCTGAAGCATTCAGGGCTACATTGGTGATTACCGATTCAACCAGCGGATTGTCTTTGCCAAGCACTTCAATCACTTTGTTCTCCAACTTGCGAATAAGGGAGTCCGTAACGGTAACTTCGGTACCAATGGGCAAGGTGAGGTACACGTATATGAAGTTGGGGTCTGCACTTGGGAAAAAGGTAACTTTTGGACTTCGTGAGGCAGTGAGCATGAACGAAAGCACAAACAATCCCACCATAGAGCCCATCATCAACCAAGGGCGTTTAAGGGCGAAGTTGAGGAAACGTGCGTATCGGTTTTGAAACGCAGGCCATGTTTTTCCCTGGAAATGATTCACTGCTTTTTCCAAAAACAAGTTGTAAATCAGCACCAGTAATGCAAGGGTAATGGCGAAATTGCCCATGCCGAAGCTGCCGGAGGCGTAGAAATAGATGGTAGCCAGAGCAAACAACACATAACCGGCGATGGTGCGGCGACGGGCCTTTACCGTATCAATCTCCTTGGCTTCATCGCCTTCTTTTTTCATAAACCACACAGCAAAAACGGGATTCATGATGTACGCAACCACAAGCGATGCAGTGAGTGTTATGATGAGTGTAACCGGCATGAAGTGCATGAACTTGCCTATGGTCCCACTCCAGAATGCCAATGGGAAAAAAGGCGCCAACGTAGTGGCAGTACCGGCCAAAACAGGCAGGAACACCTCACCCGCTGCTTTTTTTGCAGCATCTACAATGCCGTGCTTTTCATCGTGGTATATACGGTGGGTGTTTTCAATCACCACTATGGCGTCGTCTACCACGATCCCTAGCCCCAGAAGAAAGGCGAAAAGTACGATCATGTTGAGCGTGAAGTCGATGCCTGGCAATACTATAAAAGCGATGGCCATCGACAATGGTACCGACAAGGCCACAAATATGGCGTTGGTGGCGCCCATGAAAAACATGAGGATGATCGTCACCAGAATAAAACCGATGATGATGGTGTTGATCAGGTCGTGTAAGGTAACGCGGGTGTTGCGGCTTTGGTCGCCGGTAATCACCACCTCGAGGTTGGGCGGGAATTCGTCGGCTTTCATCTCATCCACTATTCCCTTGATTTTGTCGGAAGCATTGATAAGGTTTTCGCCCGAACGTTTGATGACGTTCAGGGAAATTACGTTTTTACCATTCAGTCGACTGAAACTTTCCTGATCTTCGTAGCCCATTTTGACTTCGGCGACGTCTTTCAAGTACATTTGGGCGCCCGACTGCGAAACCACGAGGAGGTTTTTGATTTGTTCCACATCGGTAAAATCGCCACGGATCGAGATGGAGCGCGTCATACCACCAATGTCGACGTTACCTGCTGAGATGGTCAGGTTTTCGAAGGCGATGGCGTTTTCAATGTCGCGGAACGTAAGCCTTGCTGCGCTCATCTTGTATTTGTCGACGTTTACCTGGACTTCTTTTTCGAGTGCGCCAACCATGTCGACACGTGTGATCTCTTTCATTTCCTCGATATTATCCTTCAGATCATCGGCGTAATCTTTCAGCTTGTCGAGGCTGAAATCGCCGCTGATGTTCACACTCATGATTGGGATTTCGGAAATGTCGAATTCTGTCACGGTAGGGTCGGAGGGTAAGTCCTGCGGCAGTTCGCGTTTGGCCTTGTCGACAGCGTCTTTCACCTTTTGTTTGGCGAGTATGACATCCATGTCGGTTTCGAACTCAGCGATGACGTTCGAAAAATCCTGTACCGAATTGGAGGTCAGTTTTTTAAGGCCGTTGATGCCTTTGATTTCCTTTTCGATGTGTTTGGTCACCAGGCTTTCCATGTCGGAAGGCGAGGCACCAGGGTAAACGGTGGTGACAAATATTTGTGGCACCACCACATCGGGAAACTGCTCTTTGGGCAGTGATTGGTAGGATAAAAGTCCGGCGATTGAAATGATGACGGTAATGATGAAAATACTCGTCCGGTTATCAATGGCCCAACTGGTAGGTTTAAACTCTTTCATTGTTGCCTGAGTTAGAAGAAACTGAAAAGGGGGTTATCAAAAGGCCACTGTTTCGCCGTTGTTTGCACTTTGGTATCCGGTTGCAATGATGAAATCGCCGGCTTTTAGGCCTTCGGTGATTTCAACCATACCGTTGTAGTTGCTTCCTTGTTTGATTTTTACTTTTTTCACCGTTGCCAGTTTGTCGCCGGTTCTGTTGGCAACAAGTACAAATTCGCCCTCTTCTGCATTTTGAATCACATTAACAGGCACTACGATGGCTTTGGTGTTGGTGTAATCGGTGATTTTGAGCACAGCGATCATGTTGACGCGGTACTCTGGGTTGGTAGGCAGGGCGCATTCCACGATGAACGTACGCGTCATTGGGTCGATGCTTTTGCTCACATAGGTTACTTTGGTTTTGATGTCTTTTTTCAAATCGGGAAAATGCACGATCACCAGGTCACCTTTGCGCACTTTGGATGCATAAGCTTCCGTCACGGAACCTTGTACTTTCAAATCGGCGAAATTGATGATGTTGCAAAGTGGCATGCCAGGAACTATGCTTTGTCCGGCTTTGAGGATCACAAGGTCGACGGTGCCGCTGATGGGTGCGTAAATCTTGGATTGTCCGAGTTGCTGTTTGGTGGTGGCGATGCGTTGTTCGACCGACTCAAGCTGTGTTTTGGCCTGGATGAATTGCACTTCGGTACCAATTTTTTGGTCCCAAAGGCTCTTTTGGCGGTTGTACAAGTCTTGTGCCGTTTTGAGTTGCACGTCGGATTCGATGAGACTGCGGCGGATGAGCTCGTCGTCCACCTGAGCCAGCAACTGACCTTTTTTTACAGTATCGCCATTTTTCACGGATACGCGTGTGAGCATGCCCGACATTTTGGCTGTTGCGGGCACGCTTTCTTCGGCAACCACTTTGCCTTGCAGGTCGATGAAGTGGCTGAAGATTTCGGTTTTAAGCTCTTGAAGCGTAACCATTTTGGTACGCTGTGCTGCGCCTTCCAGCGGGCCGATTTCTTTTTCAAGAACAGTAATTTGGGCGTCGATTTTGGCGCGTTGCTCTTTAAGTGAGGCGAGTTGAGCTGCCTTGTCGTCTTGGTTTTGTCCGCAGGCGGCGAGGAAAAGGACTGCCAGGGTAATGGACAGGATATGTTTCATGATGTTGGGTATGATGTTGGATGGGTAAACGGTTGGTTCTTGTTTTTCAAGGGTTAGTAGCTCCATTGTCCGAGTGCTTTTTGTACACCTACGCGGGCGGTGAGTACATCGAACTGTGCCTGTAAATAATCGCGTTGGGCACCGAAAAGTTGTTGGTCGGTGGCTACGAGTTCGAAGCTGGAGCCTATGCCAGCGGCGTATTTTTTTCTGGTTGTATCCACGATGCGTTCGGTCAGCCTGAGGTTACGGCGTTTGTTTTCCAATACGTTGAGTGCGTTTTCGTATTGGTTGCGGGCGTTGTTTACTTCCAGGGTAATGGCGTTTTCAAGTTGTTTTTTCCGCTGGTCGAGTTCCTGAATGTCGATCTGAACGCGTTCACGTTTGGCGCGCGAGGTTCCGCCGTCCCAAAGGTTTACACTGAGTGTTACACCCACCACCGAGGAAGGGATCCAAAATAGGTTGTTGTTGCCCTGCCAGCTGGTTTGGTACTGGCCGTAGCCGAAAAGGTTGGGCATCCAGTATTTTTGGTAGCGTTCGGCATTGAGAACCTGCACTTCCCGGCCTTTGAGCAATTCGAGGTATTCGGGTCTATTCCTAAAGTCGATGGCAGAAACCATGTCGACTTGTCCGATGTTGGCCAGTAGTTTTTCCACATTGTCGCTTACTTCCAGAGCATCGGTAATGGGATAGCCAATGGAAAACTTGAGCACATTGAGCAGGTTGTCGCGCTGGCGTGTGAGGTTGCTGCGGTCGTTGCGCAGGTCGTCGAGTTGCAGTTGGATGCGGTCCACGTCGAGCTGCTCATTCAGTCCTGCGGTGTTGATGGCTTTGGTGTCATTCAGCAGTACTTCGAGGTTGGCAATGTTTTGATCGAGGTTTTTCAGGTATTCGCTTACGATGAGGGGCGGCAAGTAAGCATCGGTGACCTTGTTGCGCAAGTTTTGCTTGGCGGTAGCCAGCTGAAAGTCGGCGTATTGCCGGTACAAACGCGCTGCTTTAAGCCCGATCAGGTAGTCGTTGCTGAAAAGAAGCTGGTTGACCTGGCCGTTGAGGTTAAAGTTGTTGCGCAACTGAAAGGCGATTCGGGTGCCTTCAGGCGCTTCGAAGCCCAGGGCTTCGGCAGGCAATGCCGGCTGCTCGATGAAATACTGGTAACCGCCACCGATGCTGAATTGGGGCAGGCCGAGCGAACTGGTTTCTTTAATTTGCCAGTCGGCATCGGTTACCACCAACTGGGCCAACTGGATTTCGGGGCTGTTTCTGAAAGCATACTGGATGCAATCAGACAGCGTCATGGTTGTTTGGGCAACAACCTTGTTGCCGCTGAACCATAGAAGCAAAAGGACCAGAGTGAAGTGTTTGTTTGAGGAAGGTAGCATTGTCAGGATAATTTTGCTTGTAAACGTTCGCGGCCTTTGTCGGACAACAAGCCGTGCAAATAGTGAAGGATGTATTCTCGGAAAACGAGTTCCCTGGCATATTCAAGGGGAGGAAAAATAGTTTCGTCAAAAAACTGAAAGGACTGGGCAATGTGTAATTTCGCAATGATGTCCACATCAAAATCGTTGCGGTACAAACCTTCGCGAATGCCCCGTTCGAGGTTCGCATGGACGAGCTTCAGCATAAATCCACGTTGGTGATCAACCAGCAAGTCCCAAGCGTCGCGGTGGTATTTTTGCATATCGTACACCACGTTGTGTCTCATGCGCTGGATATCGACCATTACGTTTTTTAAAACCAGGAGGATTTCGTCCACAGCGCTCTCTGCTTCGTTGGTCCATACGTTGCAGTTCTGAACATCTTCAAGGATGTTTTTCTCAATAACCTTGCGGACCAGCTCTTCTTTGTTTGAAACAAACTGATACAGCGTTTTTTTCGAAATCCCCAGTTCACGGGCCACATCGTCCATCGTCAGGCTTTTGATGCCGTAACGCATAAACAGTTCCTCGGCCCGCTTTAAAAATTTTTCGTGCTGTTCATTCATCATGCAAAGGTAAATGCAGGAAACGTTTTTTGGTTCAAACGTTTCCTGTGTTTATTTCGTTTATCGACGAACGGCATATAAAATTCCACAAACGAGTTGTTCAAAGAGCGATTTCCAAATAAAAAAAGCCGAACAACCTTAGATAGGTTGTTCGGCTGTAAGGTTGCGGAAATGAAAAAAGTTCCACTTGATACCTTAAAATTTTATTCCGTTAAAATCTTCTTTTCAAACAGCAAGATCAACGGACCTGGAAGAAGCGCATTTTGTAGTCGGTATGGATTTTCCCCTGCCGTATGTCGTCGAGCTTGCGCTGGATGAGGCGTTTTTTCAGAGGTTTGAGTTTTTCGGTAAACAACACGCCCTGGATGTGGTCGTATTCGTGTTGGATAACCCTGGCCGTATATCCTTCATAGGTTTCTTCAAATTCCTGAAACGTTTCATCCTGATAACGGATGCGGATGTGCGGAGGTCTTTCCACGTCGCCACGAATGCGCGGGATGCTCAGGCAGCCTTCTTCCATCGCCCAGGGCTGACCGGTTTCATCCACCATTTGTGCATTGATGAAGACTTTTTTTATGCCGGGAGTTTTGTTTTCCTTGTCCTCCTTCAAATGTGTGGTGTCGATTACAAACAGGCGTATGGCCAAACCGACCTGTGGCGCAGCAAGTCCCACACCATCGGCATGGTACATGGTTTCCCACATGTTGTCAAGCAAGGTTTCCAACTCGGAATAATCGGGTCCGATGGTCGCTGCCACTTTTTTCAAAACAGGGTGGCCGTAAGCGTAAATGGGTAAAATCATAGGGTTACCAATGGTTGTCCAGCATGTATTGTTCCAGAATAATGGCCGCCGCCACTTTGTCGATCAATGCCTTATCCCTTCTTTTTTGTTTTTTAATCCCGCTTTGCAAAATGATGCTTTTGGCTTCGATGGAGGTGTAACGCTCGTCCTGACGCGCAACGGGTATGTCCGGAAATTGCTTTTTCATTTTTTCCACAAACGCATCCACCTGGGGCGCTATTTGCGCTGGATTGCCGTCGGGATAAAGGGGCAAACCCACCACAAAACGTTCAACGTTTTCCGTGTGACAATAGCGGATTAAAAAATCCATCAACGTTCCCGTTTCCACCGTGGTAAGACCGCTGGCGATGATTTGAAGGGGATCGGTAACGGCTATGCCCGTACGCTTCAATCCGTAATCGATGGCTAAGATGCGGCCCATAACGTTTTTGAGGGTGCAAAGATAGGTAAAAACAGGCATTTTCGTCGAAGTTCCGCGAATGTTGTTGGCAGGATTACAGACCTTTGACCCCGTTGTCCACCGCAGCGTTGCGGTGAATAACGCTGTTTCGAAAAAAAAACCGATCCATGCGCCATTTTGTTCTGCTTCTCTTTTTTACCACCACCCTCACAGCTCAAAAGCCCTTTACTGTTGAAGACATCTTTTCAAACAACACCTTCAACGCCAAAGGCATTCCCGGCTTTAATTTTCAGAACGACGGTAACCATTACACCCGGCGCAACGGCACCCTGATCGAACAATACGACCTGCGTACCGGCGATAAAACAGCCACACTGCTCGACGTCGCCTCGCTTACTTCCGCCGATACATCGTGGAAAAAAAGCATCGACGGCTATGCGTTCAACAGCGATGAATCCAAAATACTGCTGCAAACCAATACCCGACAAATTTACCGCCACAGCAGTGAGTCGCACTTTTTTGTGCTCGATCGGGCCACCCAATCCCTCACCCGTTTGCATACAGGCAGCAAACAACGCTACGCAAACATTTCGCCCGACGGCAAAAAAGTAGCTTACGTGGCAGACAACAACCTTTGGTACAAAGACCTCGAAACGGGCATCAACACCCAGGTAACCACCGACGGCAAAACCAACGAAATCATCAACGGCGCCTCCGATTGGGTTTACGAAGAAGAATTTAAACTTGTCCGCGCTTTTGAATGGAGCCCCGACGGCGCCAAAATTGCTTTCCTGCGCTTCGACGAACGCGAAGTGCCCGAAATGACCATGGAAATGCACCGGGGCGGCGCTTACCCCGAACTCGTGACCTTCAAATACCCCAAAGTGGGTGAAAAAAACGCCACAGTTTCAGCTTTCATCTACGACCTCCCTTCAAAACGCACCATACCCGTAAACACGGAAACAGAAGCAGACAGCTACATGCCACGCCTTGCCTGGACGCCCAACGGAAAACTCTGCCTGACCTGGCTGAACCGACACCAAAACAACCTCAAGCTGTTGCTGGCCGACCCCGCCACAGGAACGTGCAAAACCCTGCTGGAAGAAAAAAACAAATACTACCTCGACCTGCACGATGTACATTTTTTAGCCGACGGCTCCGGCTTC
>JBBSDH010000163.1:0-10086 GCA_038249605.1 Chitinophagales bacterium | reverse complement strand
TCGTGGTGGGGGGGTTGCGGTGTGTGGGGCGCCGCCCCCCCCCCCCCGCCCCGGGGCGGCGGGGCGGGGGGGGGGCGGGCCCGCGGGCGGCCCCGGGCCCCCCCCCGCCCCCCACACCCCCCCCTTCTTCCCAGCGCAGTGTCATGTTGAGCGAAGCGAAACAACCCTATCCATTCAACGGCAACTTAAGAAAAAAGTGATGTGTGTCATGTTGAGCGAAGCGAAACAACCCTATCCATTCAACGGCAATTTAAGAAAAAAGTGATGTGTGTCATGTTGAGCGAAGTGAAACACCTGGTTTTCCGTCCAACCGACCAACCGACCAACCGATCAACCCTGACCAACCGACCAACCATCCCCAACCAACCGACCATCCCCAACCAACCAGCCACCCCCGACCAACCGACTAACCAACCAACAGACCACCACCGACCACCCCGACTAGTTAAACGTTGGTTAACGGTCCGCACAACGACATTGTATACTGTATTTTTGTACCGTCCGACAGAAAACGTTCTGTAGAGGCGTTTAAACACCGAACCATTTATTTCAGACATGAAAAAAACAATGCTGCTTCTTTCGGCCCTCTTCTTGAGCGTGGCCGCTTTTGCCCAGATGAAAAATCTGCCCTCCGCCAAGATTAAAACCCTTGATGGTCAGACGATTGACGCTGTGGAGCTCGGTAAAACGGGCAAAATTACGGTCATCAGCTTTTGGGCTACCTGGTGCTCACCCTGCAAAAAAGAACTTGACGCGATCAAGGACTATTACCCCGAATGGCAGGAAAAATACAACATGGAACTGGTGGCCATCAGCGTAGATGACACGCGTACTGCCGCCAAAATTCCTTCCATGGTCAAAGAAAAAGGCTGGGATTACCGAATCCTGCACGATTACAACAAGGAATTCCAGCAAACCGCCAACGTGGCTTCCGTACCCCACACGCTCCTGCTCGACGCCGAAGGCAACATCATTTTTGAGCACGTAGGCTACGCTCCCGGCGACGAAATCGAACTGGAGGAAAAGATCAAAGCCATCGCCAAATAAGACCTGGATTTTTGGGATTTTGGGATTGGATTTTACTGGGATTTATGGATTTGGAAGATTGGATTGGATTTTTCGCTCAGCACAATCTTGTTCCTTCCCCCATACCGTCGCAATAAGGGGTATTTAAGGCCGTATGGCTTTAAATACCCCTTATTGCGACGGTTGCTTTTTAAAACTCCACCAGCATATCTTTGATCACCTCGCCGTTTTTCTTTTGCAGGCGTACGGTGTATTTTCCGGGATCGAGGTTGTACACCTCCAGTTTCATCCCGCTGCGGTGTTCACCGGCTTTGGACAGTTCGTCTTTGCGAAGCACCTTGATGGTTTTTCCTTCAACGTCGAGCAGCAGCATGTCCAGCTTTGTATCTTTTTCCAACGTGTATTGAAACTGGCTCTCCACCACAAGGGCTTTGCCCCAATCGGCCCGGCGACCTGGTTGCGGATCTTCGGTGTGGTACCGGATGCGGTATTGCGGCACGTCGCGGCCTACAAGTTTGGAGGTGAAGATTTTTAAACCGGCATTACCGATGCTTGCAGGTGTGTGCCCGTTGGTGACGCACCATACGGCAGACTGGACGTCGACGTCGTCGCTTATGTTGTTTTCAGAAACGTATTTCAGCAGTTGGATCAGTTTTTCGGGGCCCATGGCACCCACCGAAAATGCGCTGCCCGTACCTGGTGAACCGTCGCCGGCCTGTGAACAAAATGCTTTGAGTTTCAATGATCGGGTTGCTTTGGCCTGCATTGCGAAAACTTGTTCATCCGCAACCACGAGGGTTTGCAGGTTCGAATCGGCAGGGTTCATGAGCTGACCAATGGGTACACGCACGCGAAAGGACGTGTTTTTCAGGTTTTTGCAGGTCATGCTGAGCGATTCGCCGGAATGGCCTCCGGTGCCTTCAAGTTGCATTTCCACAAGTTTTTGGGCAACAGCTTCGGCGAGTGTGTAAGTAGGGGTTGTTTTTTGGGCAAAGAGGATCTGCGCCGCCGACACAAGCAGCAGCGCGAAAACAGCAATGATTCGCATGGGACAAAGGGTTTGGGTAAGGAATGGTTATTGTAACGCTGTACAATGACTTTCTATTTTTTCATCAGGGTACACTATTTTTACCCGCCTTTACCACACTGCAAACGAAGGGTCACGCTTATGCCACTTGACAAACCGCTGCCGGATTTTCTTGCCACCCTGCGCGAGCTGCTGCTCGACGATTTGGCTGGCGCGATCAAACTGTTGCTCGGCGCTTTGCCCGAACGCGGCGGACCCCATGCTTTAGCACTTGCGTTGCTTGGAAATTTGCGCGACGCCGACAAGCAACGTCTGCGCAGCACCTTGTCCAACGAAGATCTGCAACTTCAATACAACCGGATTCGTTCGTCGTTCATTGACCTGCTTTCTTCCCTGGAAACACCTGATTTTCAAGGCGGATACCAAAACCATCCTGCTGCACAAAAAGTGGATGCCGGCACGCTTTTGTACAACATTCCCGATACCATGCCCTTGCAGCAGGAAACCCGCTGCGTGGTGCGCATCGCTGTGGATGTTGCAGTCATCAGGGACGGACTGCCGGCCGAAGCCGAACTTACCCTGAAAGGCCTGCGACGCATTTCGGAACTGATGATGGTGGAGGTGTTCGACCCGTCGACCAACGACATTTTTCAGGTCCGAACCATCAGCTCATCCGAACAGTTGGTTGAAAAAGAAGGGTTTACAGAATGGATTTTTTTTGTGACCCCACAGCGTGAAGGACGGTTTCCGTTGGTGGTCAAAGTGGCTGTTGTAGAACTTTTGCACGGGCAGGAGCGAAAAAAAGAGATCGTATTGGAGGAAATGGTGGAAATCGTGTCCGAAGCACCGGAAGAAACACCACAAACCTTCAAAACGGCCAACCACCAACTTTCGTTTCACACACCTGTACTGGAAAGCTCCGAGAAACAACTGGCAGTTCCTTCGGGTACAGGAAGTGGTGTGCCTCCCGTTGAAACGGAGGAACAAGAGGAAGCCTTAGCACCTCCACAACCGCCTCCTCCTCCGGCGCCACGACCTACCGTACCCTATCCCGAAAGTGCAGAGCCTCTACCCCAAAGTGCGCCGCGCCGACGCAGATTTCCATTGTTGTGGTTGTTGTTGCTGGGCGCTGCCGTCGGCGTTTGGTATTATTCCAACGACCTGCTTTCCCTTTTTTACGGTACAGATCCGGGCGAATGGGCTAAAAACATTGTCGAAAGCGACGACAGCGCGGAGCACAAACTGCAAAAATTAGATTCCCTGATCACCACGGTGAGCCAGGATACGGTGGCTCGGCAGCAGGTAGCTGCTTACAGGGATACCCTCGATGTACGTTACTGGAAAGAAACCGTTGTAAAAGGCCGTACGAAGTCCAATGCCAGGAAATACCTCGAATTGTTTCCGCAAGGTAATTTTGCAGACGAAGCCAAAGCGCTTGTGCGCCCGGCTGTGAAAACGGAAATCCAGCCCGAAACGCCCCGCGATAGCATTGTTGAACCTCCAGCCGATTCAGGCCGTTTGAACGAGCCCCAAACACCAAAAAACACACCCGACAGCAAAGTGCCGGGACTTATCCTGCTGCCCGGTGGATCCATAGAAATGGGCGACAGTTGGGGGAGGGGTTTGGCCAACGAAAAACCCGTGCACGCCGTTAAGGTGGCTCCGTTTTACCTCAGCGCTTATGAAGTGACGTTTGAAGCGTACGACAATTTCTGCCGCTCCAGCGGAAGGATACAACCCATCGACAACGGTTGGGGACGTGGCGATATGCCCGCGATCAATGTGGCCTGGTACGATGCCATTGCCTATTGCAACTGGCTCAGCAAACAGCAACGCCTGGCTCCGGTGTACACCATCGAGGGGTTCAACGTGACCGCGGACTGGACGGCCAACGGATACCGGCTGCCCCTGGAATCGGAATGGGAATATGCAGCGCGCGGCGCACGTAAAGGTCAGGCGTGGCAGTTCAGCGGTAGCGGCAGCGCCGACGAAGTGGCCTGGTACCGCAACAATGCCAGCGACAAACCTCGTGCCGTAGGCCTGAAACGCCCGAATGAACTGGGCCTGTACGACATGAGCGGAAACGTGGCCGAATGGTGCTGGAATTGGATAGCAGCATACCCGGATACCCGCGAAAAGGCATCAGAACTCGCAGAAAACAGTGCGGAGTTCCTGAAAGTATACAGGGGAGGAAGCTGGCAAAGTCAGGCCTTCAGGGTGCGAGTGTCGAGCCGTGAGACAGCTTCACCTTCGTCCCGGTTGGACCAGGTAGGATTCAGGGTAGCGAGGAATGCGGGGAAATAAAAAATGAGCCACCCTGCAAAACAGGATGACTCATTGATGGTGCCCGGGATGGGACTCGAACCCACACGACCTCAACAGCCACAGGATTTTCTTACAGCTACGACTTTCGTCGCCACACAATTTGTTTTAATATAAAACATTTTGCATGTTTGTAGTCTGGACTATGCCTTTACCATATCGTTTTAAATTAACGATTTAGGTACCTGCCGTCTAGTCTCTACACCTTCTTAGTATAACCTAAGCTTGGCTCGGCGTTGCCATCGACTTCCGTCGAGAAGGGTTCGCCGAATTTGACAGGTTCCCAACAGTAGTTTCCAAGCTGTTGGCTCAAATTAATAAGTCCTGCGTGTCTACCATTCCACCACCCGGGCAGAGCACAGACAAATGTACGCCTTGAAACTGGTATAAAACAAAAAAGCCTTCAATTTCTTGAAGGCTTTTGAGCGGAAAACGAGACTCGAACTCGCGACCTCAACCTTGGCAAGGTTGCGCTCTACCAACTGAGCTACTTCCGCATTTGCTGTTTTCAAAACCGTTGTTCTGATAAGCGGATGCAAATATACGGGCTACGATTTCTAACCAGCAAGCATTTTTTCAAAAAAAATTAAATTTGTAGATAACAGCTTGTTAATCAGGCTAAATTTTTTTTGCTGCCATCTGCCTGCTGCCTTTAGGCCGGTCCTGCTGTAAGGTGCCTGAAGGTTCTGCGTTTGATGGCAGACAAAACTTCGTCGAATTCGATGGGTACCATTTCACTTTCGATGAGCAGGGTATCGGCCCTGCCGTCGATGCGTTCGAACAACCAATGTACGATGGTATCGATGGGGTCGTCTTCTTCGAAGCTGAGGTAAAAGCGGATGGTTTCCACAAAACCAATTTTCCGACCGAGGTGCTCTTCGTCGGCGGTGATTCGGGCTTTGGTTTCGGGAACATTAAAGGTGTCGCCCAATTGAAGCCATCGGTAAAAGGTGCCGAAGATGTGGTACTTCAGGTCCTTGTCGTCGGTGCGCAATTCGATTTTCAGGTCGTGGCCGCTGAAACGCGCACGTGGGTCGCGGTAAGGTTGGGCCGACGGGCCGGGTTTGGCGCTGCGTTGCGCTGCCGGCATTTTGAAAAACGATTCGAGTTTTTCGGCCAGTTGTTCGATGTGTTGGAAACGTTCCGTGGCCATTTGTTTCACGGTTTCGTTGCCGAACTTTTCAAACTGGTCGGGGTGGTATTTGGCGCGCAGTTCGCGCAGTTTTATTTTAAATTCCTCGGGGTCGAGTTGTTTGGGCAAGGCGCCGAACAGCTCCTGGATTTCCCGGGATTCGTTTTCGCTGAACGTCATTCAATTCTCCTTTTGTAATAAAAATAAGTTTCAAGTTGGGCACGCACGGGTATGTCGGTAGCCGTTCGATGGTATTCGTTTTTGTCGTTCTTGTCGATGATGCGCGCTTTAACGTTGTCGTTGAGCTGCAATTGAATCATGTCCATAAGTTCCTGTTTCAAATCCGTATCGTACACGGGAAAAATGGTTTCGATGCGGAAACTGAGGTTGCGCTGCATCCAGTCGGCGCTCGACAAGAAGATTTTTTCCAAACCGTCGGCATAAAAGTAAAATATGCGGGCATGCTCTAAAAAACGATCAATAATGCTGGTGATCTCAATGTTTTCGCTCAACCCTTTGACGCCAGGAACGATGCAACAGATGCCGCGTACGATGATGCGGATTTTTACACCCTGCTGGGAGGCTTCGTAAAGTTTGGCGATGATTTCTTTGTCTTCCACACTGTTCAATTTCAGGATCATCAATCCCTTTTTGCCGGCTTTGGCGCTGGCGATTTCAGCATCTATGAGGGCGTACAGTCCTTCGCGCAGGTTGAATTTGCCCACCATGAGGTGTTCAAAGGTTTGTTTGGGTGGTTTAATGTTTTCCAGGAAAGTAAAAACGGAACTCACTTCGGTGGTAAGACGGGGGTCGGCGGTAAAAATGGTGAAGTCGGCGTAAATTTTGGCGGTTTCTTCGTGGAAATTACCGGTACCGAGGTAAGCGTACAGGCGTGGTTGGTCTTCTTCCACACGGCGTATCAGTGCCAATTTGGAATGCACTTTCACGCCCGGAAAAGAATAATGTACGCGCACACCGGCTTTGTCGAGTTTTTCACCCCATTCCAGATTCGCCGCCTCGTCGAACCGCGCTTTAATTTCTACAAACACCGACACCTGTTTGCCCAGTTGTACTGCGTGCATGAGGGCGTTGAGGATTCGGCTGTGTTTGGCTACGCGGTACTGAACAACTTTGATGTGTGTAACCTGTGGATCGACGGCTGCTTTTTCAAAAAAATGAATGGCGGCGTCGTACGATTGGTACGGCATGTGCAACATCTGGTCTTTTAGACGGATAACAGCAAACGGATCTTCCGCATCATGCAGGGTAGGATGGGGCAGGGGTGGAAGCGGTTTGTTGCGCAGGTGGTGCATCCCGAAGTCGGGAAATTTGAAAAAGTCGAAATTGTTGTGGTAGCGGCCTTCCGGCAACATGCTGTATTTGCCCAGGGTAAAAGTTTCGCGCAGGTATTCGAGCAGATGCTGCGGCATTTCCCGATCGTAAACAAAACGGCTTGCCGGACCAACCTGGCGTTTCTGCAGGCTCGATTTGATCTTTTGTACCAGGTCGCCCGAGTATTCATCGTCGATGTACAATTCAGCGTCGCGCGTAAGTTTGATGGAGTAGGTATCCATGATTTCGTACCCGGGGAAAAGCCACGATACGGAGTGGCGCACGATGTCGTCGAGCATGATGACATCATGACGGTTGGACGACGAGGGCAGGGTAATGAAACGGGGAAGCTGGTCCGAAGGGATCTTTACCAGGGCGTATTCACTTTGAGCAAGCGGCTTTTTGTGCTGTCCCAAATGCACGGCGAGGTAAAGATGGGCATTGGCCAAAAACGGCCTGATACGGCGTTTCACCAACAACACCGGCATGACAAAAGGCAGCAGGTATTCGTTGAAATAATTTTCAACAAAGTCCTTTTGCTCGGCATTCAGGTCGAGCCTGCGCAAAATGTGGATGTGTTGCTTGCGCAGCTCAGGAACGATCTGTTGCTCAAAAATGAGAGAAAACTCTTCTTGCTGACGGTTAACTACCCGGTGAATTTCTTTCAATAATTCGCTGGGATCGAAGTCGAGGGCGGCTTTGGTTTTTTTGCCTACTTTCCTGAGGTTTCTGATGTTGGCCACACGGATGCGGAAAAACTCATCGAGGTTGGATGAATAGATGGCCAAAAAACGCAGTCGCTCGATGAGGGGCACAGCAGGATCCTTGGCTTCCTGCAAGACGCGGTAGTTGAACGATAACCAGGATATTTCCCGGTGGAAAAATGAAAGTTCGGCCATGAAGTTGAAATGATGATCAGGTGTTGCAAATGTTGCGAAAGGAACGCAAACACGCTAACTTTTGAAAAAATTTAAACTAAAAACAATACAAAAAGGATGTGGCAAACCTACTAATAGCGCATTTTCACCGATAAACGTTCAAAACAAGCTGCCCTGAACGCCACTTTCCTCAATTTCTTTTGGCGCACGCAGCAGCACTTCAGGCATGGCTGCGGTGAACACGCCGCCCGCCCTGGCCGCCAATTCGGGCGCCAGCAGGTTGTCGGGCTGGTGGGTGAAAAAGTAAACTTCGTGCAAACCTGCATCAAACCATTGTTTCAACCGTCCGGCCCATTCCTGCACCCGCGCATCGTCGCTCGGATGGGGAGCATTGCCCACAAACCGGATCACGGTTTTGGCGCCCGTCACCCGCATGTGACACACGTCGCGCCTGCCTGAAACATCGGTAATGACGGTGTACATAACCGCAGACTGCAACATGTCGTAATACCGAACGGCTTGGGGCTCAAAAAAAGACGGGTGTCGCATTTCCAAAGCCAATGGCAAATGTTGGGGCCACTCCAAAACGAAACGTTTGAGCAAAGGCAGGTTTTGCATGCTGAAATGCGGTGGCAATTGCATAAAACAACAACCCAGACGGTCGCCCAATGCCGTCATGGCATCGGCAAACAACGCGATGTTTGAACCGGTAAGACCCAAATCACGGGTGTGGCTGATGGTTTGGGGTATTTTGGGACAAAACCTGAAATCCGCAGGCGTGTCGTCACACCAACGTTGCACGGTTGCTGCATCAGGAATGCGGTAATGGGTACTGTTGTGTTCGAGGGTATTGAACTGTTGTGCGTAATGTTTCAGGAAATCCTTTTCGCGGGCGCCTGCCGGGTACCATTTGCCCGTCCACGCTTTCATGTGGTAGCCTGTGGCGCCGAGGTACAATTTTGGTGCGCCGTTTCGCGCGGGCAGGTTGGCGAGCACGTAGGCGTTGTCGGGCGGGTCGGGCGGCAGGGTAAAATCCACACCGTCGACACTGGGAAGTTTGCCGAAATCCACGGCTTAAGCAAGGGTAAATTTGTAACCTACGCCCCGGATGGAATGGAAAAAGCGCGATTGTTTGGCGTCTTGTTCAAAGTATTTTCGGAAAGCCAGGATGAAGTTATCGATGGTGCGGGTACTTGGAAAAACATCGTAACCCCATACGGCTTGCAGGATTTGGTTGCGGCTTACCACCTCATTTTTTCGCTCCACCAAAAGTTTCAAAAGCATGGCTTCTTTTTTGGTGAGCGTAATGTTTTCACCCTTCCACGAGATGGCCTCAAAGGTTTCAAAATTGATCTTGTTGTTGCCGAATTCGAAAAGACTCAACGCTTCGCCTTTCACACGCTGGCTGCGGCGCAACAGAATGCTCACACGCAGCAGCAGTTCTTCGAGGTTGAATGGTTTGGTAAGGTAATCGTCGGCACCTTTTTTCAGGCCTGTGATGCGGTCTGTGGGCATGTCTTTGGCCGTGAGCAGCAGAATGGCCACTTCGCTGTTGCTCAGGCGTACCTGTTCGGTGATGGTGAAGCCATCCACGTCGGGCAGCATCACATCGAGTAGGAGCAGGTCGAAATGCTGGCCTGACAACAATTCCAGGGCACGTTTACCATTGCCGGTGGCCACCACTTCGTAGCCTTCCAGCTCGAGGTTGAGCTTGAGGGCTTCGCGGATGTTTTCTTCGTCTTCTACAAGTAGGATGCGCATGCAATCAGCATTGTATGTTGAAGTGATTCATAAATTGATCAACGCTCCAGAGTTGGAAAAGTTGCTGATTTGCAAATTGCTTTCTAAGTTTCTCATCCGTAGTGATGATGATTTTGTCTACCGAGCCCATTGCTGTTTCAAAAAGATACCGATCACTCATGTAATTTCCCCGGCTCAACAATGCCATGGTTTGCTCATCGAGTTTCGGTGCATCATCCAGGGACAAGACTCTGTCTGGATCAAACTCTTTTATTCTGTAAAAAACTTTGAGTTGAGAAATGGCAAAGTTGTCTGCATAAGCATCTTCACCTTTTCTGAGTTTGTTGAGCTTGGTTATGAAAGGACTATCGTTAAGGATAACGAGCACATGTTCACTCTTGCGATACCAAGCAAAGATGCACTTTACTTTTTGAGTTTCTTCCTTGGTCGCGCTCGATTTGTGCCAGTCGAGAAACCACTCATTGAATACAAATTGCATACATTAACTGGTCATTTTTGCATTAAAAAAGCGGTCCGTTAAACGCATTTCAGCTTCAATGAAGTTTTTCAAACCACCCTTCAGTTGCCCTTGTTCATTGACCTCCTGCTCCTCGATTTTGGTTTCCTTT
>JBBSDH010000162.1:0-10213 GCA_038249605.1 Chitinophagales bacterium | reverse complement strand
TCCAATCCCTAAAATCCAATCCAATCATCCCAATCCTAAAAATCCAAGTAAAATCCCAATCTCAAAATCCTAAAAATCCTGGTCAAGAATCCTGGTCAAAAATCACACTTCGCCCTATGCACTTTAAGCCACTTCTCTTTATCCCGGTAATCGGGTACAAAACCTTCCACAATGTCCCAAAAACGGTCCGAATGGTTGAGCTCCACGAGGTGTGCGAGCTCGTGCAGTATGACGTAGTCCTGCACGTCGTCGGGGGCAAACAACAACCGGGTGGACAGGTTCACGTTGCCGTGCGAGGAACAACTACCCCAGTTGCTGTGGTTGTATTTTAGGAATATGTTCTGAATTTTCCGCTGCACGGTTCGGTCGTTGATGTCGAGCACCCGTCGGCTCACTTCGGGGTAAAAATCGCCCGCAACCACGCGGGAAAGCAGGGTTTTGATGCTTTTGTTGCGGTGCAGATCGTTGGAGCTTTGGGCCAGTGACAAGCAAATGGTGTCGCCCACCAGTTTGGCGCTGTGGCTTCCACGGTCTTCTAGATTAACTTCCAGGAAATACCGCCGTTTACCAACCTGCAGAAGGTCACCAGTGCTGTATGTTTTCAGCACAAAAGGATCGCGCAGCTCAGGCCTCTGTTCAAACTGCTGCTGCACCCACGCCTGCAATTGCCCGAGTTGCTGGTGCACAAACTCGTTGGGAGCGCCAAGGGGCACGCGTAGCGTAATGCGTCTTCCGGTAATGCCATAACGGGTATCGAAGCGCCGCTCGAACACGATGTCGACCGGCACTTCGATGCCCCCTACGGTTAGCATGTTGCGGTATTTCAAAAGCTTGCGGTGCATGCTCTTTTTACTTGATCCACTGGATGGAAACAACCATTGAAAAAATCCCATTTGATGTTATTCGTATCATCCCTAAGAGCCTGATCAGCCTTTCTTTTTTGCAAAATCCTGCATGACGTCCACCAAAACTTTCACGCTGCTTTTGGGCATCGCATTGTACATGCTGGCACGGAAACCACCCACCGAACGGTGGCCTTTCAAACCTACAATGCCGTTGGCTTCGCAGGTTGACAGGAATTCTTTTTCCAGTGCGACGTATTTTTCTTCCATCACAAAGGTAGCGTTCATCAGCGAACGGTCTTCGCGTGCCGTGGTACCACGAAACATCGGATTGTCGTCAACCTCTTTGTACAGCAGTGCCGCTTTGGCTTTGTTGCGGCGATGCATCCAGGCCAGTCCGCCGTTTTTTTTGATCCAACGCATCGTAAGCATGCTTACATAGATTGGAAAAACAGGCGGGGTATTGTACATGGAATCTTCCTTGATGAACGTGCGGTAGTCCACCATGCTCGGCAAGGTGCGTTGCACGTGGCCCAACATGTCTTCGCGCACGATGACAAGGGTGGTACCTGCCGGACCGAGGTTTTTCTGAGCGCCAGCGTAAATCAAACCAAACAGTGTGGGATCGAACGGGCGGCTCATGAAATCCGAAGACATGTCGCACACCAGCGGCACGTTTACTTTGGGAAACTTATGCAATTGCGTTCCGAAAATGGTGTTGTTGCTGGTAACGTGCAAGTATCGAGCATTTGCCGGCACTTTCAATTTTTTCGGAATAAAATTGTAGTTGGCTTCTTTTGAAGATGCAACCACTTCCACGTTCCCGAACAGTTTGGCTTCTTTGATGGCTTTGTCTGCCCAGGTACCCGTGTCGGTGTATGCAGCGGTTTCGCCTTCGTTGAGCAGGTTCATGGGTGCCATAAAAAACTGGGTACTGGCGCCGCCCGACAACCAGAGCGGATGGTAACCCTCCGGCAGGCCGAGGATATCTTTCACCAGTTGGGTAGCTTCTTCGATGACGGCTGTAAACTCCGGTCCGCGGTGGCTCATCTCAAGCAGGCTCAAACCCGAGCCTTCATAATTGGCCACGGCACGTGCGGCTTCTTTCAAAACCTGAGCGGGCAGAATGGCCGGTCCGGACGAGAAATTGTGTTTTTTCATGCGTTTGTTTTCAGTGTATTGTTTGGAACACCGCAAGCGGCGTAAAGGATAAGGTGCAAAAATAGAGCGAATTTAAGAGCAACGGGTTGCTATTTTTATCCTAATGCGCTCTTACACCTCATCTGCGTCAGTAAACTGATCCGACAACCGTTTCGGCGCCACCTCACCATATGCCGTGATCCGTGCATCTTTGAGCAATTCCGGGTCCACATTTGCCAGGTCCACGTTGGTCCAGCCACACTTCCCCCATTTGTTCGGAACCGCCTGAATAACTCCTGGCGCCATGGCGGTAAACACCGATTGGTTAATTTCTGAGAACCGCAGCGTTGCTCGGTTTTCCTTCGTATTCATTGTAGCGAATATTTTTTTGGCCACCCGGAAGGACGTGATGTCGAAATGGGGCAGTTCCACCGTTTCCGGAAAGGATAGGGACAGGGCGCGAAAGTCGTAAAGGGTCATGGGAGTTTGGAGTTCGTGCAATACTTTACAAGTCACCTCGGTTCCTTCTGTCGGTTTTTTAAAATCCTGTCGTACCACCACATCACCAGCCAATAAACAGGCATCAGGAATGGATACAACCCCAAAACCAGAAAAGTATACCCGTGCGTGCTGCCTGCAGCCGGTCCGATTGCCGCATCGATGAGATCGAAAAAATACATGTAAACGAACAAGGTGATGAACGGAACGACGAAACTGCCCAAAAGCACCACCCAAGAAAAACGGCGATCTGTATGTTTTTTCCGAAAACGGTAAACAAACCAGGCATGCAGGGCGGTGAGCAACAGGAAAAGTGCGCCCCCCATGTATAATGGAGAAATTGCGATCAACGCCTTTGCCATGGAAGAAATTCCCGGATTGAATCCAAAAATCATTACATCCGCGGGCAGGGAATCGAACCTCCAGGTAGCCGTGGCATTTAGGTCGCCCTGGGTCGGATTACCTAGGTTTGTCGATGACGTTGCTTCGGAACGGTTGTTTTCAAAGGTTACTTCAAGGGTTCCGAACGATTTCCAATTTTTCGCCGGCGACAAGGCGTACCGAAAACTGTACTCCTTTACCCAGCCGCTGTGATCAACCCATCTGTTCGCGGTGTATTCAATTTGAACGGTGTGTTGTCCTTCCGACAAGTCGATTTCGAAAAACTTCAGTTCGGTTAACTCGAAAGAAAACCCTGTTGTCGGCGAATCCGAGAGAAGAAGCATGTCGTTGCCTTGTGGCATTTCAAACAGGCTGCGAAAATCGGACAGTTGGTTGTTTTCCAGGTTCGGGTACACCTCCGAAACTTTTTGGAGTTTTACCGGCATGCCGTCGAGTAAAACGATGAAGCCGTCCTCATACTCAGGTGCATAAAACAACAACGGAATTTGTTTCCCGCTTTGGTGCGCGTTCAGTTGGTATTCGATGGTAAACCGGGCCGTTTCGAAACGCGCATCCGGTACGATGCGGATGGATTCTCGCAGGATGTCGACATGTTTGCTGATGAACGGCGACGCGCCCAACGTGCCGTCGTCGATGGGTGAGGCCATATTGGCAAGGCCTGGAAATGTTGAAAACACAAGTCCAAGGACAAGAAACAACGGTTTCCATGGCATGGTCGGCTGGGTTTTATTCATGTAAATGGTAAAAAAGATTGTAAGAACCAACACAAGTCTAGTGCCGCGTCCAGTGAATGACGTACAGTTTCGCGGCACTAACATCCATCAACGCGCCTGCGTCATCAATTTGCTGTCCCGAAACACGCCTTCTGCATTGTTCACTTCCACCAGGTAGGCATATGACCCGGCCGGCAAACCCAGCGCGCTCAGATTTACAGGTATGCGGTGCTCTCCTTCGCCCAAACCACGGTTCAAAACAATGGCCGCTTTTTTGCCGTCGAGGCTGAAAAGTTCGAGCGTTACATCGGCGCTGCTGCGTAAAGTCAGCGGCACGAAGGTTTCGTCTTTGAAAGGGTTTGGGGCGTTTTGTCCCAACAGGAAATGTTTGGCATTTTCTTTTTCCACATGCCCCGTACCCACCGTGCCGTTGCCTTGAACGCTAACTTCGAGGAAAGAATCGTATCCTCCGGTGCTGGCGTTTGGTGTCAACGAGGCCAGTTGGTATTGGTATCCGTCTGAAAATACGTTGTCCTGATTGAAATTGAGCGGATCGGCGCCTTTGGTGTAAAGGGCGGGATATTCGGCGTAAATAGCGTTTTTAGGCGCAATATCGTACGTAAGCTGCGAAATGGCGGCGTATTGGGAGCTCACAAACACTTGGAAGTGGATGTGGCAAATGCGGCCGTTGTACCAGCCAGGAAATACGGTGACAAACTCCACTTCGCCGTTGGCATCGGTGATTTGGTAGCCGCGCAGGTAGGTAAGCCCCGATTGGTTGCCATAGCCCGAATAATTGCCGACTTTGTCGCAGTGCCAGATGTTGACACGTACATTGGCCATGGGCAAGCAGTTACCCAAACCGATGATGCGCATTTTTTGGTTGAACTGCGCACCGGTACGGTCCTCCCGAACATCTTGTCGGAAATAAAAGGGATTGGTCGTCAGGTCGAGTGGGAATGGCCCTGCCGTTTCCGATGGAATGAGCACACAGGTTGGCGGCGATGCGATGCCGGCAGCGGCTTTTAAGGTATTTTCCAGGGGGAGGACAGAGGCGGCGCCAGTCAGTCCAAGCGTTTTTAGAAAGGTTTTGCGTTCCACAGGCAGGTAGTTTTAAGGTGAAATGGTATTTGCGTGGTGGTTTTACGCGGTCGGGCAGTTTCATAATTGTGGTAGAATGTTCAAAGATACCTCCAGCATGCCAGTGGTAGCATGGCAAAGCAATTTTCTGTCAACAAACATCAATTAGAGGTCATTACCTGGCAGGAAAGAAAAGGCATAGCTGTACACCGTCAAACGCTGCAAGTTTTTTTTTAAAAAGTTATCTTTGCGCAAAAAAAGCCATGTCTTAAATCATCTCCTCTCCGAAGTGTGGCAACGAACACACCTACGAAAGCGAAGGATTGATGGTGTGCTCCGAATGTTCACACGAATGGAATCTGGATGAGACGCCTGAATTCAACGGCAATGAGGCGCCCAAAGTGCTCTATTCGAACGGGAACGAACTGTACAACGGCGACAGCGTGATCGTAATCAAAGATTTACCTGTAAAAGGCATGTCCAAACCTGTCAAGGCCAGCACCAAAGTAAAAAACATCCGACTTAGTGAGGGCGACCACAACATCGATTAAAAGATTGAAGGATTAGGCTTCATGGGTCTGAAATCGGAGTTTGCACGTAAAGCGTGATGGGATATTCCGACAGGTTCAGGTGGGGCTATTTCAATTGGTTTTGTAATTCGATGTTTTGATGTAATTGTCAAGATTTTGGACAACGGATTTATTTAGATTACTGCAGATTACTCAGAAGGTCCAAGCAGATTTTCACAGATTTAAGGTGCGCATTTTCGCAAATTTTATTTGTAGTTGTTGATGCGAAGCAGACTTTTTTTATCCTCCAACGAAACCACTTTGAAGTTGATAAGCAACCCAAGTTTTTTGCCAGCCAGTCTTAGGTAGTTCGTAACCTGCGTGAAATGAACTTCATGGAGCACATCGATGCTGCTTTTTACCTCTGATGACTTTCATCATATTTTACGCTGATTCTGATCATTTTAGTATGATGATTGGCGCATTGACCTTTATCCTAAATATCGTTATGAAGAAAATACTCGTCACCACAGACTTTTCCACCCATTCAAAAGCGGGTTTGCGTTTCGCCATGCAATTAGCCACTCAAACAGAAGTTGAGTTGGTTTTTTTTCACTGCTTTCAGGCACTTATCCCGACATCAGTTCATCGGCAACGTATCGAAAATATGAGGCAGGGACAAATTCTGGAGCAATTAGAAAATCTGGAAAAATTCGTTCTGCGCCTTTACCGGTCAATGAACCTGACTCCAGTTACATACCGGTGCGCGGTCATTGAGGATTTCAGTCCGGAAAATGCCATTCTGGAGTATGCACGCCGCAATGCTTTTAATTACATCTGCATCAGTACACGAGGGGCAGGTAAAATGCGGAGTATAATCGGCACCAATACTGGTAATGTGATGCTGAAATCTTCTGTACCCGTGTTGGCGATACCGCATACCTATCGAGTCCGCCCGATAATAAAAGTCTTGTACGCTTCCGATCTGAAAAACTTAGACAAGGAGATTTCTGTGGCTTCCGTTTTTGCCAATGATTTAGAATTAACGATGGATTTGGCCTATTTTTACCACCCTGCTGAAATAAAACTTGACTTGGAAATGATGGCAGAGATGTGGCGAAAAAAGTATAAGCACCTCAACCAGATTTATTTTGAACAATTCCAGTTGGAAGAAGGATTTATCGGAAAGTTGGATAAATTAACAAAAAAGGTAAAACCTTCAGTTGTCGTATTTTTTACCCACAGCAATCTGACCTGGTTCGATAAATTGTTTAGTGCCAGCAAATCTGAGGCATTTTCCTTTATTACAAAAGTGCCAATGTTGGTATTTCGTAAAACTAAATAATAACCCACTTCGTCTTCCACTTCTTGCTCACCGCTACAACACTTTGTTTTGTTGGCGAAGAATTCAGCTATTCCTAAGGATGGGTGACAGGAAGTTATAGCGAGATGTCGAGTAACAATAATGCATGGAGGATAAGCAGGAAACGGCGGATGAAAAAGAAGACCGTCTGGCAGATGCTGCTGCAGCAGGAGGAAATAAAAACAACCCTGCAAAAACGGCTTGCTGTATTCGGAAAAAAACTTGCCTTCATTGTCCTGATTATCTGCGCGGTGTTTTTTGGGGTCGGTGTGCTTCGGGGGGAAGATGTTTTTTTGATGTTGCTCACGGCTATTTCACTTGCCGTTGCTGCTATTCCGGAAGCATTGCCCGCCATTATCTCAATTGCATTGGCCATCGGGGCAAAACGCATGATACGCC
Organism: Chitinophagales bacterium; assembly: GCA_038249605.1. Taxonomy (GTDB): domain Bacteria; phylum Bacteroidota; class Bacteroidia; order Chitinophagales; family Saprospiraceae; genus M3007. Next base: position 3,267 of record JBBSDH010000162.1, on the reverse strand, counting down.
AAAATGCCCTTATCCGCAATTTGCCGGCTGCGGAGACATTGGGTTCGGTCACCTACATCTGTTCGGATAAAACAGGAACTTTGACGGTCAATAAAATGTCGGTGCAAGTGGTGTTTTCAGGTGAAACCGACCTTGTTGCAGCAAATGAAATTTTTCAACATTCTAAAAACGAGAAGACTGACCATCTGCTCACAGCCATGTCGTTGAGCAACGATATTGTAGAAAGCAGCGATGGAACCATCTTGGGCGACCCCACGGAGGTTGCTTTTTATAATTTGGCAAAAGAAAACCAGTTTTTCAAAAAGCAATTGGAGGCAAACCTCCCTCGGGTTGCTGAACTGCCGTTCGATTCCGAAAGAAAATGTATGACCACCATGCACCAGCATAAGGGAAAATACGTGGCTTATACAAAAGGCGCACTGGATGTGTTGTTGGAAAAATCAGTCGGGCTATTAAACACTGAAAAAGAACAATGGACACAACAAGGCGACACCATGGCAGCCGAAGGACTGCGTGTACTGGGCTTTGCGATGCGGAGCTTCGATGCTGTGCCCGAACAGATGACCCCTGATTCTATTGAAAAAAACTTGACCATCATCGGCATCGCCGGCCTGATAGACCCGCCGCGGGAAGAAGTAAAACAGGCCATTTTAGAATGCAAAACCGCGGGCATAAAACCCGTGATGATAACGGGCGATTACCCACTCACCGCAAAAGCCATAGCAAAGCAATTGGGCATCATTGAGGCCGAAGGGGATTTGGTGGTAACGGGGATGGAGCTGTCGAAAATGTCTTCCAAAGAATTTGAAGACAAGGTGGAGCACATAAAGGTGTATGCCCGCGTATCGCCCGAGCAAAAACTGAACATCGTAAAAGCCTTGCAGGACAAGGGGCAGTTTGTCGCCATGACAGGCGACGGCGTGAACGATGCCCCTGCCCTTAAACGTGCGGATATTGGCGTAACCATGGGCATAACAGGCACCGATGTTTCCAAAGAAGCGGCAGACATGATTTTGCTGGACGACAATTTTTCCACCATCGTAAAATCCGTCAAACAGGGCAGACGCATTTTTGACAACATCCGCAAGTTCATCAAATACACGATGACCAGCAATTCGGGCGAGATATGGACCATTTTTCTCGCTCCTTTCTTAGGGCTGCCTATTCCACTGTTGCCCATCCATATTCTCTGGATAAATCTGGTGACCGACGGCCTGCCGGGGCTTGCCCTTGCTTCCGAACCGGCGGAAAAAGGCATCATGAGCCGCCCGCCGCGCCACCCAAAAGAAAGCATTTTTGCCAACGGGATGGGCAAACATATCCTGTGGGTGGGGCTGTTGATGGGCATCATGAGCATCGTCACGCAGGCCATGTCCATCAAGATGGGCATGGCGCACTGGCAAACAATGGTATTCACCGTCTTGTGTTTCTCTCAGATGGGGCACGTTTTCGCTATCCGGTCGGAACGGCAGTCGTTTTTCGCTCAGGGGCCGTTTTTCAATCTGCCGTTGTTGGGAGCGGTATTGATCACGTTTGGGCTGCAAATGGCAACGATTTATGTGCCTTTCTTAAATCCTATTTTCAAAACCGTACCCCTCACGTTAAATGAGTTGATGATAGCACTTGCCTTGTCCTCTGTTGTATTTGTGGCGGTGGAAATTGAAAAAGTTATTTTACGGTTCAAAAAAGACCGTGTGTTGACCGCGTCACCAAATCCTTAAAAAAAGCCCGTTGAAATGGTAAAGTATCCGGTGGCCAGAAGAATAAAATGGAAACCAGTTTAGTTGTTTATGAACAACTTTTCACTGAAAGCGCCTCTGTAGTCTGATTGACAGAGGTCTTGGTATCGAATGTCCTTCGTCAGGATTTATCAGGGAGCAGTTCTGTATTTTTTTATGGTTTTTGACGAAATTTTTAACAACCAATTGCAGATGACCATCACTTTTTTTTCAACACAAAACTATGACCGGCTCTATTTCGATCGGCACAATAGCCGGAATCATACCCTTCGGTACGTTGAAGTTGCATTGAATGAACATACCGCCGCGCTCGCAGCAGGCAGCGATGCCGTGTGCGTGTTCGTCAACGACCAGGCTACGGCTACGGCCCTCCGCCAATTGGCGACGGCGGGCATCCGGCTGATTGCACTGCGCTGCGCGGGATTCAATAATGTTGACCTTGCTGCCGCTGTGGATGCTGGCATTGCCGTTGTGCGAGTGCCCGACTATTCACCACATGCAGTGGCAGAACACGCCTTAGCGCTCATAATGACCCTCAACCGCAAAACCCACAAGGCCTACAATCGCGTCCGGGAAGGCAATTTTTCGCTCGACCGATTGACCGGTTTCGACCTTTTTGGAAAAACCGTCGGCGTAGTCGGCACGGGTAAAATTGGAGCAGTTTTTTGTGAAATCATGCTCGGCCTCGGCTGCCGCGTATTGGCGCACGATGTGGTTGAAAACCCAGGCCTATTGGCAAAAGAGGTGCAATACCTGCCATTGCAGCAGTTGCTGGCCGCTTCGGACATCGTGTCGCTGCATTGCCCGCTGACCCCCCAGACCCACCACCTTATCAATGCCGATTCGCTTCGGTTGATGCGGCGCGGGTCAATGCTCATAAATACAGGGAGGGGAGGGCTGATTCACACCAAAGTGGTGATTGATGCCCTTAAAACCGGGCAGTTGGGCTACCTGGGGCTGGATGTATATGAACAAGAAGAGCACTTGTTTTTTCGGGATTTTTCGGAAACCATCATCCAGGACGACCAGATTACCCGTCTTATGTCTTTTCCCAACGTACTGATCACCTCGCACCAGGCTTTTTTCACAGAAGAGGCACTGACAGAAATTGCGCAAGTAACCTTTCAAAACATGGCTGACTTTGAGGATGGATTACCGCTGGCAAATGCCGTAAGGCTACCCGGTAACCGTATTTAAACTTTTTTAACCATAAGTGCCAGCGCTGCAACGAAATATTGCTCATAACTGAACGGCACCGGGTAGTTATCGATATTACCCAACGTGTCAGGGGATTTGGCTAAACCGGGGCGAATAGGACAAAATCCTTTCCGCTTGCTTGGTCTTCCACCAACGTCCAGCACCCACCCCAAGCCACCCTGTTTGGTATTGTCACCAAGCAGGGTGGCTAGTGCCGCGTCCAGTGAATAACATATAGTTTCGCGGCCCTATTTTTCGCTCAATGTCGTTATTCGTCGGTCAAAATATCCCGCATTTCGCCCTCCTCATGCCTAATTGAGCAAAATATAGG
>JBBSDH010000161.1:0-10218 GCA_038249605.1 Chitinophagales bacterium | reverse complement strand
GCGTTGGCCTGCGCCACAACGACGAACTGGTGCTGGGCATCGTGCACAACGCCGTGAACGACGAGCAGTTTTACGCCTGGCTGGATGGAGGCGCCTGGTGCAACGGCAAGGCCATCCGTGTGAGCGAACGGGCGGATTACCGCAAATGCCTTATAGCCACAGGTTTTCCTTCCCACAATTTTGAACATGCAGAAGCCTGGTTCGATACCCTACGTAGTTTCCTGCGGGTTTCGCGTGGCGTGCGGCGCTTCGGCTCGGCAGCCCTTGACCTGGCCTATGTAGCTGCCGGTCGTTACGACGTGTTTTTTGAATACGGCCTCAGCGCCTGGGATGTGGCTGGTGGGGCAGTGCTCATCCGCGAAGCCGGTGGCCGTTTGAGCGACTTTAAAGGCGGCACCGATTTCCTTTTCGGTGGCGAACTGATCGCATCAAGCGCCTTGGCTTACGACGAAAGTTTGAAGATTGTGCAGCGGTCGTTTCCAAAATAAACAGTACCCCGTCGCAACAAGTCTGGTGCCGCGAAAATCACCTTCAAAGGGGAAGTCGGGAAAAGATAAAAACCTGACAACCAAAGCCGTTTGTTGCTAACAACACGGTAGGTTCTAAAACGAATGCCCTAATGAAACCAACCTTTTTCGATGCAGCCCCGCAATTGAAGTTTGGCCCGGTGCATGATTTGCCAATAGTTGGCGGTGGAGATGCCCAAATAAGTGCTGATGTCTTCGCCTTTGCGTTCCTCCAGGAATTTCAACACAACAATATCGCGCCATTGTTGGGGCAGATGATCTAGGCATACCTGTAAAACTTTGCTGAAATCAGGATCGTCCAAAAGGTGTTTTTCCGATTCGCCCCAGGGATTTGGAGCCGCCTCGGGCTTCCAGCTGCCTTCTTTGGTAAAAAATTGATCCTCAAAAGATTCTAAGGAGGAGTCATGGTTTGTCAATTTGTAGCGTTCTCTGAAATGATCGGCTACTTTGTTTTTCAAAATGGCGTGCAGCCAAGTGCGCGGGGAGCTTTTGCCCTCAAACTGGTGGATGTTTTGCGACGCGGCAAGAAACGTCTCCTGAACCATGTCTTCAGATGTTTCCCTGTGGGATGTAAGGAACAAGGCTTTGCGGTACAATTCGTCGGCATACGACTCTACCCACATCTTCAGTTCTACATTTCCGTTCATCCTGGATTTATTTGGTGTTGTTTTGGGATCGTATCTGATGTTTTAAGTTTGGCTAAGGTAATATGCTAAGACATGGATTAGCTGAAGCTTATCCCTGGCCACGGGTGTTTCGGCCGTACTTGTCGCATTTACGACATATTCGAATAGGCTTTACAAACCAAGTTTTTCCATAATGTGTTTTTTTAACGCTTCGGGCAACACAGGAGGTTCACCATCGCTGTTGGTTTCATCAGCTTCTATACTTTCAATCTGACGGTGTATGGCAGTTTCGATGGTAACGCTTTGTTCGGCGAAAGCCCTGCAATGGTCGCACATGCGCAAATGCATTTTGAGCTGCATGTTTTCCCAAAACGTAATCCCTTGCACCGACAACCTTTTCTCCATCAAACGGGTAGCTGCAAAACAAGAAAGCATGAGGTATTTCATAAGCATGACTTTTGCAAACCTGAATGATTGGTAAGAGTAAGCAGGTCTGGAATCACTTTGTCGAGAGGTAACCCATTTCCTGACAAGGGGCCGCAAAATCCTGAACAAGCTCTAAAAAAACAGTTACCACCCCCTGTATTTGGGAGGTTTTATGTTTTGCAAACGCAGGTAAACAATGATCTGGCCGCGGTGGTGGGTCATGTGGTCGTGCATCAGCATGATGATTTGCCGTTTGCTCATGGGACCGGCAAAAAAATCGCCTTTAGCCGACAGAGAATCTGGAGACGTTTGCCGGATGGCCTCCTCGGCATAAACCAGAGAAGCAGCCAAAAGCTCTATTTCTTCTGCCGGTGTGCGCACTTCTTTCGATGTTAAAGGGTGTTCAAAGGTTTGGCTGGTCAGGTGACCGCCGGCCAGCCAAACCATGTTTTTACCGATGTGGGCCAGTTGTTCACCGAAGGACATTTCATCGGGCATGGGCTTGAAACCAAACCCGCTCACCGGCATCAAACGCGCAACTTCAAGGGTGTAGGCGGCAGCGTTTTGCCATTTTATGAAGGCCTCATGAACAAATAAGGTATCCTTCGAATACACTTTTTCGGTTGCACAGAACATCGTGGCAACCAACAGCAGGCATGTCATTGGGGAAACTACGTTTTTCATAAGCCAAAAGCAAGGTTTAAAAGATTGAACGAACTCACTGGGGAATTGTTCTTGTTGAAGCTATGCCCAACGGACAAACCCCTTTTTAAAAATTTCTTTTTGCCAAAAGTGCATCCACCTGTTGCGCTGGACGGAGAGAAAAACAGAGACACGCCGATCTTTGCACCCATGAATGTGAACACCCTCGATATCCTGATCATTGGCGGCGGCCCCATCGGACTTGCCTGCGGACTGGCGGCCCAACAAGCTGGCCTCGATTACCTCATTGTGGAAAAAGCGGCGTTGGTGAACTCGTTGTACCATTATCCCGCCAATATGACGTTTTTTTCAACATCCGAAAAACTCGAAATCGGTGGAGTGCCTTTTGTGTCGCTGAATGCCAAACCCACGCGCAACGAAGCCCTGGAATACTACCGTCGCGTGGCCGAGTCGCACCGCCTGATCATCAACTTGTACGAACGTGTGGAAAGCGTGAAAAAAACCGAACTTGGTTATTTCGTAAAAACCACCAAATCTGAATACCACACCCGCAACATCGTGTTGGCCACCGGATTTTACGACCTGCCGGTGCTTCTGGGCATTCCCGGCGAGGATTTGCCGAAGGTAACCCACTATTATAAGGAGCCTCACCCGTATTTCCGGCAAAAAGTGGTGGTCGTGGGTGCCAACAACTCGGCTGTAGACGCAGCACTCGAAACTTACCGCAAAGGCGCCGAGGTAACCATGGTGGTCAAAGGACCGGAGATAGGCGAACGTGTGAAATATTGGGCCCGACCCGACATCGTGAACCGCATTGAAGAAGGCTCCATTAAAGCGTATTTCAACGCCGAGCTAACCCATGTTTATCCTCGCCATGTGGACATAAGCACGCACGAAGGTGTCATCAGCATCGAAAACGATTACGTGATCGCGGCCACAGGTTACCAGCCCAATTTTGCTTTGCTGGACATGCTGGGCGTCCATTTGTCCGACAACGAAGTACGTGCGCCCGAGTACAACCCGGATACACAGGAATCCAACCAGCCCGGGATCTACCTGGCCGGTGTGGTGTGTGGCGGGTTGGACACCCATGTGTGGTTTATAGAAAACTCACGGGTGCATGCGAATCGTATTGTGGCGAACATTCTTGTGCGGTAAGGCAAACCTCACGCCTTGATAATCAGGACTGTGATGACATCACACCCTGATTTCCCTTTTAAACACCTGCCCACCAGCCATCAAACGGTATTGGTACAAACCTGGCGCCACAAACCATGCCTGGGGCAAAAAGTTGAACACATAGCTGCCGCGCTGGCGGAAGTCATCAACTAAAGTGCGCAATACCTGACCGCTTTTATCGAGCAAATGAAGTTTCACCGGACCGTCCTGCATCATCGCATATTTTATCTCAATGCTGCCGGGAAGGTTGGAGCTGGGGTTGTGGCCGAGCAGGCTGCATTTGTCGTTGTCGCCAAGTGCAGGCTGCGTGGAGGGTACCAGACCGGGTATCACCGGGTGGTTGCCGCCCATCACATAATTGACGAGGTCGGGGCTGTTGCCGAGCCAGTCCTGCAACACCGTAGCATACACGGACCGGAAGTCGACGCTGAAATCGGGGTCGGAGTAGGGATCGGGGTTGCTCAGATCCTGATAAGTGCCGGTAACGCCTTGGCCCAGGCCGCCTCCAAACATCAGCATGGGGGTTCCCCAGCCGTGGTCGGTACCCAAGGATCCATTTTCAAAAATGGTGCGGCCGAACTCTGAAAATGTCATACCAAGTACCTGATTGGGCAAATTGTCGCTGCCCTCGGCAAGGTCGTCGTAAAAAGCTGTAACAGCCGTTGCGATCCTGTTGAGCAACAGTTGGTGGTAATCAAGTTGATTGGCATGGGTATCGAATCCGCCGATTTCAACCATGTAAACACGGGTGCCAAGCTTTCCTTTAATGAGTCGGGCCACGATGGCCATTTGTTCGGCCAGGTAGTTGTCGGTGGGGTAATCCACTTGGTTTTTACCCCGCGCATATGCGTCTTTGATGGTATTGGCGTAACGAAATGCACTGTTGGCGGTTTGGCGCACATACGCAAGTTCGAGTTCGTGGGGCGTGTTGCCCAACGCGGAGGTATTGTACAATTGGCCACTCTGGGCAATCTGGTAAAATTCTTCGGGACTGCTTACTGCAAGCGCCATGTTGGCGTCGTCGGATTTGAAAACAAGATCAGTTTGTACGCCGATCTGGAGGGCCGGTGGAATGGTGGGCGGCGTTTCGAGGAAAGCCGAATATTCCGAATCGAGGAAGCGTCCGATCCATCCGGTGTTCACCACCGTATCGGAGTCACTGGCGGAGGCGATGATGTCATACGAACGGAAATGGCTGTAATTGGGTTCGGGATAACCCACGTTCAAAATCACTTTCATACGTTCCTCTTCCCACATGTTTTGCAAGGGTTGGGTAGAAAGGGGCATGCCAAGTTCGGTATTGAGCGCCCAGAGGTTGTTTTCCGGGATGGCGATGGTTGGTCTGATGTTGTAATACTGGCTGTTGCCGCGTTGTATAACGGTATTTAGCCCGTCGTTGCCGCCATCGAGCCTGATGAGTACAAGGATACGTTCGGAATTTCCGCCCGACAAAGCTGCCATAAGCGGTGTGGGTTGGAAAGCACGCAAAGGCAAGCCCCCGAGCAGGAAACCGCCTGCGCCCATAATACCTGTCGCTGATAAAAAATCGCGTCTCGACCACAATTGGTGGTCTTGCTGGTGTTCCTTTGAATCGTCGGTTGTGCGACCGGGACGGTGTTTGCTGGTATCTTTACACATGGCTGTGGTTAGTTCAACTGAAATTCAGGGAGCCGTACGAGGTAGTACAGCATGTTGACGATTTGGTACGGCGCTTCACTCCAGGCAAGGGTCCAGGAGCCATCCTCGAAATAATTTTCCGGAATATTGGCCTTGAAATTGAGGATGGCGGCTTGCAATTGGATGGGTTCGAGTTGCTGGCCGGTGAAAAATTCCACCAGCAAAGGCACAATCACGGCCGGGTCGTTGCTGTCGTTGCTCAAGTCTATGGCGATGTTGCGCAGGTTGCTGCGTACCTCTTCGATGAGGGTAAGCCGGTAAGCCATGGCAGAGGAATAATTCCAGCGGGCAGTGAGTGTGCTTTCGTTTAGCCATTTGTGGTAACCTGGCCATCCTGCTACGTTGGGCGGATTGAAGATATCCTGTCCAAGTTGGTAAGACCAATAGGCCACGGCGCTCCACCAATCCTCCTGAATGTGTTGATCGGGGACAACGCCGGCCATTTTCCAAATGGGCAGCAAAGTTTCGAGCGGACTTTTTATTTCGGCATTCATAAAATGATCCTCAAAAAAGTGTTCGCTTTTGAAAAGTTGCTTCATTACAGGCAACAACTCCCAGTTGCTGTTTCGGAATGTTTCCGCAAGCCCGGCATGTACGCCGGCGTCCGGTTTTTGGTACAGAAAAAACTTGTACAGTTTGCCGGTGATGAATTGCGATACCTGCATAGGGCGCAGGGAAAAGATAAGGTTGTGAGCCGAGTTGAAATTAAAATTGGTTGTTTGTCCAAAAATGGTTTTTGGCGTATTGTCAAAATAAGCGTTGTCGAAATACGCGGGCATACAGGCATACGATGCCGAGCGCCAGCCGGTGAGTGCACGGGACATTTCTACAATGTCTTCCTGGGTATACCCATTGCTTTCACCCATGGTAAAAAGTTCCATGAGCTCACGCGCGTAATTTTCATTGGGTGAACCAACCCTGTTTTGATTGCCATTCAGGTAGGCAAGCATGGCCGGATTTTGACCCATAAGGCGTGCGAAGGTTCGGAAATTGCCAAACGCCTGCTCGTGTAGGAGGGTAAAATAATCCCACAAATAATTGTTGCAACCAACTTCATTGAGCTCGGTTACAAAGTGATTGTGCCAAAACAAGGCCATTTTGGCCTGAATGCCTTCCTGAATCATGGCGCTCATCCAACGACGGCGGAGCTCATCGCGGTGCACGAACACCAAGTCGGGATCGGCATCATAATCATCGGAAGTGTACCCTGCCCAATAGGGTGGAAGTGGCGAACCCAGGTTGGCGGCCCCATCAAGCAATTGGTCTATGAGATCCGAAGGACTAAGTTGAAGACCCAACTGGATCTGTTCATACGTAGCGCCGAAGCCCAGTCTGCGGTAAACATGGGCCACCCGAAGGGCGTTCCAAGGCTTGGCTGCACTTGGGGCATAAGGCTGTAAGCTGTCGGGCGGCGGCGCGACAGGTTGGTATCTGGACAAACGAACGCGGGCTGTAGCCGGCATAATCAAACGTTTTGGTGTGTTTTACCGGCAAGTATAGCAATTTTTTATTTTTTTTAAAAAAGATTATTAGAGGTTTGACTGTATCTTATATATTTTGAAAAAAACTTACGGGTAAGCATTTAACCATTCAAAAAAAAGCTGCTATCTTTCATGCCAAATAGGATTACGTATGCGACTTTGTACGCTTTTAACATGTTTGCTGGCTTTCAGCTTCCCAAACCTTCGTGCACAAACCATTTTGTACGCCGAAGACTTCAATCAATGCCTTTTGCCTCCAGGTTGGGAAGTCAACATCAACGGCAATCCGATGCCCACTTGGTCGGTTGGTTTTTCAACCAATAGCAATGCGCCGGGACAAAGCATCGACAACACCTGTTGCCTCATCATCGACGACGATGCAGAAGGCGACAATACCCCCGCTTACATCATCGATTTTGTTTCTCCGGCTTTCAATGCCACGACTTTCCCCACAGTATTGCTGGAAATGGACGTGCACTACCGCGACTGGGGGCAGGCCCAAGAACATTTTGACGTACTGGTTACCGACGGAACCAACGAATACCTGCTTGCCCGTTACGACGAAACCCGCACAAATGGCGCTCTATTGTCGGATCATTTTAACTTCAGCTACGACCTCTCGCTGCTGAACCCGCAAGGCGATTTGCGCATCATCCTGCGTTACGACGATGCCGCAGGTTTTGGCTGGTGGGCTGCTGTAGACAACATCCGCGTGACAGGTTCCGGCACCGGCACCAACGTCGTGATCGAAACATTCAACAACTGCGGTAAACCTTCCGGCTGGGAAACAGAAATATTGTCCGGCAACGAAGACTGGCGCTTCGGCCTCATCGACACTGCATCCAAAGCTTACAGCAACGGCACTTCGATGGACGGCACCTGTTTTGCCTTTTTCGACGATGATCTTGTAGGCTCAACCGCCCCTTATTCCACAGTCCGTTTGTATTCACCTTGGTTCGACGGCAGCCAGTTTGCCCGTTTCACCCTCGACTTCGACCTGATCCTTCGCGTCTATTCTGAACAAGTGAGCGTCTTTGTCCAGCACGCCAACAACGATGAGTTTTTGGTAAACAGTTTTGCTGAAGATGTTGGCGGACCCTATTTCCCCAATTACGTACACCAAACGCTCGACCTGTCTCCGTACCGCAACACACAAATGCGCATTGCCATCGAATTCAGCGATGGCAACGACTGGGGCTGGTGGGCTGGCGTCGACAACATTAAAATCGCCGGCGAAGGCGCCGCCAACGACCTCTGCACCAATGCTCTGCCTTTGCTTACCGGCGATGATTGCAAGGAAGGCCAAAACATGAACGCCATCCTCGATGGTCCGCCCGCTGCATGTGGCGATCGTTCCGTAGGTGGTTTGTGGTACCGTTACCAACCGGATGCAAGCGGTTGGGTGAATATCCAAACCCACGCCGGTTTCAACGACATTGTGGAAGTATTTACCGGCACCTGCGCCACGCCGCAGCCACTGGCCTGCTCCAACCGCGATGAACACGGTTTTGCCGGCGACAACCTTTATTTGAATGCTCAAAACGGCACGGAATACCTCATTCGCGTGAGCGGAAACGAAGGCCGTTTCGGCCGCCCGCGCGGCAATCTCTGCATCGAAGTTGATGCATCGGGCCCGCCACCCACAGCACCGGTTCACGACGAATGTTTGGGCGCGCTGCCGCTGCAAATCAATCAGCCCTGCACACCATCAACCAACCGAAACGCAACCACCTCGACTTACCTGCCTTCGCTCAACGAACTCGCCAGGGCCGATGTGTGGTTCACGTTTACAGCGCCCGCCCCGCTTCAACCTGGCGAACAACTTCAGGTGCGCAGCCAAGCCGATTTTTCCGACATCATTACGCTCTACAGCGGTTCGTGCAACAGCCTGACCGAAGTGGCAGGTAACCACCTCGGGGGCTCCCTCGAACTGCCCGAACTTATGCCGGGAGCTACGTATTGGATTCAAATAGCGGGTAATTTCGCCACCGTTGAAGGTAATTTTTGCCCTCAAATACTCAAAACAATCCAGGATGCTCCTGCCAACGACGATTGTTTCAGCGCCCTGCAACTCACCATCGACGGCGGTTGCGTGGAAGGAAACAATACGGCCAGCCAATTCTCCGGTTGGACGCCATCGTGTGTGCCGACGGTGGCGCGGGATGTTTGGTTCAGCTTCACAGCACCATCCAGCGGCGGCATACGGGTGAACTCCGGCGCTGATTTTGAACACCTCCTCAGCGTATGGCAGGGCTTGGATTGCAACAACCTGCAAATCATGGGTTGCAATACCAATCCGCTGCGTTGCAACGGCTACTGGAGTATTTCCAACCTGACGCCCGGACAAACGTATTTCCTGCAGCTCGCCGTTACCAGTCAGCATGTAAACGGTTCGTATTGCCTGAGCATACTCGACATCAACAGCGCGCCTACGTTTGAACCACTGGCGTTGCAGGTTGCCGCTTTGTGCACGGGTCCCGGCACTGCTCTTTTGCAGGCAAACATTTCGGGTGGCACAGCGCCGCTCACTTTATCTGGCGATCCGTTGGGAATTGATTTGCCTGGCGACATGCCTTTCCTCGTCATTGTGCAGGATGCCAACGGGTGCGAACAGTCGGTATCGGGCATTGTTGACGCTTGCGACCAAAGCAATTGTGCGCTCGGCGCCATGTTGGTGGGAACAGTTCCTGACTGTCCGGGTACACCAACCGGCTCCATCACCGTCAATACCCAGGGTGGAATTGAACCTTACAGTTTCCTGTGGTCCAACGGCAGTACGGAATCGGCCTTGTACAACGTACCCGCTGGCGCTTACAGTGTCAGCATTTCCGATGCTCAGAATTGCGCCACCACGGCGAACATCACAGTTGGCGATCCATTGCCCTTGAGCATCGTTGCAGAAAACATCATGAATCCCACGCAGGGCCAGAGCAATGGCGCGGTTACCGTAAGTGTTGTTGGCGGTACTGGCGATTACACCTTTACCTGGTATTTGAACCAACAAGCGTTCCAAAGCGGCGCTCAAAACCTGGTAAGTGCACCAGCGGGTGATTACGAACTGTTGGTAACCGATGAAAAAGGCTGTACATCGTTGTTCACGGTTACGCTTACTGGTTCGGTAAGTACCGGCAATCCGGGCGCTCCCGATTTTTCAGCCTACCTGGCGCCCAACCCAGCCTACAACCAAAGCCGTCTGTTTTTAAATCTGTCCGAATACCTGCCTGCCTACGTGAGCATTTCGGATGCTCTCGGCCGTCAGATTATGGTGTTCGAAGCGCCTTCGGCCATGCAACACAGCATTATTTTGCCTGTAGCCGACCTGCCCGGCGGCGTTTACCTCGTAACCATTCTCGCAGGCGACCAATTGCAAAAAAGGATGCAATTGGTGGTAGCGAGGTAAGGGAATGCGGAATGCGGAATGCGGAATGCGGACTTGTCCCGAGTAAGCGAGGGAACTGGAATGCGGAATGCGGAATTTGTGCTACTATGGGGACTATTCAAATATTTGTGCCAAATTTTTTTTAAATCTGTCACAGTTCATTGAGCATTACCTCTTTGACGCAAATTCTGCATTCCAGTTCCCTCGCTTACTCGGGACAAGTCCTCATTCAGGACAGTGCTTTTTTCAAGTCCTCGATC
>JBBSDH010000160.1:0-10256 GCA_038249605.1 Chitinophagales bacterium | reverse complement strand
TTTCAGGGTTTTTGACTTTGTGCAGGCTGCCGTTGGTGATGATGTCAAAACCCTCTAATCGAAATTTATCAAGTGTTTCCTGCCAGTTTTCCACCAAAGCAGGCGGAGAAATGATCAAAGTCGAGGATCGGTGCGACGGGAAATCGTTGGAGAAATAGAATTTTTTGAAGGAGGGTATTTTCAGACTCGTTGGTGAAGAACTTCGTTGTCATTTAAAATAATGTTTTGGCTAAGGTACTAATTATTGAGTGCTTCACTTTGGGGGCTATTGGTTTATGTAAATTGACACTCTTTTTGTCAAAAACTCCACCGTCAATTTTAGAAACATTACTTCATATTTCACCCCACCCCTCAATTTTTTTTCCATTTCGTCAGCCGGACGTCGTTCCTCCAATTTATTTGCGCAGGCTTCCTTTGTGCACCCCATCACAACGCCTCTAAGCTCCACGCCTCCGGATCGTATTCTTCGCCCAACCATTCCATCATGTCCTCGTATTCCGGGTGTTTGGGGTCTTTCATGACCTCCAAAAGATTGTAGTAGCCCCAGATGCCTCCGCAGTCTTCGGGCGGACAGTTGCGCTTGCCGGCGTTTAAGTTGGGATACTTGCCACCCGGTTCTGGCACCAGAATTTTTTCCAGCAAAATTTCGTGCTCCCAATTGTCCCCAAAATCATAGGTGAGCAGACCTTTCTCTTTGGGTTCTGTCAAAAAAGCATTCAGCTTTTTGTTGCCCATGGAATGTCCGCCACATTCCTCAGCAGTTTTTTTGTCGGAGAAGTATTCCTCCCTGTCAAACTCTAGACTGAACAGGTGCGAACTGTACCAACCCATCACATTCAACACCAAGTGTGAAAAATGGATCAGCAAGATGTCGGAATGCACTTCTACACGCCGCCAGATCGGTGGTTTGATGCCCTTGAGGGTGATTTTTATTTGATAAATTGATTTCATGGTATAAGATTTTAATGTTTACTGGGTACTTGGTTCGAGTATGGCTTGTTTTTCGTAAAAACTCCGTTCGAGGTCATGGTCGATTTTGAGCACTTCCAGATAATGAGACCAGGTCAATTGGTCAGACAAAACCGAGACCTCTGGATACCGCAAAAAGCATAATCGTCAAAACGCATTCGGTTTGGGCCTGTTTTGAAGGGGATTTTTCGAAACTTTCCTTCGTGAAGTAAACATCTGAATTTTTACTGAATTTGAACATGGAATTGTAAAGATACTTTGCATGAAAAGCGTCTGCATTCCATTTTTTTTGAATCAGCCATGGTCATAAAAACGCCATTCCTTGCCAGGCTTATGAGACGTTTTCGCTCAGTCATTTCTTGTTGCTCGTCGTGGACTCTCCGTAGCCGGAGCTCCGGAGTACATGAGCGCTGTGCGCGTTTAGCGCTGCCTGCTGCCCAATCCTATTCCATGCCCGGGAAGTTCACCCAGTGAACAGATCCCATGCTCCGCTGGGATGACAAAATCAACCTTCGAGCAAACCACATACAACCCCCGATAGCTTTTTCACCCCAATCTCCGGGACACCTGACGCCACTTTGCATTCAACAGCCTATTTTTGCCCCACGCCTTTTGCTTCTTGACACTTGCTACTCCTCACCCCATGCGCCTTTTTCTTTCCGCTTGCTGCTTTCTGCTTTCCGCTTCAGCCTTCAGCCAAACCGCCACCGTGTACGGCCGCATCACCGATGCCTCCACCGAACAACCGGTTGAACTGGTGACGGTGTTCGTCAAAGGCACATCCACGGGTGTAACGAGCGACGAGCGGGGCAATTTCGCCATCAAGGTGCCTTCGGGCGAACGGGTCACGCTGGGCTTTCGGCGCGTGGCGTACAAGGAAAGCAGCACCGACATCCTGCCCCTTGCGCCGGGCGCGCGTTTTGCACTCGATGTCTCGCTGGCCCCTACACAATCGAACCTCGAAGTGGTGATCAGCGAACGGCGGCTCGACGACGGCGGCATGGTGCGCGAAAAAAACCTCGAAGCCCTCAAACTGCTTCCCAGCGCCTCGGGCAACCTCGAAAGCATCCTGCCATCCATCGCACTGGGCACCAACATGGGCGCAGGCGGCGAACTTACCTCGCAGTATCAGGTGCGCGGCGGCAACTACGACGAAAACCTGGTGTACGTGAACGACTTCGAAATCTACCGTCCACAACTCATACGCGCCGGCCAGCAGGAAGGCCTCAGCTTCCCAAACATCGACCTGATGCGCGACCTGTCGTTTTCATCGGGCGGTTTCCAGTCGAAATACGGCGACAAACTTTCCTCGGTGCTCGACATCAAATACAAACGCCCCGACAGCACCCGCGCAAGTTTCAATGCAAGTTTTTTGGGTGCTACCGCCCACATCGAGGGCAGTTTGAAAAACAAAAAAGACCCGTACAAAGCTTTCCGCTACCTCGTGGGCGCCCGTTACAAAACCACACGCACGCTCCTGGGCAGCCTCGACGTGAAAGGTGAATACGTGCCCGATTTTTACGACGTGCAAACCTACCTCACCTACGACATCAACCGCGACTGGCAGGTGGGGCTCATCGGCAATTTCAACCGCTCGGTGTACACGTTCCAGCCCGAAAGCCTGGTGCGCGCGTTCGGCCTCGTGAACTTTGCCCTGCAACTGCGCACGTCGTTCGAAGGACAGGAAGTGGACGATTTTACCCAGGCCATGGGCGGCGTGTCACTCACGTATTTGCCCGACCGCGAACGCAACCCGCTGTACCACAAATTCATGGCCTCCGCATGGCGAAGTCAGGAAAACGAACGTTTCGACATCATCGGCAATTACCTGCTGGGCGAAGTGGAAGAGAGCCTGGGCTCCGGCGATTTCGGCGAAATCACCAATGTGCTCGGCACCGGCACCCAGCAAACCTGGATCCGCAACAACCTCGTGGCCGATGTGCGCAGCATGGAGTACCGCGGCGGCATCGAACTGCAAAACGACAACGGCGAGCAAGACCTTACGCGCAGCCACTTCGTGCAATGGTCGGTGAAACTGCAAAACGAACAAATAGACGACAAAATCAACGAATGGGAAAGGCTCGACTCGGCACTTTACTCCCTCCCCTACGACACCAATTTTCTGTTCGTGCGCACCGTGTACAAAACCCGAAACAAACTCTCGAGCAACCGCATCAGCGGGTTCATTCAGGACACGTGGACGTGGCGCAAGGAAGGCACGCGCGAAATTCAGCTCACGGCAGGTTTGCGCGGACAATACTGGGACCTGAACGGCGACTGGTTCGTGACGCCCCGTGTTCAGTTGCTTTTTAAACCCCTCAACAAACGCAGCGACCTGTCGTACCGCTTAGCCACCGGCTTGTATTACCAACCTGCATTTTACCGTGAAATGCGCCGCATCGATGGCACGGTGAACACCAACCTGAATGCGCAAAAATCGGCGCACGTGGTGGGCGGTTTTACCTACGATTTCCTTTGGGGCAAACGCAATCCCAAAAAGATGCGCCTCATCACCGAAGCGTTTTACAAAAAAATGTGGGACCTCGTGCCCTACGACCTCGACAACGTTCGGGTGCGTTATTCAGGCGCCAACAATGCTACGGGTTATGCCACCGGCTTCGACATGAGGCTCAACGGCGAGTTTGTGCCCGGCGTGGAAAGCTGGATCAACCTGGGCTTCCTGCGCACCCGCGAAGCCCTCGACGGCGTGCAGCACCGCATCCGCGAAGTGGGCAAACTGGAAGGTGAAGACGTTAAAGATGTGCCGCGCCCAACCGACAGGTTCGTCAACATGTCGATGTATTTCCAGGATTACCTGCGCCGCAACAAAAACATCACCATGAACCTGAACTTCACGGTGGGTACCGGAATGCCCTTCGGTATCCCGGAAAACAACATCGTTTACCGCAATCCGTACCGCTTTACACCTTACCACCGCGTCGACATCGGTTTTGGTTTCCAGCTTTGGAAACAGGACTGGATCGAACGCAAACCCGACCATTTCCTGCGTTTTACACGCAGCACCTGGGTGGGCATCGAGGTTTTTAACCTGCTGAAAGTGGCCAACGAAGCTTCGAACACCTGGATTAAAGCCTTCACCAATGTTCAATACGCCATTCCGAATTACCTTACCGGAAGGCGTGTAAATATTCGTGTAAGGATGGATTTTTAAGTTTTCTGTCACAAGCCTTCTTTTTCCGCCCTAATACCTACCTTTGCGCCGCTTTTAGAGCTTGTTCGGAATTTTGGTTCGAGGCGAAAGTGAGCAAATTTTGTTTCAATTGAGGCAAAATTTGCAGTCATAGCCGGGTGCCCAAGGCGAAAATTTTAACGAAAAGTGAAATAAAATTTGCCGGTTGAAGCCCGAATCCTAAATCCCGAACAAGCTCTTAGCGCCCGAAACCAACATCTACTTCTGTTTTTACATTTTTAACCTCACGACGTACATGCCGTACCTCTTCACTTCAGAATCCGTCTCCGAAGGACATCCCGATAAAGTGGCCGACCAAATCAGCGACGCCATCCTCGACGCATTTCTCAGCCAGGACCCCGATTCCAAAGTGGCCTGCGAAACGCTGGTAACCACCGGTCTGGTGGTGATCGCCGGTGAAGTACGCTCCAACACGTACGTCGACGTACAGGAAACTGCCCGCCATACCATCGAAAAAATCGGTTACACCAAAGCCGAATACCAGTTCGATGCCCAGTCCTGCGGCGTCATCAGCGCCATACATGAACAAAGCGCCGACATTGCCCAGGGCGTGGACGTGGGCAAAAAGGAAGAGGAACAAGGCGCCGGCGACCAGGGCATGATGTTCGGTTACGCCACCAACGAAACCGACAACTACATGCCGCTTGCGCTCGACCTCGCGCACCTGCTGCTGCGCGAACTCGCCGCCATTCGCAAAGAAGGCAAAACGATGAAATACCTCCGTCCCGACGCCAAAAGCCAGGTGACGATCGAATACACCGACAAACACGTTCCGAAACGGATCGATACCATCGTCATCAGCACCCAGCACGACGACAACATTGCGCAGGAAC
The DNA here is from genome assembly GCA_038249605.1 of Chitinophagales bacterium. GTDB lineage: Bacteria > Bacteroidota > Bacteroidia > Chitinophagales > Saprospiraceae > M3007. Next base: position 5,243 of record JBBSDH010000160.1, on the reverse strand, counting down.
GCATCGCAAGCGACATCAAACGCATCCTCATTCCCCGGGTGAAAAAACTCCTGCCCAGCCGCGTTCAACGCTTGTTCAATGCCAACATCACGTTCCACATCAACCCGACGGGCAAGTTTGTGATCGGCGGTCCGCATGGCGATACAGGTCTCACTGGCCGCAAAATCATTGTGGATACTTACGGCGGCAAAGGAGCACACGGCGGTGGCGCATTTTCGGGCAAAGACGCCTCCAAGGTGGACCGCTCGGCAGCGTACGCCACGCGACACATGGCCAAAAACGTGGTGGCCGCAGGTTTGGCCGACCAGTGCCTGGTTCAGGTGGCCTACGCCATCGGTGTGGCACAACCCGTCGGACTGTTCGTGAATACCTACGGCACCTGCAAGGTGAAAAACTTGAAAGACGGCGAAATCGCCGAGCGCCTGCTGAAACTGTTCGACCTGCGCCCGGCCGCCATCGTGAAAAAATTCAAGCTGAAAAGTCCGATTTTCTCCGAAACTGCAGCTTATGGTCACTTCGGCCGCGAATCAGAGGTAAAAACCCTCGAATTCAGGGTGAACGGAAGCGTGAAAAGCATGCAAGTGGAAACTTTTACCTGGGAAAAGCTTGATGCTGTGGAATTGGTGAAGCAGGAGTTTGGGTTGTAAAGTTGTATGCGCGCTTAGGACGTGTTTCACCACAGAATTCCACAGCGTTTCACAAAGGAAAGGCACAGCGTTTTTCCCGTTGGGGATCTTTTTCTAAAAAGTTCAACTCTGTGCCTTTCCTCTGTGGAACTCTGCGAAACTCTGTGGTGAAATGCGCAATAAACGCCACTTAACGCAACTACAACTTCTTCGCAGGCGTCGTTTCTCCGCCTTGGTTCCAAAGCAATTCTTTGGCCACACCCGATCCGTCGAGCACGAATTCACAGCTTGCGGGCACCACTTTCAGGAAAAATTTCGTCTCAGATTCTGGATAAATCTCAAAGGCAGGCTGGCCGGTGGCTTGTACGAACATTTGGTTTTCCTTGCGTGTGAAGGTGAGTATAAAACCGGGCGCCAGTTCGTAATTGCCGAGCAGTCGGTCCATTTGGGCGGTAGATAGCTTGGCTTCTTTGGGTCCTTCCGGAATGGGTTTGTCCGATTTTTTCCAAATGGATTCCCCTTGACTGCGGTCGGTAAGCACCAGTTCGGAAATCTTGCCTTTTTCTTTAACAAAGCGCAAGGTCGTCAGGGACTTTTCAAACGAAAATTTGTCGTCCCCGTTGGGGATCAGGAAAAACGTACCGCCGCCGATGCGCCTCGATTGCAGCCGGCCTTTTTCCACGGAAATCACGCGCAGGTCACCTTTCGCGTTTTCGAATATGCCTGAATACTGCTGCAGGTCTTTTTCCGCCACTTTCACTGCCAGTGCTTCGTAAGGTTTGCCTATGGCTACGGCAGCGAGTTTGGCCGTCAGGTCTTCGGGCCCATTATCGGAATTGGCGCTGAGCGCAACCACACAAACATCTTCTTTGGGCAGGTAAATCATCATGCTGAGGAAGCCGTTGATGCCGCCGCCGTGTTCGATGGTTGGGTCGCCCTGCACATTGGACGTTTGCCATCCATAACCGTAGTTGGTGTTGGTGCCGTCGGGCAGAATGGTGGGTTGGAAGGCTTTGTTGAGCCAGGATTTGTCGAGTATTTTGCCGTTGTGCAGGGCCGTTGTCCACTTGCACAAATCCTCGGTGGTAGAGGCAAGCGAACCCGCGCTGTACGGTTGGGTCATGCTCAGGTAATCGCAGTTTACTAAGCTGCCATCTTCAAGGTCGTAACCATGTACCCGGTTGGGGATGATGGTTGCAGCCATGTCGTAATAGGACGTTTTCATGCCGGCTGGGTCGAACAGGTTTTTTTGCACGTAGTCTGCATAACTCATGCCGCTCACTTTTTCGATGATGACACCGAGCAGGATGTACCCTGAATTGTTGTAGTTCCATTTGACGCCGGGGTCGAACTCCATGGGTTCATTTTTGAAAAAATCGACGAGTTCCATGGGTGTAAAATCCTTGCGCCGTACTTCGGGTGTCCATTTTTCCATACCGGTATAACTCTGGATCCCGGAAGTATGGTTGAGCAGTTGTTCCACCGTGATTTTTTTCCCTTGGGTAGGATAATCGGGAATGAATTTGGTGAGTTCGTCGGAGAGTACCAGTTTGCCGTCTTTGGCCAGTTGCAAGATGGCCACAGCGGTAAATTGTTTGGTGATGGAACCTATGCGGAATACGTGGTCGGGCCGGGCGGGGACTTGGTTTTCCAGGTCGGCAAAACCCACCGCTTTTTCATAAATGGATTTACCGTTTTTCACCACGCGGACAGAGCCAGCCGGGCCGTCGGCAGGAAATTTTTCCGCAACGAGTTTGTCGAAAGCGGCCGTTTGGGCATGGAGCAGGCATGTTGTTGCCGAAAGCAATAGAACAAGGAGTGTTTTCATAACTTACTTTTTTGGTAAAATTTGAATTTCAATTAAGGCAAATGACGGGCAATATTTCATCAAATTGAGACAAAACAGCTCATTTTATCGGCCAAACTTCAAAAATCCGTCCAAATCCGTTAAATCCGTTCGATCCGTGTTCTTTTATGCTATGTATTGGAACACGGATCGAACGGATTTAACGGATTTAAACGGATTTTTTTGCAAATTTGCCCTAAATCCTGATATAAAATGCGCACGATACTCACTACCCTCCTGCTTTTTGCGGCTCTCGAAGCCCACTTGCAAACCGACAGTCCGTGGCTCATCACGGCACAAAATTTTGATCCCAACAACTACTACGGCATCACCGTGGCCAACGGCATGATCGGGCTGGTGAGCAGTCCGGACCCCATGCGCGTGAAAGACGTGGTGCTCAACGGCGCTTACGACAACTACCAGCGCGGCCGCGTAAGCAACATCCTCAAGGGGTTCAACTTTGTAAACATGAACCTCGACGTGGATGGAAACCGCATTTCCAGGAAATCCATTTCCAATTACACCCAGGTGCTCGACATGCGCAACGCGGAGCTCAACACCACCTTCGATGTGGGCGACAAAATAAGCGTGAGCCACCGTGTGATGGCCCTGCGCCACCTGCCCTACTGCGCCCTGAGCATTGTGGAAATCAAAGCCAAAAAAGACGTAACCATCACGCCCGCAAGCGTGATCGAAGCGCCCGACATGCTTCAGGATGTGCGCAACCTGTACGCCGAAATCGACAGGCCGCACGTGATCATCCCGCTCATGAGTTCGGTGGGCAAATCGCCGAGTGGCAAATACACCGTAGCCGCTACCACGAGTTTTGTATTTGAGGAAAAACACGGCTCCGAGCCGAGGCTCATTCACGAGGACTGGGACTACAACATGCACCTGCTCAAATTCACCAAAAAACTCAAGGCTGGCGAAACCTACCGCTTCGCTGTGGTGGGCAGCGTCATCAGCACGGCACACGTGGCCGACGCGCACAACGAAGCCGAACGCCTCACCATTTACGCCGCTTTGGAAAAAACCGACCGTCTGCTCAAACGCCACCGCGCGGAGTGGGACAAGCTGTGGCAGTCGAACATCATCATCGACGGCCCTGTGGCCGAACAACGCGCCGTGCATTCGGCCTTGTACCACCTCTACAGTTTTGCACGTGAAGGTACAGCCCTGAGTTTGTCGCCCATGGGACTGAGCGGACTGGGTTACAACGGCCACGTATTTTGGGACACCGAACTTTGGATGTACCCGCCGCTGCTGCTGTTGCAACCTGGTATGGCCCGTTCGTTGCTCGAATTCCGATTCCAGTTGCTCGATGAGGCGAAACAAAACGCTTTTTCGCACGGCTACCGCGGCGCCATGTACCCGTGGGAAAGCACCACCACAGGACAGGAAGAAACACCCGTTTGGGCGCTTACGGGCCCTTTCCAGCACCACATCAGCGGTTGTGTGGGTTGGGCGGCGTGGCAGTATTACCTGGTCACCAAAGACAAAACCTGGCTGCGTGACCGTGGATGGCCCATTTTGAAAGAAGTGGCCGATTTTTGGGCGAGCCGTGTGGAACGCAACGGTCCGGGCCGTTACGACATCAACAATGTGATCGGGGCCAACGAATGGCAGGAAAACATCGACAACAACGCCTTCACCAACGGCATGGCCAAAACTGCTTTGGAATACGCCACACTCGCCGCCAAAGAACTGGGCGAAACGGCGGATCCCGATTGGATGCACGTGGCCCAAAACATACCCATCCTAAAATTCCCAGATGGCGTAACCAGGGAAAACGCCACTTACGACGGCGTAACCATCAAACAGGCTGACGTGAACTTGCTCGCATACCCATTGAGTGTGATTACCGATCCTGCACAAATCAAAAAAGACCTGGATTATTACGAGCCGAGAATGGATGCTGGCGGTCCGGCCATGGGCAACGCCATCTTGAGTGTGCTTGCTTCGCGCAGTGGCGACAGCAAACGCGCCTACGAACTTTGGGTGAAAAGTTACCTGCCCAACGAGGTGCCGCCGTTCGGGGTTTTGTCCGAAACGGCAGGCGGCACCAACCCCTATTTTGCCACCGGCGCCGGCGGTTTTTTACAAGCTACGATGATGGGTTTCGGTGGTTTGGAGATTGGTCCGGGCGGCGTTACCCAACGCAAATCCAAATTGCCGGCCGGTTGGAAAAGTTTAAAAATAACGGGTGTTGGGGTTGAGAAGAAGACGTTTGAGGTAAAGTGAGGAGAGGTCGGTTGGTCAAAAAAACGAGTCACCCCGAAAAATTCGGAATGACTCGTTTTTTTTGATCAATTCAACCAACCGTCTACTCCTGTTTCACCACCCTTTTCACCACCCTACCGGTCTCTGTGCGCAGTTCCACAACATACAGTCCGGAATGCAGCAAGCTGAGATCAAGGGGAAGCTCGTTGGTGCCCGCAGGAGCAAGTCCGTCTTCCGTAAGTACTGTTTTGCCCGACTGATCGTACACCGCAATATGGTACGATTGGGCTTCTTGCAGTTCGAAAACCAGTACAAGGGCGCCGGCCGTCGGGTTGGGATACAAGGCGATGGTTAATTCGGCTTGTTCTACTTCTTCGTTACTTCTTGTAGGTTCCGAGCTGGTTGGTGTTTGCACAATGGGTGTTTTTTTGTCTACCTCATCATCACCAACCAGGCTGGGTATGTTTTTGGGAGATACCGGTCGGTCGGACTGGCCAAACGGCACCACCGTTACGATGGAAATACAAGTAGCGGCATTGCCCGACCAGTCT
>JBBSDH010000159.1:0-10337 GCA_038249605.1 Chitinophagales bacterium | reverse complement strand
TCTTTTTGCTGGAGCACAAAGATGATTTTTTTGTGCCAGTCCCGGTGGATGAAGTCGAAAAAATCCCAAGCTGACTGCCGGTAAGGGTTTTTGGCTTCAAAAACAAAAACCACCAGATCGCTTGCAGGAATAAACCTTTCGGTTATTTCCTGGTGCCGTTCCACAATGGAATTGGTGCCGGGCGTATCCACAATAGCGATGTCGCGCAGGATCTCGGCCGGAATCATGATTTTTTTCAGGTAAGGATTTACCATCACCTCCGATTCCGGATCGCCGTACAGGATTTGTTGGATGGTATCGGTCATGGGCTGTGGAGCGACCTTGCATATCTCCCTGCCGGCGTCGAGCAAAGCGTTTACAAAGCTGCTTTTCCCGGCTTTTACCTCACCGACGATGACAAACATGTAAGGTTCGCCCATGCGGTTGCGCAATTCGCCGACCATGACGGCCAGTTCTTTGTGGCCAATTTCCTGACTCAATTGGTGCAGGTCTTTGACAATGTCTTCGAGTTGGGTACGCAGTGCCTCGGCACGTTGGTTGAGCATCATAGCTGTTTGGTTTTGCTGGCAAGAACAAACTTACGCCGCTGTCCCCGATTTTTCCAAAATTTCAACCGATTGTTTCCCGCAACACATCAGCAGGTCGATGCCCGAAAGGCCGGGCAGGAATCCGTGTCGATCCTGGAATACCTGGGCATAGGTTGCCGCTGGAACTATTGTTGCATCCAATGGGAATAAAAAGCCACGAAGGTCGGAAAGCGGAGCGGTAGGCGTTGCGTAAAAGTCTGTCAGTTCAATGGTTTGTTTGATGCCCATTTTTTCCATCATCCACAGCAACAATTCCATGTTGAAATGGAATAAAAAAGTATACTTTTTTTCATAAAAACGCTCCAACTCGTTGGCATAATGTTCAAAATAAGGCGCATTGCCGTAGGCTGTTTTGATGCTGCGCCAATGTTGCCGTTGCCAGGGTTCGTCGTTTGCGATGCGAACATCGCGGATGGGGGTCTGTAGGTTTTTACCTTTCACAAGCGGGATGCTCAAGCGCTGGATGCCGTTGGGTCCGGCGATGTGACAGCGGTTGCGCATGCTGTGTTTTTGGTAGTTTTCGTGCGCTTCTATGCGGTAATTCTGGTTGTTGTGGGCAACCGTCAGCCAATCAACACCGGGCAGGTAATGCAATGACAACAACACGCTCATGCCGGAAGAATGGGATGAAGTTTGAATCCGTGGTGTTTGAGCAGGCGCAGCATGCCTTTTTCGCCGGCAAGATGTCCGGCGCCTACAGCGCAAAAAAGGCTTTTTTGGTTGGCTATTTCGAAAAAGCGATTGGCCATGTTTTGGTTTCGTCGGTACAGCAAGATTTTTCGCATGCCTTTGGTGTCGCGCCGCGCCGCTTGGTAAAGGGCCCCAACATCGCCGGCGGCGTAGTATTTCAGCATTTTTTTAATGCGCTTTTTCTGAGGCTTGAGGTTTTTGAGGGTGTAGGTTAGGCTGCTGACGTGCTGGTCGAAACGGATGGTGCGCAGGGTGCGCAATTGGTCTTCAAAAGTTTCTACGCCGGAAATTTGTTTGCCACCGTCTACGGCATGACGCCAAAGGGTTTCATCGAGTGAAAAATTGGCCTCTTCGCCGAGCATTTGAGCGCTCAGGGTCATGGAAATCACCATGGGATGGATTTGGCGCAAGGTTTCGATGGGCAAATTGTTGTTTTTACCCATTTGACGCACCAAGTTTTTCCAGGCCTGCGGCGACAGGCATTGTTCGAGGGTTTTTCCTTCGGGAAGTTGAAGGACCTCGGCAAGGGCTTGTTGATCGGTGTCGCCCAAGTCGAATTCGGCGGCAAAAAGTTCACAACGGTTCAAACAAACGAGGGCAAGATCGAGCCAGCCGAAAGCGCGTTGGTCGCGTACATGCATGGTGCCGAAAAGGTAGGAGTCCGGACCGCCATTGGGAGGCGTAAGACGCCAAAGCAAGGTGTTTTTCAAAATGTATTTGGATTAAGAAGTTCTTTGCATAGTATGGTTATCAGGGTGTCTGAACCACGTTCCCAGCGGTTCACTTTCAAAAGGTAGATGCCTGAACTGTCGGGCGTGCTACCCTGGCAACCGCAAAGATACTTACCCAAGGTGCGGAAATGGTATTCGCTGTTGTACAAAGGCGTGTTTCGCGTTTCCATACTCCAATCGTCGAGCAGCAACTTATCGCCTTCGTCGAATGCGTGTTTTTTCCAAACATCCCTTAGGTTGGTACATGTTTCCTTTTGGGTAAAAAAAACGGCTTCAGTTTGGGTGTTGCTGTACATGGTCCACGACAAAGCAAAAGGCCAAAGGTTGAGCAAATGAGCGGCAGGCGCCACACCTGCCAACACAACCGCAAACCACAAACCTGTTTTACCAAGGTTCAAATCGCCTGCATCGTAATTTTTAAAAAGTACCCCCACCATCCCTGCCATGGCGGCATTCCAGGGCAATACAACGTGGTTCCAGTTGAGGCCCAATGGACTGAGCATCAGGATGATGTAAACATGGAAAACCACGATAAAAATACGTGCAAAGGGCCGACTTTTTTTCCAAAGTAAACCCACTCCCATCAACATTTCCAAAACTGCGCTTAAATAACCCAAAGCCGGGTATTTGCCCGCCCAAGCTGTAAAAGGAAACGCTTCGCAAAACCATGCGAAGTTTTGATCGGCGTACCAAGGTGTTATTTTGTAAAAACCGCTCCAGAAATACACCGAGGCTAAAATCCAGCGCATGCCTGTTTCGGGACGTTTGGACAAAACGACCGTGCCCAACATCAATGCATAAAAATAAAACCAGGGCTGAAGGCGGTTGATGTCGTTGAACACCAACATCAACATGCAAAGCAATGCCAACCCGATTGCAAATTTACGCTCGGGCCAAATGAAAAGTTGGATCAGTAAAACATACAAAACAGCATTGGGAAACAGGTCGGGAATCCCGGTGCCGTTGAACACCGGAGCTCTGGGTGGCAAACTCAGACCCATAGGCAACCACAGCGGAAGCGACATGCCTATTTGTGCTGCAAGACCCAAACAAGCCAAACGAACAACCCAAGCCGTCACAAATTGATGCTTTTGACCATGGGAGAGCCCTGGTCGAGGTTGTATCTCTCAAGGGCTTCCAGGATTTCAGCGGCCCGTATGCGCGCTTCGGTTTCTTTGCTGAACAATACGTCGAGCAACACAATGAACCCTGAGCCGCCGGGCGACAAGCATTTTTTAGCCACAACTTCGGCTTTCAAACCACGCTGTTGCAGCGCTTTTACACGAAGATTGGCTGTTTCTCGGGCGGAGAAGGCGTTGTCCTGTATGATCCATCCTTTACGGGTGTCCCACACCGAACAAGGATCAACGGGTTTTACAGCTTGTATGCCTACAGACTGATTTTTTTTGGGTTCTGCGGGTTTGGGTTTGAAGGCAGGTTTGGGCTTTTCAAGGGGTTTGGTGACCGGTTTTTTTACAGGTTTAACCGGTTCTTCCTCATTACCGCTGCTCAGATCGATGGTATTAACGGCTTCATCGGAAGCAGCAGTCCTGTTTCCAAGCGGGTATTGTTTGGGTATGCCCCGTCCGTCGTAAGCATCGTCGGGCACAGGATCGCTTTTTTCAAGGTAGTAGGTTTCGTCCTCCGGGTTTTCCTCGTAGCGTTTTGGCAGGTACTTTTCGGTGTCGGTGAAAGCCTGTTCCTCGTATTTGAAAACATGGAACATGAGGGGCGTGACAAGCATCAGCGATAAGGCAAATATCCATTTCTGAACACCCTGAACGGTCATGTAGCGGTTCACATCGCCGGCTTGTGGAAGGAAGAATTTGTTGACGGGTTTGATTACCCACTGGTTGATGGGTCGGAATACAAAATTGACGGTACGTGTGGTGATGGACGGCATGTCCGACCGCGTTTGTGTTACCACTTTGAGGTTGTTGGCTACGGTTTGGAACCACTGGTTTTGAGTGACCCAATCCGCCATGCGGCGGTCTTTTCCGAAAATACCCAGCCGTGAAGGCGCCATAACAACACGAACAAGACCGGTTTTGTGCACAAAAGCCAGGCCGAAGCCGTGGTACATGCACTGGTTTTTCAACTCCGTGAGGTAGGGGTCGGTGGGTGCCGGGAAAACATCTTCACCAAGGGCTATCCACTGTTCGTGTGCAAAATACCTTTTAAATTGTTCAACGGCATAGATGTAACGGTATTTACGCCAGTTTTGCATCAGCAACTGCCATGCAAAAAAAGTGATCATGCCAATGCCAAGTACCAGTCCGATGTTTCCGATGGTTTGTAGTCCGTGCAGCCATTCAAACCTGAAATAGAACAAAACAGCGTAGTTTAGCGCTGTGGCGAAGGCGCCAAAAGCCAGAGCGTCCCACATCAGGTATTTGGTGTTCAGGGTGTAACGTACCTCCTCGGTTTTGTCGAGCGATGTGGCCTCGTAGGTGCAAAGGAATTCCCTGCCGTCTTCGCGCCTGAAACGCACCATGCCATCGGCGATGATGCCGCTTGCGCTCACATTGTCGGTATGTGCTTCAAAACTTTCATGGTGAAAAGCATACCTGTTTTTGTAAAAATCTTTTAAAAACGGAACAAACGCACGCTTGATCGCGTCTTCTGACAGACTGTTGTAAAAGGGAAGGGATGCATTCATTTCAACGGGTATTGCGGCCGTAAATGTAATGGACTTATCTCAGAACCCAACCTATGAACCATTTACCCAATTAATTCTTTAAGTACTTCAAAATCCTTTAAACTTTTAAACTTCAAACCTTGAACTCCTACGATGTGGTCATAGCCGGCGCAGGTTTGGCCGGACTTACGCTGGCCCGGCTTTTGGCGCTTGATCCTGTGTTGCGATCAAAAAGGGTGTTGATCATCGATCGCGACGATAAAAATGCCAATGACCGTACCTGGTGTTTTTGGGCGCGCGACGATGAAAACATGCCCGCCGTTGCAACTTTTACCTGGGATGCCTGCAAGTTTTACGCCCCCGGTTTTGAGCGTCGACTCGACATAGCGCCTTACCGTTACCATATGGTGCGTGCCAGCGATTTTTACCAATGGTCAAAACAACAAATCGCAACCAATCCGAACCACACCTGGTTGAAAGCCGGCATACTAAACATTAATGCTCCAAACGGAACCGTATCAACCGATGCAGGTATTTTTACGGCTGGGTTGGTGTTCAACAGCGCACTGGTCAAAAGTCCTTTGATACCCGAAAACCCGTTTTTTGAACAGCCCTTCACCAATGCCAGCCACTCGGTGCAGCAGGGTAGTGGCAACCACATCCTTCTTTTGCAACATTTTAAAGGTTGGTTGGTGGAGACAGAAAAGCCGGTTTTTGATCCAACCTGTGTAACGTTTATGGATTTTCGAATGGACCAGGACGGCGCCACGCGTTTCGTGTATGTGTTGCCCTTTTCTGCTACCCGCGCATTGGTGGAATACACCATTTTTTCTCCCCATCTTCTGCAGGAAAAGGAATACGAGGAAGCGTTGAAAAACTACTTCACCCATTTTTTGAACGTTGAAAAATACACCGTAGAAGAAACCGAATTTGGCATCATCCCCATGACAGACGCGGCATTTCCCGCCGTTTCCGATGGTCGTGTAATCAACATTGGTACCGCAGGCGGTTTTGTAAAAGGCTCGAGCGGTTATGCCTTTAAAAGGACCCAACGCAAACTCCAATTGCTCGTTGATGATTGGGCAAAAAACGGTGTGCCCAACCCGGCACTTTTGGCTTCAGCGCCACATTTCCGGTTTTTCGACAGCGTTCTGCTCAAAGTTTTGCAACAAAAAGGCGATTTGGGCGGCGAGGTGTTCAAACGTATGTTCCGTGCCCTGCCGGCAACGACTGTTTTCCGTTTCCTCGACGAAGACAGTACCTTGCCGGAAAATTTACGCATTATGGCTACGGCGCCCACAGGTGTTTTTACCCTCGCCGCCATGAAGCAATTTGGTCGGTTGGTCGGTTTTTAATCGGTTTAGACGCGACCAATTGACCAACCGACCAACCGACTAAAAACCGACCAAAAACATGAGTTTAAGAGTAGGCATCACCGGAGGCATTGGCAGCGGCAAAACAACCGTTTGCGCCATGTTTGAAATCCTTGGTGTGCCGGTGTATTACGCCGACGACCGAGCCAAAGTGTTGATCACCGAGGATTCAGCACTCCGTGAAGGCATCATCAACTTGCTCGGAAGCGAGGCTTACCACGCCGATGGCGCTTACAACCGGGCGTACGTTGCGTCGGTGGTTTTTGCGCAACCCGAAAAACTTGCGGCATTGAATGGCCTGGTGCATCCTGCCGTGGAAACGGACAGTTCCTCCTGGCACCTTTCCATGGCAGCGGCAGGGCATGCCTACACCATCAAGGAGGCGGCTCTTATGGTGGAAAGTGGCGCTTACCGGTTTTTAGACTACCTTGTAGTGGTAACTGCACCCGAAAACGTGCGTATTCAACGTGTCATACAACGCGATGGGATGTTGGAATCAGAAGTGCGGGCGCGGATACAAAGTCAAATGTCGGAAGCTGAAAAAGTAGCCCTGGCCCATTTTACCATAAAAAATGATGGTTTGAATGCCTTGGTTCCACAGGTTTGGGACTTGCACAAACGATTTAAAGCGTCGGCACAAGTTTTGTGAAAAATATTTTGTTTTAAATGTGTTGGAAAAAACGGGAATTAACCATACTTTTGCGCCTCGATTTGTTCAAAACGATTTTGTAAGTAATTTTTTCTGCTTTATATTATGAAAAAAGAAATTCATCCGTCCAACTACCGCTTCGTGGTATTCAAAGATATTTCCACTGATGAAGCATTTCTGGGCCGTTCCTGCGCCAACTCCCGTGAAAAAACCACCTGGGAAGACGGCAAAGAGTATCCATTGGTCAAAATGGAAATCTCGTCCTTCAGTCATCCGTTCTTCACGGGCAAAATGAAATTTGTGGATACGGCTGGCCGTATCGACAAGTTCAACAAGAAATTTGCAAAATTTACCAAGTAAGTACATTCAAAATGGCTTGCTTTAAAAGGTCCCGATAGGCTTCGTGCAGATTGGGACTTTTTTTTATGTCTTCTTTTGCGACTTTTGTGCCGACAACAGTTTTGAAACCTTTTTTAAAGGAACGAAACATCCGGTACACGCTTTGCTGCGCACACTATGCTTAACGTCATTCTTTTCGACTCCGATGCCCGCAACCACCTACTGCCGCTTACGGCCACACGGCCCATGGGGGAGTTGCGCATAGGCGTACTTACCCTTCGGGAAAAATGGGAACGCCGCCTGAAAGCTTCCGTTTCCTACATCACCCAGGAATACCTTCAGGAAAAATTTCCCATGCGTATTGAGGACGACAACCTCATCATCCACGGTGGTGTTATTCCAAACGATGCGCTTGTCCGCAAGATCAAGGCATTGGAAGCCAACCAGGCGTTGCTCTTCAACGGTGAACTCCTTGCAGCCAGGCTCAATGAGGCCCAGTTTGAAGCACTCATTGAAGACGAGGAAGTACGCGAATTGGATGGCGTAGACATCGACGAAGCCATCCCCCTTCAGTTCATCGAACGGTCGTGGGACCTGATCCGTTTCAACGCGGAGGCTTTAATTGCTGACATTACAGATATTACCGCTGGTCGGGAATCGCAACCTTTGTCCGAAACCAACCGCGTGATCGGTGAACACCTTGTATTTCTCGAACCCGGTGTCCGCATCGAATGTTGCATCATCAATGCGTCAGATGGTCCTGTGTATTTCGGCAAAAACGCTGAGATCATGGAAGGCGGCATGCTCCGCGGTCCGCTGGCCATAGGCGCCGAGTCCATCGTTAAAATGGGCGCTAAAATTTACGGACCCACCAGCATAGGTCCTGGCTGCCGCATTGGAGGGGAAGTAGCTCGTTGTCTTGTTTTCGGTAATTCCAACAAATCGCATGAGGGGTATTTGGGCGATTCAGTGCTCGGCGAATGGTGCAACCTTGGCGCCGATACCAACAATTCGAACCTGAAAAACAACTACAGCGAGGTCAAACTCTGGAACTACGAAACCAGCCGGTTTGAAAAAACGGGCCAGCAGTTTTTCGGGCTTGTGATGGGCGACCATGCCAAATGCGGCATCAACACCATGTTCAACACAGGTACCGTTGTGGGGGTTTTTGCCAACGTTTTTGGCGCAGGTTATCCACGCAATTTTATCCCCGATTTTTCCTGGGGTGGGGCCGACAGCGCCTACCGAACCTACACTTTCCCCGATGCCTGTGAAACGGCCGAACGTGTTTTGCAACGCAGGGGTATTGTTTTCAACGAAATTGAAAAGGCTGTTTTGTACCACATTTACGACCGCACCGCCACCCACCGTACGTGGGATAAATAAAAACTGGCCCATTCTTTATGCCGCTTAAATACGACCAACGGGGCGTTTCCGCCTCCAAAGACGAAGTGCACGCAGCCATCCAACACTTGGACAAAGGCTTGTATCCCAATGCTTTTTGTAAAATTTTGCCCGACATCGCAGCAGGCGATCCGGACTATTGCAACCTCCTGCACGCAGATACAGCCGGTACCAAAACCAGTCTGGCTTACCTCTATTGGCGTGAAACGGGCGACCTCAGCGTTTGGGCAGGCGTGGCACAGGATGCCATCGTAATGAACCTCGACGACATGGCTTGCGTGGGTTGTACCAACAACATCATGCTTTCAAGTACCATAGGCCGCAATAAAAAACTGGTTTCCGGCGACGTCATTTCCGCCGTCATCCGCGGTACGTCCGATTTTGTTGAAAACATGCAGAAACACGGTGTCAACATCCAACTGGCAGGCGGCGAAACAGCCGATGTGGGCGACATCGTACGCACCATCGACGTAGGTTTTACCGCTTTTGCTCGGATGAAACGCAGCGATGTGATCGACAGCAACATCAAACCCGGCGACGTGGTTGTGGGTTTGGCATCGTACGGACAGGCAACCTACGAAGACACCTACAACGGCGGTATGGGCAGCAACGGACTCACTGCGGCGCGCCACGACGTTTTTGAAAAAAGCTACGCAACCAAATACCCTGAAAGTTTTGATCCCTCGCTGCCCAACGAAGTGGTGTATACCGGCAAAACCAAACTTACCGACATGGTAGACATCGGCGGCGGACATACCATGGCAGCTGGCAAATTGGTGCTTTCACCTACCCGTACTTACCTGCCTGTCTTGCACGCACTTTTGGCCGAATACCGTCCGCACATCAGCAGCATCATCCACAACAGCGGTGGAGGGCAAACCAAGGTTTTGAAATTCCTGCAAAATGCAAGAGTGGTGAAAAACAACCTCTTTCCTTTGCCACCGCTTTTCCGACTCATCCACGGCAACAGCGCCACCGATTGGCGCGAGATGTACCAGGTTTTCAACATGGGCCACCGAATGGAAATTTATGTTCCCGAACACCTTGCCGATAAAATTGTTACCCTTAGCAAATCGTTCGGCATAGACGCACGCGTGGTTGGAAGGGTAGAAACAGCCGACCATCCAACGGTACAATTGCAAACGCCGTATGGTACTTTTGATTACGCATAACCAACAGAAAAACTCATCCTTAAGCATGAAAAAAGCGCTGACCTTTACGCTTGTTCCGCTTCTTTTGTCCCTGATTTGGAGCTCCTGTAAGAACGACCATACTGCGACCATCCAGCAACTTGAATCCCGATATGCTGCTGCGCCATCCGCAACGCTTGCCGATAGCCTTGCGAACCTCTACCGCAAAGCCGTAAAAAGCCATCCAGAAAAACACGCTGAAAACCTGGCGTACCTATGCCGTGCTGCGGAATTGCGTTTTACGGTTTCCGAAGATGCCGTGAGCGCCTGCCGCTGGCTCGACGATGCCATCAAAAACCATTCCGACGGTCAGGCAATGACCGCTCCCATCGGCCTTTATGCGCGTATCTGGGCCGCTTACCTCTACAAAAAACAATCGGCAGTCCGACTTGATCCAGACGACATCGATAAAATGAAGTTCCATCTTGAAAAAAACCTTCCCTGGATAGATTCCAGCTTGGTCAGCCTTGAACGCAAGATGGGTTCGGCTGCTCGTCCGGACAAGGTATTTGCCATGCAATACATTGAAACTTGTGAAGCATTCGCCGATCTGGTTCAGAAAAAACAAGTGGATAAAAGCGTTGATTTGCTGATGCGGGCGGGTGGTCTGGCCAAAACGATTGAAAATCCCAACAAGGCCCTTCAGTTGTACAACCATGTGGTTGACAACATGCCTTCCCACGCCAAAGCTCCAACGGCTTTATTTATGACCGGTTTTATTTATGAAAACGATCTT
>JBBSDH010000158.1:0-10365 GCA_038249605.1 Chitinophagales bacterium | reverse complement strand
GGTACAACCGTTTTCATCGGTGATTTCCAAAACATAGGTATTGCCGAACGGTGGCGTCACCCAAATTTCTTCACATTGCGGGACGTCTACACAAGTCCAAGTTTCCACAAGGTAACTGCGCCATTGGTAGCTTACCGTACCAAAGGCATTGAAAACATCGGCGCCGAGCAACAAGCTGTCGCCGAGGGTCAGTGTGGTATCGGGGCCCAGCGATACGGATACAGGTAATGGTTGGGACAATGAATCGGTCAGGGAACCGGTGCAACCGTTGGCATCGCGCACCACAAACTGGTAAACGCCTGAAGCAAGTCCGATAAAGGTTGGTGATCCGCCGAATGCTCCCTGGTCGCGGCTGTATCGGTAGGGTTGTTGGCCTCCTGCGACAACCAAAGTGATGCGTCCGTCAGCAGCTCCATAACAACCCGGATCCATGTTGACTGTAGTTACCTCGATGGGAGGTGGCTGTTGCAGGGTCTGGCTTTCGGATAAAATGCATCCGTTTTTGTCGGTAATCGTCAGGCCGTAAGTGCCGGCTCCCAATTGATCGATGTTGTTGCCGCTGCCGCCATTGCTCCACTGGTAGGTGTAGGGTTGGGTTCCACCGCTTACATCGGCGCTTATGTTGCCGTCTGTTGCCCCAAAACATTCCAACTCGGTAGAATCAAGCTGGATTTGCAAAGGCGCCGGGGCGCCAACAACGGCGCTTGCGGTACTTTTACATCCGTTGGCATCTTCTACAGTCACGGTGTAATTGCCGGCGCTGAGGTTGGTATTTTGTTGTCCCTGAAATCCGTTGTTCCATGCAATCGAAACCACAGGGAAGTCGCTTTGCAACACCGTTACACCCACCGAACCGTCGCCGAAACCGTTGCAGGACACCGAATCAGAAATGGTTTGCAGGAGGATGGCATTGGGCTGGTCGAGGTAAAAGGTAAACGAACCCGTGCAGCCCTGTTCGTCGGTAGCGGTAAGGGTATAATTCTGATCGCCAGCCAGTCCATAAATAACATACGAATTGGGCGCTCCAGGTACGCTCCACGTGTAGTCGTAACGTGTGGTATCCCCGTTTCCTGCGCCGCCACTGATGAAATTGAGTGCAGCTTGTCCGTCGGCTGCGCCGAAACAAGTGGGAAGGGTATTGACCACGTTGACTACTATGCTGTCCAATGCGGAGATCACCAAACTGCCAACTGCTGTGCACCCTTTTGAATCACTTGCCGTAACACTGTAGGCACCAGGCGCCAGACCGCTGTTTGTCGAACCCGATGGGCCGTTGCTCCACAGGAAGCTGTAAGGCGCGCCATTGCCACCCGAAGCCAAAGCCTGCGCTTCGCCATCGGACAAACCTGCGCAAGCCATTTTTGTTTGAATCATATTTATCACCATGCCGGTCGCCGGTTGCCCAACGGTGGCGCTGAGCCCTGTCAGGCTGCATTGGTTGGCATCGGTAAGGGTAAGGTTGTAAGCGCCGGCCGACAGGTTAATGATGTCGCTGTTGGTTTGAGGGATGCTCCAAGTGTAGCTGTACGGTGTAAAACCTCCTGTGGTTTGTGTACTCACCGAGCCGTCCGAACCTCCGAAGCAGCTGGCATCGACCACTGTAAATGCTACCTGGAGTTGGCTGGCTTGCCCAACCGATGTTTGGGTTGCGTTGGTACAGCCGTTTTGATCGGTGATGGTGACGCTGTAATTGCCGGATGACAAGCCGGTAGCCGTGTTTGCGGTTTGCGCACCTGGGTCGTTCCACAAATAGTTGTAAGGCGGTGTGCCACCGGAAACTTGCACCGTAGCCGTACCGCTGTTTTGCCCAAAACACAAGGCGTCGGTTGCCGAAATGTTGTCTATTTGCAATACTGTCGGACAATTGAGCGGTACACCCGGAGCTTGAACGCAATTGTTGTTGTCGCTTACGGTAACACCATAAATAGATCCACATGCGAGGCCGGTTGCTGTTGGAAGAATGCTGCCGTTGCTCCAGACATACACATACGGTGGTGCGCCGCCAGAAACGGCGGCACTTATGGAACCGTTGGCAATGCCGGCACAGGTTGGTTCGGTGGTTGTGAGTACGACGTTGAGTTGCACAGCTGCTCCAATGTCGGCCTGTAGTTGCTGGGAACATCCGTTCATATCGCTTACCGTAATGTTGTAATTGCCCGGACACAAGTTGTTGGCGCTCGTGGTTCCTGGAGGAATGCCGGGATTGTTCCAATCAAATTGATAGCCTCCCGCGCCGCCGTTGGTTGTGATGGTCAGGTTGCCGTTGCAGGCAGTGAAACAAGTTTCGTCGCTCTGGTTGCTGATCGTGGTGGTTAATGCTGAGGGTGAAGCGACTTGCCCGCTGCCTGTTGTTGTGCAATTATTGGTGTCGGTAATGGTTACGGTGTACAACCCGGAAGGCAGGTCGGCGATGTCGGGTGTTGTTTGACCGTTGCTCCACAAATATTGGTAGGGTAAAACGCCGCCATTGGCTGTTACAGAGGCCGAACCCGTATTGTCGCCGAAACAGGCAACAGGTGTACTCGAAAAATTCGTGATTTGAAGGGCCGCAGGTTGAAGCACTTCCAATTGGTAAACCGTTTGGCATCCAACGTCGTCGGTAATGGTCACGGGCACAAATCCGGCAGGCAGGTTGCTTGATGAAGGTGTTGTGTTTCCGTTGCCCCACATATAGGTATAAGGAGCTTGTGCGCCACCCACACTGATGCCTGCACTGCCGTTGATACCACCGAAGCACGACACAGGCGTGGTGCTGCCTGTTACCGTAAATGGCAGGGGTTCATTCACCACAACGCTGTCGCTCAGGGTACACCCGTTGGCATCGGTAGCCGTAATGGCATAACAACCTGCGGATACCCCACTTTGTGCCGCACCGTTTAGTACTGCTCCTCCACTACATCCCTGCCAGGAATAGGTAAAACCGCCATTTCCGCCAAGGGCCACAGCGTTGAGGTCTCCTGTGTTTTCACCATTGCACAAGACATCTGTGCCTGCGCCTGTGAGTTGTATGGCAGGAGGTTCGGTGATGTTGAAGGTGGCTGTATCGAGACATCCGGCAGCATCGCGCACAATGACGGATTGGACGCCTGCCGGCAAAATTTCGATGAGGTTGCCGTTGGGATACGTTGCTGCGAGGCCAAGAACCGTAAATTGGAACGGCGCTGTTCCGTTGGTTGTTGATAGAATGGCTGATCCAGTAGCCGTGCCCGGACAAAGTGCCGGCAAAGTGGTGTCCACGTTTGCCTCAAGCAGGCACTCGACGTACGTTAGCTGGCCACTTACGGTTTCAGGCGGACAGCTCGGGCTGCCTCCAAGGGCGCGGACATTGAAGTTGACCACCTCGCCGTCCGACAATCCGGAAAGTGTATGTTCAAGGTTGCCGTTGGCGGGCTCCCATGGACCGCCGTTGATGCTTACTTCATAACCTGTGGCTCCTCCGACAGCGTTCCAAGTCCATAACATGATTCCGCCTCCCAGAATGGATGCAAGAAGACCGTTAGGGGCAGGGAAAAAGTTTTGGATATCAACAGTAACCGTATCTCTGTGGATGCAATTGAAATTATCAATGGCAGTCACGGTATAGGTTGTTGGCGAAAGGGGTGTTGCCACGGGAGTAGGGCAGTTGGCGCAGCTCAGGGTGGCAGCGTTGCTCCAGGTATAGCTTACGAGGGTTGGCACATTGAACGTGATGCTCCACCATTTAAGTTTGCCAAACTGGTTTACGCCAAAACCGTCGGACACCCGCAATTGCCAGTTGCCGTCAACAACCGCATTGTTCAGGTTGGTCCAAGGGCCTTCAGGTAGGTATGAACCGTTGAAAGGCGCTGCGCTGCCAATGATGGGTGTAAGTGCAGTCGGCGTAAAACAGGTGATTTTGTAGTTGTCACCGGCGCCTCCGTTACCCGTACTTAGCTCAAGCTGCTTCCCGTCGGGTGAGCGCAGGTAAATGTTCATGTCAGCGTTAAAATCTGTTTCCAAATCTATGCAGACAGACTCAATTTGTACCGCAGGTATGTTCAAGAGGTTGTACCCCAAACTGTTGACGGCAATGGGGGAGCTGTAAGGATTGGCATGCGGATGGTTTCCATTTCCGATGGCATAATCGGGAAAAGCCTCAAACCGAACCTGTTGAGGCGTAATGCCCTGAAAAGAAGCGTCGAGCGTTGCACCTTCTCCTTCACAAATCGAAGTGTCGGACAAAACGGCGTATTGTGCGTTGCAAGAAAAACAATCGGGGTGGGTAAAGGGCAAAACAGAAAAATTCACAAGCGTATCCCAGGCGCATCCAAATTCATCTGTTACCGTAAACGTGTACGCGGCAGTACCGGCATTTTGCGGCGCAGCAGCAATGGAATCGGCGCTGAAGTAAAAAATCGATGGGTGGTTGCTCCACGTCCAGTCCACAAATTGAGGTGAAAACACTTCAATATCGGGGTAAAGTGCATTGTTGAATTGCAAACCCCAGGAAAAAATAAAGCCGTTGTCAGAGGGCCATAAGTCGGTAACGGTGATGGTCCATTCTCCATTCAAAGGACAACCAACCAAGTCCGACAAGGGCTCAAAGGAGCTGTAATCGCCGGACGGCAAGGTGCCGAAACCTCCCAGTACGGTGTTGGCATACACCAGCCAGGTCTGATTGACGGCGTTGGGCGTCCAGCAATAATCAAAACCTGAACCTGGAATGGGGTTGAATCCGTCGGCGTCGTTGGGGATGCCAAGAAAAACCTGCGAGCCCGTTTGTCCTCCAAAGTTGTGCAAAACGACGCTTTGTCCGTTCGGACAAGTGATGGAAATTTCAATATCGCGCATCCAGGAATGCTCCATGTTTACGCAAATGCTCTCAAGGTCGTTGATGTTGGTAAGTACCTGTCCAGGCGAAAATTCCGTAAAATAAATGGATGTTTCGTAAGGTATACCGGTGCCATCGGGGAGCGCCAGGGAATCTGCCCGGGTACCTTCAATTTCGAAGGCGGAACTGCCGGGGGTGACCAGCAGGTTTTGTCCATTCAAAGTATCCACGGATGCACTGAGTTGGATGGTATCTCCTACACACAAGGCATCATCGATGATGGAAGCAAGGTTGAACGTTGGTCTGGGCGCCACCCGGATGCGTTGGCTGATGAGGTTGGTGCTGTTGCAGCCCTGTACATCTTTCAAAAACAGTTGTACAAAATACCCTCCGGGTTCATCGTACCGGTGGGAAACGGAAGGACCGTAGGCGATGTCGCCATCGCCGAAACTCCATTCAAAAATGGTGGTAAAATCCGATTGGTTGTAAGCAAATCCGTTTTGAGGGTAAAGGCCCTGGCCGGTAAAAAACACCCTTTCGCCCGGACAAATATCGATCCAACCGGTATCGGCCGGAACAGAAGCCGGGTTTGTGCTTACCAAATCGGACAGTACCTGCTGGCAGGATGCTACACAGGAAATGACGGCACTGAAACCGCTCGCATTGCCGGTGGCATTTGAATTGAACGTTACGGTAAGGCAACCACTTGCATTAACGGCCGTGGCCTGAACAACGAACGGGTCGCCCGGGTTGAAATCGCCGGCGCAGGCAAGCAGCGGCGCTGAAATGTTGGGTCCGTCGTAAAAACAAAGTTCATCACCGGGCAAAAGATCCACACCGGAGAAAGTTAACCGGATGTGTGTACCGCCATTGCCGTCGGCACAGATGGTGGTTGTCAGGTTTTGGTTGTTGCCGTAATTGCTGGTTGGTCCGCCGCTGTCGTAAAAGGAACCGTTGCAGTCGGTAATCGGTGCATTGCTCATGGTGTAGTTTTGAGCATACACTCCTGGCAACCAAAATAGAAAAAACAGGACGGGTACAATGTGTTTCATGCCGAAAGGGGGCTTGGCGGTTTGTTTGGCGGGATTACCGCGATTGGAGCCAGGTTTGAAAATCGCGGTTGAAAGAGCTGCCAGAATAGTACATGAGTACTTTATGGCTGTCGTTTATGCGGAAAAAAACCGGTTTATTCCATTGCCTGTACAACGGTTGGGTTTGTTCAAGTGCCAAAATGTTGACGTTTTTTACATCCTCAATCTGTACTACGGGAAGTGTCTGAATATCGCCCTTTTCTTGCGGCCACTCCATGATGACAAAAGCGTGATCGAGGTAGTATTGCCAGCGCAGCAACAACATGGGGTTGTGGGATTGCAAACCATGGAGGTAAGCTTCGCCGTAAACAGCCAGCAACCGTACATTGGGTTGGCCGACAGCATGCGCCGGCTCCGGTTGTGCGTGGATGTTTTGAAACAGGATGCTGCAAAAAAAAAGTAAAATCAAACGCATGGCGTTCATGGTTGGGAGGTGTGGGGAGCTGAAGCTTTACTGTGCAAAAAAAATCAAAAAATAAGACATGCCTGAAGTTGTTTTCGCTGCTTATGACTTTTAAGCTGATGTGTGGGATAATGGATCTCCAAAACTACAAGAGTCATCCCGAAAAACTCGGAATGACTCTTGTTTTAAAGTCCGTGCAAAAGCACCGTTAGTTTTTCTTTTTCGGTTCCTGCTCAGGCTCCACCACCTTGAAGTTGGTTGGAGCGGTAGCACCGGCGGCAGTAGGCGAGATGCTTCCGCTTTTCACAGGATTTTTTGCTGCTTCGTTCATGGCAGCAGCTTCTTGTGGGTTGCCGGCTTTCCAGGCATCAACGATTTGATTGTACTGGGTAGATTGCTCGGTGAAATAAGCATCTACGCGTTCGTACGTGTTTGCAACGCCTTCGAGGTTGGTGCGCATGGTTTCCAACTCCTGACGGGCTTCTTCGGTGGTAATTTTACCGTTGTTGTAATCTTCCTGCATGTTGCTCAGGCGCATCAACAGTTCTGAATGTGCATCCACCGTTGCCTGGTGTTTGTTCACAATCATCAAAAGGTTTTTGTGGAGATCCTGTACTTTGGTCGACGGATCGTTGTACAATGCAACTGGAACATTCGACAAACCCACTCCGTACTCGGCGATCGCTCGGTTCCTTTCGGTTAAACCTTTGAGTTTGATGATTTGGCTGTCGTATTCGGCAGCCATGTCGTTGGACATTTTTTCATCGGTATTTTTACAAGCTGCAGTTACAAGAATCAATGCGGCAAGGATGCTGAATCCTACATTTTTCATGAGAAACGCCATTTTTTTCAATGTTTACAAAAGTGTGCTTTTAGAAGTGCAAAAATATGCTTTTCTATTTGAAAAGTCATATTTTATCCTTGAAGCGCTTGCTTATCTTTGCAAAAAATTAACGCAACTTAAGGTGTGCAAAACACCACAACTTCATAGATGGCTCAGCAAGTTTATACGCCCAAAAAATACATCAACGTTTACCTGTGCCTCGGCAGCAATGAAGGAAACCGTTTGGTCAACATCCATGCCGCAACGGAACTTATTCACAAAACCATAGGCAAAGTAGCGCGTAAAACCCACATGTATGAAACCGAACCCTGGGGGCAAAAAGACCAGGAAGGCTTCTACAACCAGATCATCATGATCAATACTTCACTCGAACCCAATGACTTGCTTACCGCCCTTAACAAGGTGGAACGCGAGCTTGGCCGCGAACGCAAGGAAAAATATGGTCCACGTGTCATCGACATTGACATTCTTTTTTACGGAAAACGGATCCTTCGCACCAAAGACCTCAACGTTCCACACGCCGAAATCGCCAAACGTGCTTTTGTACTCATCCCCATGATGGAAATTGCACCTGAGCTTGAACATCCGGCTTTGAAAAAAACCATCGAGGAACTTTACATGGTGTGTGATGACGATTCCGAAGTTGTGAAGCTCGATGTTTCCTAACACGATTCCTTACCGCTTCATCGCCATTGAAGGCAACATCGGATCGGGCAAAACCACCCTTTGTCACAAGTTGGCATCCCGTTACGGGTGCGATCTAGTGCTGGAACAGTTTACCGACAACCCTTTTTTGCCTTTTTTTTACGAAAACCCGGAGCGATACGCCTTCCCGGTAGAGTTGTTTTTCATGACCGAAAGGCACAAGCAACTACAGGAGCATTTTGCCGCTCCGGATTTGTTCAGCAAATTTACGGTTGCCGACTATTTTTTTCTGAAAACATCCCTTTTTGCCCGCAACAACCTCAGCGAAACGGAATTCAGGTTGTTTCAACGGCTCTTTCAAGTGCTCAATGCCTCATTTCCAAAGCCGGATCTTTTGGTTTTCCTGCACCGCCCTGTGGATGTTTTGCTTGAACAAATCGAAAAGCGTGGTCGTGCAATGGAAAAATACATCACCGAGGCTTACCTTGAAAAACTGCAAAACGCCTATTTCGATTTTTTTAAAAACCAGAATGAACTGACGGTGCTCGTCGTAGAACTGGAACGCGCCGATTACGTTCATTCGCCAGAAATTTTTGATGCTTTTTGTACCCTGTTGACTCAAAGTTATCCCGTTGGCCTTACCCTTGTCAATCTACCGTCACCATAGCAGGTTGCTCATGCTTCCGCATCCGCTCAGCTCCAAGCATCATGATCCATAATCCAACACAAATGAACATGTGCGAAACGTCTTCGTGCACGAACCATATCGAAGGACTAAGTTTAAAAGCGCCGGTTAATGCAGCAAAAAGCATTGGCAAAACCGACAACAACAACAAACGGCTGGCATTGTCTCTAAACCGCCTCCACAGGAAGATTTCCGGCACCCCCATTCCGATCAGCATGCAAATAGCCATGTGAATCTGAGCAACAGGGTAATACAAGGTGGTTCCAATGATGCCAACAAAAACGAACCATTTGAAAATGTTTAGCGACAACAACAGGCGGTTGTTTTTTTTACCAACCCATTCACCAACACGCAGAATGGATGAACGCTCCAGTGCACTTGCAGCCACCAGGCTCAAAACCCAACCCGGTAATTTGAAATAAAACGGAAACATATACAAAAAGGCATGTCCAAAAAAGGCACCTATGATGGCTGAAGCCGACATGGATGCAAAAAACAAACGCATCATACGTTGTTCGGGTAATGGCTCGCTGATCCGGCTAACCCGCAGGTAGGCATACCACGAAACAGCTCCAATGATCAAGCCGGTAAGTGAAATGACAGGCTCAGCTATGCGCAACCCTCCAATGTAAATGTCAGGTTGAATGGAAAAAATCAAATGCATGGGGCAAAAATGAGAAATATTCACCGGTTTGAAAAAACATTTTGGCTTTCAAAACAAAATATGTCAATTTTGCAACAAAGAAACATCTAAACAAAAAAACCATCAGCAAAGAACTCGCCAACGAACCCGCAGGGGAAGACAAGATGCTTGAAAAAGCGCTGCGCCCCAAACTGTTGAATGAATTCAGCGGTCAACAGAAAATTGTCGACAACCTGCAAATTTTCATACAGGCGGCAAAACAACGCGGCGATGCACTCGACCACGTACTTCTGCACGGGCCTCCCGGTTTGGGCAAAACAACCCTTTCCCACATCATTGCCCAGGAACTGGACAGTACGATGCGCATGACTTCAGGGCCTGTGCTCGAAAAACCGGGCGATCTGGCCGGCCTACTCACCAACCTCGATGCTGGCGATGTTTTGTTCATAGATGAAATACACCGGCTGAATACTGTCGTGGAAGAATACCTCTATTCTGCCATGGAAGACTACCGCATCGACATCATGATCGATTCGGGTCCCAATGCGCGCAGCATTCAAATCAATCTCAATCCTTTTACCCTCGTAGGCGCGACCACGCGCATGGGCCTGCTCACGTCGCCCCTGCGCGCACGATTCGGCATCAACTGCCACCTCGATTATTACGATGTTCCCACACTCGAACACATCCTTCACCGTTCTGCAGGTATTCTGGAGGTGCTAATCAGCAACGAAGGCGCACACGAAATCGCCCGTAGAAGCCGCGGAACACCGCGCATCGCCAACGCCTTGCTCAGACGTATCCGCGATTTTGCCCAAATCAAAGGCGATGGTACGGTAGGTGTCGAAATCGCCAAATACGGCCTCGCCGCCCTCGATGTCGATGAACACGGTCTCGACGATATGGACAACCGTATCCTGAACACCATCATCCACAAATTCAAAGGAGGCCCCGTAGGCATCACAACCATCGCTACCGCCGTGGGCGAAGAAGCCGGTACGATCGAAGAAGTACACGAACCATTCCTCATCATGGAAGGTTTCCTGCAACGCAGCCCACGCGGCCGCATCGCCACCGAAAAAGCCTACCGGCACATCGGCGCAGTTCCTCCTACGCAAACGGGTAAGCTTTTTTAAAGTTTGGAGTTTAAAGTTTGGAGTTTAAAGTTTAAAGTTTAAAGTTTAAAGTTTTAAGTTTAAAGTTTGGTGTGGTGGGTTGAGGTTGTTTATAAGAAATGAAGGGGGGGGGGGGGGGTGTTGTGGGGG
>JBBSDH010000157.1:0-10587 GCA_038249605.1 Chitinophagales bacterium | reverse complement strand
TACCCTGTCGTTGAATTGGTACTGATGGTTCCAAAGGAGAGTTCACCGGCTTGAGCTTTCAATACACTTGTTGTCATTAGTAATAACAATACAATTACAAGTGTGTGTGTGTGTGTGTGACAATAAATGTGCCACCTTTCGATTTAATTGGAATGTTTTCATTGAATGTGTAGTTGGATTGAAGAAAAAAGGTTGTTGATACCGAGAGGACAGGGCCCTTGTCCATACAGTGTTGACAAAGCTAAGAATAACTATCAATATTAAAAAAGTATAATGCAGAATTTTTGAAAATTTAACATTTGAGTTATTTGCTCAGAAACGAACGAAACGCGTAGGAAGTGACCCTGCGTTTGTGGATGCCAGTGCTGATCGGCGGGTTTGGGTTGCCGTTTGAAGATGCGTACCGGATTGTGGCGTGGTTGTGTTGGGTTCCGAATTTGATGGTAGTCGTAAGTCGTCAGTCGCTGGTCGCAAGTGATTAGCCTTTTTTCAGTTTTTTGGGACCTTCATCAAGGAAATTTGAAGCACTTGCGATCTTTTTATTTGTCTTTTTCTCCAATGCTTTGCGCGCATCACCCGCAATTTTTCCGCCTTGTTTTGCAACGGTTTTATTTTGTTCAAAACCTTGAGGATCGTTGGTTTTGACTATTTCCGTTGTAGAGGCTTCTCCAAGCATGGAAAAAATAAGTTCCAAATCGGTCATGTGATCGCGCAGGTTTTGGGACTTGAGCTGTTTCAAAGCCTTGTGTGCAGATGGCGTCAGGCCAAAAGTTGCTTTGGCAATTTCAGACGTTAGTATGGAATATTCTTTTTGCTCCTTAACACCATGCTTATGCCATTCATCGGTAAGCTCCTCTCGAATAGCAATGCTGCGCATGCGTTTTTCAATCCATTCATCTGGATATCCTTTTTGCTTGTACAACTCTCGGGTGCGTTGTGCTGCCAATTCGGGATTTTCAATTTCCTGAATACGCTCGTAGCCGACTTGCGCTAACCATTGTTTAAAAGGTTCTGCTTTGGGAGATGGGATGGATTGGATAATGCGAAGCAAGTTTTTAACATTTGCTGCCTGAATTTTCCTTTTTCTTCCGTCAGCAGCAACCATTTCAACCAGGGGACAAATTGTCCCCCAGTTGGCATCAAGATTTGGATCCCTTTTACGTAGCTTTTTTACATAGTCTTTAATGTTGATTGATTCTGATAATATTTCTACAACGTCTTGAGTAGAGAAATACCACTGCTGTTCTTCTTCAATCCAAACCGAACGCACCAGCTTCTCTTCAAATAATTTGATGTTTGCCATAGTAACTTAATTTAGAGCCATAAATATACAATTTGTTTTAATTAAATTTATTTTTTAAACAAAAAATATACAAACACTCACAACTTATTCACCTCCACATAAAAATCTTCATCCACCTTAAACTGCTCCATTTTTTTCAATGAACACTTCATCGTTTGCCATTCCGTTGTTGGTTTGATCCAGGCGAATTTGTCTTTGGTAATCGTAGCCTGAACCGGCATATCGAAGCCGGGTACGCAATTGGTCCAGCGGTACGAAAAAACGCCTTTTTCGAGTTTCACTTCCAGTTCGGGGATACGGGTGTCGCGCAGGTACTGGTCGAAAATTTTGTCTAATTTTTTGCCCGATTTTTCAATCATGTAAGCTTCTACCTGAGCGCCATCCACGGTTTGGTGGTAAAATTCCTGGTTGAGCCCGCGCAGGATGTCGCGCCAAAGTTTGTCGTCGTTTACCACCTGGCGGATGGTGTGCAGCATGTTGCCGCCTTTGTAATACATGTCGCCCGAGCCTTCCCGGTTCACGCCGTACACGCCGATGATGGGCCTTCTGTTTTGGATAAGGTTGCGGCAGCCGATCACGTATTCGGCGCCGGCTTTTTTACCGTAATGGTATTCTACAAACAGGTTTTCGCTGTAGTTGGTGAAACTTTCGTGCACCCACATGTCGGCCACGTCGCGGTAAGTGATGTTGTTGGCAAACCACTCGTGCCCCGATTCATGGATGATGATGAAATCCCATTTGAGGCCCCAGCCGGTATCCGAAAGGTCTCTGCCGAGGTAACCGTTGAGGTACTTGTTGCCGTAGGTCACGGAGCTTTGGTGTTCCATGCCGAGGTAAGGCACTTCCACGAGTTTGTAGCCGTCTTCGTAAAATGGGTATGGTCCGAACCAATGTTCAAAAGCCAGCAGCATGGGTTTGACCTGCTGGAAATGCTTTTTGGCTTTTTCCAGATTGGCGGGCAAAACGTAATAATCAAGCGTCAAATCGCCTTTTTCTCCTTTAAATAGGTCGGAAAAATGCGCATAATCGGCGATGTTCACGTTGATGCCGTAGTTGTTGATGGGGTTGGAAACAAACCATTCGAAAGTTCTGGAACCGTCGTTGTGCTCAATGATGCGGCGCAAACGGCCATTGGAAACATCCATAAGCCCGTTGGGTACCCGCACAGAAATGGATTGTGAATCGGGCTCGTCGTACATGTGGTCTTTGCAGGGCCACCACACGCTGGCGCCGAGTCCCTGACAGGAAGTGGCGACGAAAGGTTTTCCGGTGTCGTCGGTGCTCCAACTGAAACCACCGTCCCAAGGTGCGTTTTTCGCCACTTGGGGTTTGCCCGAATACGTCACCAAAACCGATTCGAGCGCTCCTTTTATCTGCGGTTTTTCCAAATGTACAAAATACGCATTGGCGCCTTTTTTTTCAAAATCGAGCGACCTGCCGTCCTGCTCCACTTTTTCCATCACCAGCGGCGGCTGAAGGTCCACCTGCATCACATCGTAAGATTCGAGCACGCGGTAATGGATGGCATTGCTGCCCGCAATGCTGCTGTCGGCGGGGTTCACCTGCACACGCAGGTCGTAATACGTAAGGTCGAACCACGCCCGTTGCGGGGTGATGCTGCCGCGCAGGGTGTCGTCGAGGGTGAACGCGGGAGACTGAGCGCGGGTGTTTGCCGCAAAGGTGGTGGTGAGGCAAAGCAAAAAAAGGAAACGGTTCATGATTGGTTGGATGCTTTTTTGGCCAAAGCCCAATATTGGTACAAGGTATCTTCAATTGCATTGGCAGAACCTTTCAATTCACCGATGTTGAGTTCGAGGGTGCCGGAGCCGATGGTTTCCACTACAAGGTAAGATGTTCTGGATTTGCCTTGTTGGCGGTTTTCGATCCGGAGGTCGGTTATGCTGGTCCAGGCCACAGGCGGATGGTCGGTCACCATGAGTTCTTTGTTGTTGAAACGCAGAGGCGCCGGTTTGTAAGCACGCGGCCACCAACGAAACAGTATAAAACCGACCATGATAAGCGGAATGATGTAGAAGGGTATGGGAATGGATCCCTTGCCCGGGTTCGCAACAAAAATGGCGGTCAAAAAACCTAAGATCGCAAATGCCTGAATGAATGGGATGGTGGTTGAATACGGTATGGCTTGTTCACCTGCAGTATTGATGGTCCCGGCAATTTCCATTTGCCTGTTTGCATCGAGGCGTTTTTCAAGTTCTTCAAGCCGGTATTTTTGGTCGTAACTTCGGTATTCCAGCTTGTTCATCCAGCTATCGCGTTCGAAAATCATGCCTTCGCCCTTGGCAAGTTTATACAATCGGTGGATGTCCTGAACGTTTTCCAAAGCCCATATTTTCCAGGCAGCACTGTGGAAACTGCGCCAAACGAACGAAAGGACAAGTCCGGCCAAAGGAAATACAATAAGCAGCAAAGGGTTGTCGAACAGTGCAAATGCATCCCACCCGGGTTCCTGGGAAAAGTATCCTTTGAACATGAAAAAAGGCACGGATAAACCACCAAGGTAAAGTATGCCTAAGGGTATGTACTTTAGATTCATCCGGCCTGCTTGCAGGGCTTCCTGGGTGAAAACTGTGTAGTAGTTCATCAATTTGCGTTTTTAGGAAATGTGCTTACCGCCTGTCCAGCCTTCGTCGCCCAGCCATTGCTTGCCGCTTTCCGTGGCGGGCCATTCCAGCGGTGTGCCCATGCTGTCGTTCCAGCGGTTGAGGTAACCGAAAAGGCTGATGACGCCGAGGATTTCCACGATTTCACCTTCGTCCCAATAGGCGCGTACACGTTCGTTCAAAGCCTCGTCCACACTGTTGGGCACCGTGGAGGCGGCGTGGGCCAAATAGAGGGCCGCGCGTTCGGCATCGTTGAACGCGGGGTGGGTTTGGTACCGACAAATGTTCATCATTTTTTCCTCCGAAGCGCCGTAACGTTCGGCGGCGCGTATGGTGTGTGCCTGACAATATTGGCAACCAGCGGTGTTGCTGGCCACGTACCCAATGAGGCGTTTGAGGTCGCTCGTTACGCGGCCGTGGTTTTCCATCACGGCCATGTTGAGCGCGATGAAGGCTTTGGCTATGGCAGGACGGCGTTGCATGGTGAGCACACTGTTGGGGCAAAAACCGAGCGTTTCATTGAAAAAACGCGCCATTTCGGCAACTTCGTCGTTGTGGTCGGGAGAAAGCGGTGGTAGCAAAGGCATGGGAAAGTAGTTTAGCAAATTGCAAAATTGCACATTTGCAAGCATTTCATCAAGCTCATGTTCGGACCCGTGCGGTGAGGTGACATCTCCGAGGCACGAGGAGGTGACATCTCAGTCTATGTCGCAGGAACCCTATATCCATACACCGTCTCATCCAGCGCCACCCCGTTTTTCCAAATGGTTTTGGAGAAATGACCTTCAAACTCAAATCCGGCCTTCAGCAGCACCTTTTTAGATCCTTCGTTGCCTTCAAACACGCAGGCGTAAATGCGGGTGATGTCGAAATTTTGAAAACCGTAATCGAGCATTTGCACCACCGCTCGGGTCATGATGCCTTTGCCCCAAAACGGCTCTGTGAGCCAGTAGCCCATTTCTGCGTTTTTACAGCGCACGTCCATTTGCTGGTGCACGCCAATGGCGCCCACCATGTTGCCGTCGATGTCGATGGCCAAACTCGTGTTGGGCTTGGCGGCTTGCACAAATTCGATGAATTTTTCACCGTCCGCCCGCGTGTACGGGTACGGAAAACGGTTGGTGAGCATGCCCGCAATGTTGGGATTGTTGGCATGGTGCAAGAGACTGTCGAGGTCGGTGCGTTGGATGGGGCGTAGGGTGAAGTTCATAATGGATCAGGATTTTAGGACTCGTCCCGAGGAACGAGGGATTCTTTTTGTCTAAATTAACCAACTGGAATTGACCTTCACGAGTTCCCGTACAATTGCAAATAATCGCCAACCACGTCCTCCATGGTTCTTATGGTTCCCTGCGGAGTTCCCTGCCGGAAGACAAGGGCGGCAAGTTCCTGCGCTGTTTCACCACAATCCGCCATTTCCGGTGCAATGCCTACGGGTGTGCTCACCAGTCTGCAACCGTGTGCGGCCGCTTCGACGAGTACAAAACCGAACGATTCGTAGGTGCTGGTGTGTAAAAAGACTTTACTACGGCGCATGAGGGCCAGCACTTCCGGACGGGGCAGCTCGCCCGCAAAGGTCATGTTCAAACCCAACGCTGCGGCTTTGTTTTTCAGCCTTGTTTTTTCCGATCCGTCGCCACAAAGCACGGCTTTTAAATCCGGGTGCTTTTGGGAAACAAGCGCCACCGTTTCCAGCCACAAATCCCAGTTTTTCAAACCTATGAGCGATCCCGCGCCGATCACGTCAATGTCGCGGGCGCTTCCAGGCATCGGCTCCGGCGCATCAATGCCCCATGGTACCACATGGCCCGCCGTTATGCCGGTTTTTTGGAAAAAAAGGTCTTTTTGGAAATGGGAAACGGCCGTTAACGCCATTTCGTCGCCGGTTTTCAGAAATTTCAGGTAACGGTTGGAGGGTAAAATGTCTTGTCCCATCAGCGTACAAACATGCGGTACGCCCCACCTTTTTGCCAGCTTTTTCCCCCGCACCCATGCTGGACCGAGCCAAAAACTGTGCACCGCATCGAAGGGTTTTTCCTGGTGCCACGCCTCCGCATACCCCCCCGCCCGCCGCCAATTCCAGAACCGCATAAAATGCGCATAACGACCGTCGCACGATCGCACAGGCATGCCGTGCCAAGAGTAAGGCCGTGTGTGGTGCGGGTAACCGAGGGCTATGATTTTTAACTGTACGCCGCGTTTTTGCAACGCCAAAGCCAGCAGCTGCAGCGTAGGCAGACAATTGTGCTCGTCGTCGCTTCCAGGGAAACCAGGCGTGATCCAAAGAAGTTTTGAATGCGGAATTCGGAATTCGGAATTCGGAATATTTTTGATGGGATCGTGTATTTACAAATACGTGGTTTTTTTTATTCTGCATTCCAGTTCCCTCGCTTACTCGGGACAAGTCCGCATTCTGCATTCCAGTTCCCTCGCATACTCGGGACAAGTCCGCATTCTGCATTCCAGTTCCCTCGCATACTCGGGACAAGTCCGCATTCTGCATTCTGCATTCCGCATTCCGCATTCAAAAGGGCGAACGCGACGTTGCGCATTCGCCCGGTATGGTGACGTCCGCGCTTAAGTCGGGCGGACGGAACGACGGCTGTCCCGATCAAAGTCGGGATTCAACCGTTTTCTTGATTTCACGCTATCCAATTTAATCTTTAATTAATTTCATCGTTTTACTTCCCCTTCCAGCCGCGTCGCTCAAACGAACGAAGTAGAAGCCGGGTGCGAAGTTAGCGGATGGTATGGTCACTTGGTGCTCGCCGGCGGGCAGTTCGCCAGTTTGGAAAAAGCTTACGCGGCGGCCGTTGATGTCCAGCACTTCCAGTTGGATGTCGGTGCTTTCTTCCAAAACGAACGACAAAGTACTGGTTTCAGATGCCGGATTGGGGAACAAGGTAACATCACTCACGGCGGCAAAAGCTTCGCGCGTGGGCGTGGGGTTGAGTCCGGGCGGCAGGGCGACGTATTGGTTCAGGTAAATGCGGTATTCTCCAGGGGCGAGCGTAAAGGGCTGGGGCGTGCCGGTTGCAGCCTGCAAACTGTCGCCCGTGTAGTACTCATACCACCAACCCGATTCGGGGAAATCGACGCTTACACTGGCATCCGCCGTGTTCACGTTGGCCAAAACCAGGGCGCGTTGCCCTGTGACCGAGTCGTGTAAACGGTTTTGTCGGATGGCGCCACCGCCGGTGTGTACCGTGTAATCGGACGTTTCAAACACTTCCAGATTTTTGCGAAGGTGCAGCAGCGCAGCCGTCACGTCGTACAATCTACGGCGGTTGGGGTCGTCGTAATAATCCCAACGAATGGGTTTGGGCGACGTGCGGCAACCCATATTCACCGAACCGTTTTCGCACAGGTTGATGTGGAAATCGTAACCCACTTCGCCGAATTGCCACAGCATTTTCGGGCCCGGTACGGTGAAAAGCAGGTTGTTGAGCATTTCCAAGCGGCGCATACCGATGGGCATGCTTTTTACATCGTAACCCGCAACGGTACTGTTGCCATAAGTGCGCATTTCGAAGGCGATGCGGTCCTCATCGTGGCTTTCCATGTAACCGATGAGGTGCGGATTGTTCCAGCCGCGGGCCTGGTACGATACCCAGTTGAGGGTGGTGTTTTGTACGAAGGTATTGAAACCCAGTCCGAGGTTTTTGTATTCACCCCACATTTTTCCCCACACCATCATGCCGTAATCGGCGAGTTCTTTTTCTTCGTTGTTGTCGGCGAAATGTTCCAGTATGACGTAAAATGAGGGATCGATGTCCCAAATGAAGTCGGCATAATCTTTCAAAATGGCCACACGCGAAGCGTCGTATTGCCCCCAGGCGTTCGTGTTGCCGAGGGTGTTGGTTTGGGTAAATCCTTTGGAAAGGTCGAAACGGTAACCGTCGATTTTGAACTCTTCAATCCAGTATTCCAGACAATTCTTAACGTACGATCTGGTGGCCTGACTTTCGTGGTTGAAGTCGTTGAACACGTTGAAATCGTGTTTTGGCGTCACGTTCAGCCAGGGATTGTTGGCAGCGGGCTGGTTGGTGCTGCTGTTCCAGTAAAGTTGTGCCAGCGGACTGGTGCCGGTAATGTGGTTGTACACCACGTCCAGAATCACAGCGATGTCGCGTTTGTGACACTCATCCACGAGGCGTTTCAGGTCATCCGCCGTGCCGTAGTATTTGTCGATGGCCATGTGGAAAGCGTCGTTGTAACCCCAGGAAATGTTGCCGTCGAATTCATTGATCGGCATCAGCTCGATGGACGTCACACCCAGGCGCTCGAGGTAGTCGAGCGTGTCCACGAGGGCGTTGTAATCGTGCGCGGCAAGGAAGTCGCGCAGCAGCAGTTCGTACACTACGAGGTCGGTTTTTTTCGGACGCGTATAATTGTTCGCTTGCCAGTTGAACGGTGGCGCGGCGGGTGGTACGGCGGTTACGAGTCCTGCTGTTTCACCGGCAGGGTAGGGCGGCAAGTTGGGGTAGGTGCTTGTGGGAATGAAGGGATCGTTGCCCTGGTCGAGCACCAGCTTACTGAACGGGTCGGCGATGCGCAGGGATCCGTCCACGAGGTATTGGAAACGCAGGATTTCGTTGGCGGGGAGGTTGGCAAGTTCGATCCAATACGTGGCGTTGTCGGTGCCGCGTTTCATCTGGTAGGCTGGATTGGGCAGCCAGTCGGAGAAGTCGCCGATGGCGTACACGTTCGATTTGAAGGGTGCGTAAAGCACGAGGCGCAGGCTGGTGTTGCTCAGGCGCGTGATGCCCCATTCCGATCCTCCCGGCGGATTTTCGGTCACGGTGCTTCCGGGCACGAAATAGTGGAAAGTGCTGGTATCGGCAGCGTTGGCGGTGGTGGCAATGAAGTCGATGCGGTGCAGTCCTGAAGTGGCGGTCAGACCGGTTTGCAGGCTTGTGCCGTTGGCGGTTGCTGTTTGTACACCGTTGTCGAGCAGCTTCAGACTTGCGGGCGCGGAAGCGGAACCCTGAACAGGTATGTTTTGCCCGATGGATGCTTCCAGCAAACTTTGGGAGGGAAGTATGAACAACGTTTGCAGGGGTACGTTGTCGGGATAAACATCGTAATAGATGTCACCTCCACCGGCGGCTCTGCCCACGATGCTTCCCGATGCGTTTCGGAAAACGAAGGCCATTTGCAGCACGGTTTCGTTTTGAGGGATGTTGAAAAACGTGCGGATGTTGAAGCTTTTTTTCCAAATGTTGGGTGCCTCGAAAGTCATGAGGCCCACGGCGTCGGCGATGCCCCAGGTGGTGGTCACGTGCTTCCAGTCGGAAGGACCTGTGCTCTGGTTGGTGATCACACCCATGTGGGCGTACACAGGACCGGCAAAATCCGCCAAAGCGGCGTTGCCCTGGGCGGCGTTGAAAAAGATGGTTATGTCGTCGTCGACAGTGGGGAAAACAGGTTCGCAGGTCACCTGGGCGGTGAGCATGGCGGTGCAAAAGCACAACGAAAGGAGTGAAATGAAGCGAAACATGACAAGGGTAATTGTGGATGACCAGGCCACACGATAGAGGCTTGGTGTAAGTAGTACACCACAAATATAAATCAGGATTTTGGGATTTGTAGTATGGTTTTCAGTTGAGTTTGGCTGCGCATTTCACCACAGATTGACACAGAGTTTCACAAAGGAAGCACAGAGTTGCTCCCACGTGAGTGCAACTCTGTGCTTCCTTTGTGAAACTTCGTGTAACTCTGTGGTGAAAAACGCAACCGAACTACAAATCACTCAACTTGTACAAATACACATGCTGCATCGCTCCATCCAATGGAAACACCGGCCACACCCGCGACGTCGAACACGCCGCGTTGCAGCAAGACTTTCCAGTGGTAGGTCGACACGCGTTGTTCCAGCGTCCCGAAATACCAATGACCGTTGTTGATCATTTTCCGGTTATGGGCGATGTAGTCAAGGTCTTGCGCCGCACTGTTGATGAGGTGTGCGTGTCCCTGCCAAAGCCAGAACGGAATGATGGCGAACAGGTACAAGCTTCCAGTACGCAGCACAAACATCACGGCCTGTAGCTTTTAGGCATACCAAAGCATGGGAAACACAAAATGCCACCGGCATGGATTCGCCGAAAAGTTGCCAAACCATCGCCACCATGGCTTCAGGCAGCGGAAACTCCAGGGCCACCGTATCGGAAGCGCCCATCCAGCACACTGCCGGGTGCAAAAGATTGATGCCGTTGCGGAAAAAATCGAGGATGTACCATGCTGTGTCGCTCTGCCGCCAGTCGTGCGGTGCGTCGATCTCCGGCCCGAAGTGCAGGAAGCGCAGGGCGAAGAGCAGGAGGGTTGATACGGTGAACAATTTTGGCGACATCAAAATCCGTTTAAATCCGCGTTGCTTGCATGCACGTTCTTTTACGAGGCCCAAAAGGGAACACGGATGACACGGATCAAACGGATAAAAAACGGATTTTTTGAATAAAAGGGACTGGCTGTTGGCGAAATAAAAATCCGTTTTTTATCCGTTTCATTCGTGTCATCCGTGTTCTTTTTTGAGCCTCGTACACGGATTGAAAAGCTAAAGAACGGATTTTTATTCCAAAATGATTTTTCCCGCTTCCACCTGCTTCCCTTTCCCATCCAACACCTGCCAGGCATACCACCCGCGCGGCAAACCCTGTACACGCC
>JBBSDH010000156.1:0-10829 GCA_038249605.1 Chitinophagales bacterium | reverse complement strand
TGTTCCGGAAGATTTTATGCCGGAAACAACCCCACGCGCACAGGTCTATGACTACGTTGTAGCCGAACTCGAATTAGCAGTTCCATTGCTGGAAAAAGCCAACAATCCTTCCACCTACGGTCGCATGACTTACTATGTAGGGAAAATGATTCAGGCCAAAATATACCTGAACGCCGAAGTTTACACCGGCACAGAACAGTGGCAAAAAGCTTTGGATGCCTGCAACGAAATTGAAACCTCCGGCCTGTTTGCACTTGAAACATCCTATCGCAACAACTTCATCACCAACAACTCGACCAGCAGGGAGTTCATCCTCTCTGTTCCATTTGATGAAGTATTCGCGCGCGGCTTCAACGTGCACCAAATGACTTTGCACTACGGATCACAAGCAACATACAACCTACTCGAACAACCTTGGAACGGCTATTGCTCGCTTCAGGAATTTTACGAAAAACACGACGACGCCGACGCCCGCAAAGGCAACTTCATCGTAGGTCCACAGTTTGCTGCAGACGGTGTAACCCCCATTAACGACAGTGGTGTTGAAGCTTCGGACCCCGATGGCCCGCAGGTTAATTTCACACCCGAAATCAATGAACTCCGCCCCGGCGCTTTGCGCCAGTCAGGTGTACGTATTGGCAAATATGAGTTCAAAACCGGTGCAACCGCCAACTTGAGCAACGACATGCCGATCTTCCGCTACTCCGACGTGCTGCTGATGAAAGCAGAGTGTCTGTGGCGCCTGAACAACGGCGATCCGAACGCACTTATTTACGTAAACCAAGTGCGCAACCGCTCCTACGAACCCGACCAGCCTCTGGCAACCCTTACGCCAGCTGCGCTTCTCGACGAGCGCGGACGCGAAATGTTCTATGAAGGCGTACGCCGTCAGGACATGATCCGCTTCGGTGTATTTGGTCAGCCTTATGGGTTTATGCTCGGATCTTCTCCGACCGACGAACTGTGGCCTATTCCCCTCAGCCAAATCAACGTTAACCCGAACCTCGATCAGAACCCCGGTTATTGATGATGAGTTTTTAAAGGTTACCTTACATGAGCCATTCCGGGAAACCGGGATGGCTCATTATTTTGATCATAACTTGTCCAGAGTTTTTCACAAGGGCACCAATGCCGCGTCCAGTGAATAACATACAGTTTCGCGGCATTAGCAGGATTTTAAAGATTTGCTTCAGCAGATCTTTTTCTTTGTCGGACTAAGTATCTTCACCACCATGAAAAAACTACTTTTTATCTTTGCGCTCGTCGCGTTTTTTACAGCCGCCTGCCGCAGCGATTACGACAAAATGGTGCGGCGTGAACTTGCCAGCGGCGTACGCAACGACTCCATTTTCCTCGACATGCATTTCGGTATGCAACGCAATGATTTTTACCGTCATTGTTTGCAACTCAACCAGCAAGGCCTCGTTACCAACGGTCCGGAAAACAACACGGTGCTGCTCGTCATCAACGATTACAAGCATCCCATTGACATGAATTTTTACCCGGCTTTCGACGACAAAGACCAGATTTACCTGATGGGTGTGGTTTTTTATTACCAGTCCTGGGCGCCCTGGAACAAAGTGCTTTTCGGCGAAAAACTTATGCCCGATGTCCTCAATCTGCTCGAACGCTGGTATGGTCCCGGATTTATGGAGCTCACCAGCCCGGAAGGCAAAAAAATATGGGTGAAAGTTAACGGCAACAGACACATCATGGCCATCGTCCAAAACGAAAAAAATGTGCGGGTCGAAATCAAAGACCTTACCAGAAAAGCACCTGAAAAACCCATTATCGACAAACCCAGCGGCAACCGTCCGATCTGGGAACAACCCAACTCATGAACCACGTCGTGTTTCGGTATTTGCTGCTGTTTTTTTTGCCTACCCTACTGGGCATCACCGCCTGCCGGCAAAACAATCCGCAAGCGCCAGCCAAACGTTTTACCCTGCTCGATGCCGCCCAAACAGGCATCGATTTTGCCAACATGGCCCCCTACACCGATTCGGTCAATTGCTACCTTTTCCGCAATTTTTACAACGGCGGCGGCGTAGGCATCGGCGACGTCAACAACGACGGAGTGCCAGACGTTTTTTTCTGTGGCAACCTGGTTCCCAACCAACTGTACCTCAACAAAGGCGATCTGCGTTTTGACAACATCACACAAAAAAGCGGGCTCGGGTTGTCCACCTCCTGGACCGCAGGCGTCGCACTCGCCGACATAAACAACGACGGCTGGCTGGATATTTATTTGTGCAAATCTGGTCCGCCAGGAACCCTGCGTCGCCACAACGAACTGTTCATCAACAACGGCGACGCAAACCAAAACAACGGCGTACCTACGTTTACCGAACTGTCCAAATCGTACGGTCTCGACTACACCGGTCTGAGCACCCACGCCGCTTTTTTTGATTACGACCTCGACGGCGACCTCGACTGCTACCTGCTCAACAACTCCCTGCGCAGCGTAGGTGGTTACGACCTGCGTCCTGGCCAGCGTACCACGCCCGACCCCAACGGCGGCAACAGAATGCTGCGCAACGGTGGTGAAAAAAGCTCCCCCGGGACTGTGTTTACCGATGTAACCCGCGAAGCAGGCATTTACAGCTCAGCCATCGGCTTCGGGCTCGGGGTAACCGTGGGCGATTACGACCGCGACGGATGGCCCGATTTGTTCATTTCCAACGACTTTTTTGAGCGCGATTACCTCTACCGCAACCTCGGTAACGGGTCTTTTGAAGAAGTGCTGGAAAAAGCCATGCCTGAAATCAGCAAAGGTTCCATGGGCGCCGACATGGCCGACGTGAACAACGACGGATGGCCCGACATCTTCGTGACCGAAATGACGCCCGAAGACCCCGTCCGTTACCAAACCAAAACGGCCTTCGACAGCTGGAATACCTACAACCTGGCCCTGGATGCCGGGTACCATCGACAGTTCGGCAGAAACATGCTGCACCTGAACAACGGCGACGGAACCTTTTCAGAAGTGGGACGAATGGCAGGTGTATGGGCGACAGACTGGAGCTGGGGTGCTCTGGCAGCCGACTTCGACAACGACGGCTGGAAAGATGTTTTCGTTGCCAACGGCATAGGCAAAGACCTGCTCGACCTCGATTACCTAAATTTCTACTCCGATCCGGCCGTTGTAGGTAAAATACTCGAGGATAATCCGGGCGAAGGCATACGCAAACTCATTGATGCCATACCCTCCCAACCAATGCCCAATTACTTGTTCAAAAACCAGACAACCGTGGCGGGCAGTCCTCCTTCTTTCCTAAATGTTGCCTCTGAATGGGGGCTCGACCAACCTTCCTTTTCCAACGGCTCAGCTTATGCCGACCTCGACAACGACGGCGACCTCGACCTGGTGGTGAACAACCTCGACCTGCCTTGTTTTGTGTACCGCAACGAAACGGTTTCCGGAAAAAAAACCGCTTCGAACGCCCACTGGATTCAAATAAGTTTTGCCGGCAACGAAGGCATGGGTGCCAAGGTGGAAGTGATCGCCGGAGGTTTGAAACAATTTCAGGAACTGGCCCCCATGCGTGGGTTTGAATCCTGTGTGGGCGCCGTGCTGCATTTTGGACTGGGGAAAACCGAAAAAATCGATACGCTCCGCGTGGTTTTTTCTTCCGGAAAAATTTTGGAAAAATTCGAACTACCCGCAGACAACCATCTGAAAATCAACTTAAAGGACGCTTACGAAAACACCATTCCCAAACCTTCGGCCGCGAAACCATGCTTTGTCAAACCTGCAAAACAACCCAACTTCAAACACCGGGAATCCGCTTACAGTGATTTTGACCGTGAAGCGCTTTTGTTTCGCATGTATTCGGCTGATGGTCCTTGTCTCGCTGTTGCCGATGTGAACGGCGATGGTCTCGACGATTTTTTTGCCGGAGGTGCGGCCGGACAAAGTGGCGCTTTGTTCCTGCAAAACAACCAAGGAGACTTTGCCCTTTTGCCGCAGGCAGGCTTTGAAAAAGACCGTGGCGCAGAAGATGTTGCAGCCGTGTTTTTCGATGCCGACGGCGACGGCGATCCCGACCTTTACGTGGGCAGCGGAAGTCATGAAAACGAACCGGGGGAAACGTCGCTTCAGGACAGGTTGTACATCAACAGCGGTAAAGGTCGGTTTACACGCAATGCCGATGCCCTGCCTTCAGGAAAACCATTTGTAACCTCGTGCGCACGTGCAGCCGATGTTGACGGCGACGGCGACCTTGATCTATTTGTGGGCATGAGTTTGGTGCCCGGGCATTACGGACAGCCAACCCAATCGTTCATCCTTGAAAACGATGGCAAAGGTCGGTTTACACCCGCCATCAGCAAACATCCGGGACTTAAAACCGCCACATCGGTGAGCGATGCAGCATGGGCCGACATGGACGGCGACGGCGACCCCGACCTCGTGATGTGTGGAGAATGGGAACCTGTGCGGGTACTGACCAATGAAAAAGGCAGGCTCTTGAATGCTCCAAACAGCCAGGGATTAACAGGAACGGAAGGTTGGTGGAACTGCCTGTTGCTCGACGATCTTGATGGCGATGGCAAAACGGACATTGTTGCCGGGAACCACGGTCTGAACAGCCGGTTCAAAGCAGGAGAAAACACACCCATGGAACTTTATGTGGATGATTTCGATCAAAACGGGCAACAAGAGGCCATACTTTGCCAGTTTTGGGGCGACCGTGCCTATCCTGTGGTTCAACGCAACGATTTGGTGAAACAAATACCGGTTTTTAAAAAACGTTTCCTCCAATTTAAAAACTACGGCGGTCAGGGCATCAATGATGTTCTAACGGTAGAGCAAAGGCAAAATGCCATTCACAAAAAAGCTGTTGTGCTCCAAAGTGCTGTATTCTGGAACCGTGGCAACAACAACTTTGAAAAACAGGACCTGCCGGCAGAAGCGCAAATCAGTCCGGTTTTTGACATAACGTCAACCACCTTAAATGGTCAAAAGGTTTTGATCCTTGGAGGAAACGACGAGCGTTGCAAACCGGAAACGGGTATTTACCTCGCTTCACGAGGTGTTTTGCTTGTTTTGGACAAACAAAAAAATTGGCATGCCGAGACAGGCAAACGCAGCGGCTTGGTTTTATCCGGACCTGTGCGCGCACTTGCGATGATCAAAACGAAACAGGGCATGTCGCTGTTAAGTGCAGTGAACAATGCGCCACTTGAATTGTGGAACTTAAGAGATTATTCGCGGATGAACTCCAGCTCCTGGTGACGGTCCAATTTAGCAATGGAAGAAGGTTCACCTGGCTCGCGGTCGTCCTGCCTGTATTTTACCACATAATCCACTCCACCCAGAATTTCACTGCTGATGGCGCCGTATGTTGGTGGCCAGGGTTGTCCACCCACGTTGGCTGAGGTGCTCACGATTGGTCGGCCGAAGGCGGTGATGAGTTCTTTGCAAAACTCGTCCTGAACAACCCGAATGGCCACCGAACCGTCGGGAGCTTTTACGGCTGCAGCAAGGTTGGTGCTTTTGTCGTAAATGATGGTAAGCGGGCGGGAATGGAAAGAAAGCAGGGTTTCGAGACGCGGATGAACGCGGGGTACGAAACGTTTGAGCATGTCGATGTCGGAAACCAACAATACATAACCGCGTTCCGGCTGGTTGCCTTTGAGCTCGCTGATGCGTCGTACGGCTTCTTCGTTGGCAGAATCGCATCCAATGCCCCAGATGGTGTCGGTGGGGTAACAAATAATGCCGCCGGTTTCCAGGATGCGGGCAATCTCAGATATGTCGTCTCTTAGCAGGAACATGGCCAACAAATGAAATTAAAAATACGTTTGAAAAACAAGTCGATGAATGATTCGGCGAAATTCCGATTTTTTAAGCGCAATGGCGCTCCAAAGTTTAAACGAGGGGAAACGACTTTTGCTTGAGGCAAAGATAGTCAGTACCTTCACGCCATCAAATAAATACAAAACATGAGCATACGCTTCCGTAAAAACCTCCGTTTTCTGGCCTTGTTGTGGATTTTGGTTCCAAACGCCTTGTTTGCCATGCACATCATTGGTGGCGAAATGTCCTACAGGTGTACCGGCCCGGGCACTCAGGGAACCAACCGTTATGTTTTTACGCTGAAAGTGTACCGCGACTGCAATGGCGGCGGCGCCCCTTTCGACAGCCCTGCCGAAATGGCCATTTACAGGGGAAGCATCAACATCAACAGCATGTTCGAGGAATTCAGGATCTCCAATCCGATCTCATCCAGAATCATTCCCGACACGCCCGAATGTGTGTCCAACATCCCCAATGTATGTGTGGAGCAAGCCATTTATACCTTCACACGCGACTTGCCCATCAACGGAACACAAAGTTATTTCATCGTTTACCAACGCTGCTGCCGCAACGTGACCATTTCCAATTTGGTAAATCCCGGCGACATCGGCGCCACTTACGCCATCGAACTCACGCCAGCAGCCCAGTTGTCGTGCAACAGCAGTCCGGTGTTTACCGACTTCCCCCCCGTCATCATTTGCAACAATTTTGCCCTTAATTTCAACCACAGTGGTACGGATGCTGACGGCGACCAATTGGTTTACTCCTTTTGCTCACCAGTTAATGGTGGGGGGCCGCTGCTTTCACCGCCATCCGCAGCCGAATCGTGCGACGGCGCCCAGCCTACGCCTCCTTGTCCTCCACCATTCGACTTGGTCACTTTTACACCGCAGTACAGTCCCGGCAATCCCATGGGTGGCAACCCCATCATTACCATCAACAGTGTAACGGGCGTGATTACCGGTTCTCCCAACATGCTCGGTCAGTTCGTCGTTGGTGTTTGTGTTGAAGAATT
Organism: Chitinophagales bacterium; assembly: GCA_038249605.1. Classification (GTDB taxonomy): domain Bacteria; phylum Bacteroidota; class Bacteroidia; order Chitinophagales; family Saprospiraceae; genus M3007. The sequence goes on along the minus strand of JBBSDH010000156.1, from coordinate 4,014 downwards.
CCGCAACGGCGTATTGTTGTCGGTGTTGCGCCGCGATTTTCAATTCAATGTGACCGACTGCAGCCCAACAGTCGTAGCCAATGTGGCCTCCGATTCCATACTCGGCCCGCAGCGCATTTTTGTCAAATCCTGCGGAAGCAATACCGTGACGTTCGACAACCAAAGCATACAAGAAGAAAACATCGAATCTTTTGACTGGCAATTCAACCTCAACGGCACCCCTTTCAGCAATACGACCGACTGGGATGCTTCCATTACGTTTCCCGATACCGGCATTTACAACGGTATTCTTGTACTTAATCCAGGGCTTGTTTGTGCCGATACGGCTTTTTTAAGGGTTGGTATTTACCCGGCCATCAATGCCAATTTTGATTTTGATTACGACACTTGTACTGGAACACCGGTGGCCTTTACAGACTTTTCTACCGGTGAAGGCGGCATCAATACCTATAGTTGGAATTTTGGTGTTCCGGGCGGAACATCCAGTGCTCAAAACCCTGTTTTTCAATACCCATATCCCGGAAACCATCCGGTTAGGTTGCGGGTATTTGACCAAAATACCTGTTCAGACGACACCACCCGCATTATTTCCTGGTTTCCGGTGCCCGAATTGGTGGTGGTGCAACCCAGCGATTTCAGAGGTTGTCAGCCCGCTACCATTACCTTCACCAACCTTTCTACCCCCATCGACAGCACCTACAATGTGGTATGGGATTTTGGCGACGGCACCACCGTAAGCGGCGTATTGAGCCCCACGCACATTTATGAAAATCCGGGCGTTTTTACCGTCCAGGTTTCCATCACTTCGCCCATTGGATGTTTTATTGAGGATACGTTTGGTGAACTTATCCGTGTATTGCCATCTCCCGACGCGCAGTTTACGTGCGATCCCGACACCGGTTTGAGCAACCTGAACAACGTAGTACAATTCATCGATCAAAGCACTGATGCCAACCGCTGGAACTGGACTTTTGGCAATTTCGGCACCTCCATCCAGCAAAATCCGACCTACACTTTCCCGGATACGGGTTTGGTACGCGTTCGTTTGATTGTAACGCACCCGCAGGGTTGTCAGGATTCCCTGATCAAATTCCTCGACATTGTGCCGGAGGTACGGTGGTTCATGCCCAATGCATTCACGCCCAACGGCGATGGATTGAACGATGCGTTTTTTGGCAAAGGAAAAATTGAAGGCATTATCAACTTCAACATGAGCATTTGGAACCGCTGGGGTGAAATGGTGTTCGAAACCGCCAATTCCAGTGAAGGCTGGGACGGCCGATCGATGAACAACGGTGGCATGTCGCCTGCAGGTGTTTATGTTTACCTGGTTACGTTTAAGGGGCCGAGGGGGGAGAATTTTGAGTACAAAGGATTTGCTACGGTGGTTTTTTGATTTGGTTAATCATTTACCTCAACAACGACACGTTCCCTTTTTTCTCCGATTCGAGTCCGTTGCGACATCGCACCCTGAAGTAGTAACCGTAAGTTTCAACGGGTTGTTTTTCGCCCAAGTAAGTGCCGTCCCACGAATCGTCGATGCTGTCGGCTTCAAAGATCTTTTCCCCCCAGCGGTTGAAAATGACCCAATACACTTCATCAACGATTTTACTTTCCATTTTTAAAACATCGTTTTCCCCATCACCATTGGGAGAAAAACCTGTAGGGAAAAACACATACGGTTCGATGCACTCGGGTGAAATGACACGAACCGTAACGGTATCTGTCGAAAAACAACCGCTGGAAAGCAAAACACCAACGGTGTAGGTGGTGGTTTCCGTTGGTGAGGCTAGAGGATTGGAAAGGGTCGGGTCCGACAAACTTGACTCAGGCGACCACACAAACTCAACAGCGCCCGGAAACAGGGCCTCCAGTTGACTGGTTTCACCCAGCAGAATGGTTATTGGACTGGCCGTAGCTGTAAGCGTACCCGGATTGAGTACTTCTACGGTAACGCTTCCGCTGGTAGTACAGGGGCCGTTGCCCGAAAGCAGGACGTTATACACCGTGGTTTCTACTGGAAATGCCGACGGATTGGAGATGTTTCCTGCGGAAAGGGTATTGGATGGCGACCAGACGTAGGTGTAGGCCGGGTTGGCTGAAGGAAAAAGTTCGATGGTGTCGCCGGCGCAAATGGAGAGGGCATCGCTCAGGGAATCAACCGGCGGAAAAGGTGCGTCGAAAGGGAATGCAGTGGAATCTGGACAACCGTTGCCCGAAGTTGTGACCAGAGTCAAAACATAATTTCCAGGATCGGTCACATTGAATGCAGGATTTTGCTCGGACGATCCGGCGATAACCATGCCTGTGTTGTTGATCAGGTTCCATTCCCACGAGGCGATGCCGAACACCGGATCTGTACTTTGGTCGGTGGCCTGAATTTCCAAAACGCCGCCGGTGCAATCGGGAAACGTGAAGCTGAGGTCGGCATCGGCAAATGTTTCGGTAACGTGTATTTGCGCGAACATGGTGTCGCTGCACGGGTCGTTGGGTTCTGCGATGAGCGCTACGGTGTACACACCGGTATCGGGATAGGTAAATATGGGCGAAAAGCCCGTCGAGGTGAGCGACAAATCGCCTCCCCAATCAAAATACCATCTGTAAAACTGGGCTGAAACACTTTCGTTGGTGAATTTCACTCGAAGCGTATCGCACAAAATTTCAGGCGCAAAAAAGGCAGCGAACGGTTTTCCGCAGTCGGCTACATTGTACTGAAAGTCGCGCCTTGTGGTCGAAATCACTTCCCCGTTGCGGTATTCATCCACACAAACACCCACCACGAAGTTGCCGATGGTGTTGGGAATGCCGGTCATAAAACCGGTCATGGCGTCGATGATGAGCGGATTGCCGCCCAAAACGTTGTTGAGGTTGTAGGGAGGATCGAGCCACACCACTTCCTGATAAGGCCCGGGAAACGGCGGGTTGGGTGCGGGAATCAGCGAATCCGGACCATTAAGCGGCGTACAGAGCCTGTACACGAGCGAGTCGCCGTCTGGATCGGTGGCGCCGTGGTCGAAGTCGATGGGTTCGTTGATGCAGATGGCCACGGGAGGCCAGTTGGTGAAAGTAGCGCTGCTGTTGCATTGCAGCATGGTTTCTTCCGACAAAAACCCGGTGATGGAAATACCCGTATTGAGCGGATCGGGGATGTTGCGGATGAGTTTGTTGCGGCAGCAGCGTTGGTATACAAACGTGTAACCTCCTGGCTGAAACGGCAGGGTTACCACGGTGGTGTACCGTGTGGTGTGTACGCACACGTTGGGTGGCGCTGTTAGGCACGGGTTGGTAAGAATGATGGGGAGGGTATCGTTGTTGCTGACGTTCCAGGGCAACAGCGGTTTTTGCACCAGCGTCCAGTTGGCGTCGTAAATGCCCAGGATGGCCGGGTTGTCGAACCATGGCACACCGTTGAAGCAATCGCGGTAAACAGCAAGCGTGATCTCGTACTGGTCGTTGCCGAGGCATCTGTAGGTGATTTCTCCACCTACAATGTGTGTGGCCGAAAGGCGCATGGAAAGGCAAAGCAAAAAGGCCGAAACTAAAAACAATCGTTGCATCATCAGAATAAACGGCAGGTGTAAAAGCGCCGGAGCTCAAAAGAACGAAAAGAAGCTTAAACTGCAAAATGAAGAGTCAGGGAAGCGGTGAAACGATGCCTGTGGAATGCTGCATGGCGAAGGATTAAAAACGGGTACATCCTTCACTCTTTGGCGAATTGCCGTATTTTTCCCCCTCATTTTAAAAAGAGTGGCACTGCTGCACGACTTACCCTTTTATTTATGAAAAATACCAATACCCTTTGGTTTGCTTTGGCCACTGTGGCCGCTGTGATCGGCATCCATTTGATGTCGCATTACAACATCTGGACGCTTGATGAAACCACCCTGATGATTTTCCGCTGGTGGGCGGTAGGCGCCTTGTGTATTTTTGGATACAAAAACAATTCACTCACCACCTGGATCCTGCTCAGCATGGTCATTGGTATGGAAGTGGGTGTCGATTTTCCCAAGGTGG
>JBBSDH010000155.1:0-10862 GCA_038249605.1 Chitinophagales bacterium | reverse complement strand
GGCTGCAAGAACTGACCTTTTTCCTGAAGTTTTTCCTCCCATTTGCTATCAGACGTGCGGAAACTCAGGCATCCAGCTTGCACGGCTATGATCCAGGCGAGCAGGAGGAAAGGGAGGGTGTGGAGGGAGCGTCGGAGCATGTGGAAGTGGGTAGTTTCTGTAGACAAAACAAACGAAAAGGAAGAAGGTTAGAAAACTAAATTTTAAGAAAAAATTTTACTCACAGGCATCTACACTGTTTTCTTTAATTCTTTCCTGTCGGAATTATTTCCTCCATCATCGGCGCTTCAAAATGCATCTCAGGCATGACATCTTCCGCGGCTTTAAACTCATACGCCTTCCCTTTTTCATCAAAACCCACCCATGGACCGCCGTACTCCTCCGTGCGAGTGCCCTGCGCCACCAGTTTGCCTTTTTTACCTGCCGCCCGCCATGCTTCAAAATGCGCCCGTTGTACAGACCCGATGTAGGTAAAAGCTTCTTTGTTGATGCGTTTCCCGGAAGGATTGTGCAAAAAGTACTTGTCACCTTCCATCACCGCAAAATAATTCGATTGGTTGTTGTGGTATATCGCATCGTACGTGTATGTGGCTTCACTAGGTTTGTCGAGATGTACAAATCCCCATTTTTCACCTCCTTCCGGAATGCCCCACAATACCCTTGGATCCAGGGCATAAACCAGATGTTTGTACCTTCCGGGAAGCGCCTGTTTTCCGTCGAAGCGCCAAGCCGTGTAGCCATCATCGGAATAGGTGAGCAGGACATACTTATCGGACACATATTGGATGTGTTTGTACTGTATGGGCACAACCATTCGACAGTCGGCATCGAATATTCCACGCATTTTATCACCCTCCTTAAATGCCAGAAAATAAATTTTCTCGTCTGGTGGTGGCAAATTGCTCAGGTAATAAAATTCTCGTTGAAGATGTTGCAAGGAAATATTTTCCAAAAGGATTTTGCCGTTGGTGTCGTATACTACAGCGCCGTTTTGCCGGGATGGGTAGCGGCGAACAAACACGTTGCCCTCACGGTACAAACTGCCTGTTTCGAGAGGTAAAATGAAATCGCCTTGTTCATTCACCAGGCCCACTTGGTTGGAGGTTGTTTTCACCACAAACCGATTCGGCGGTGCCGGAGTGATCTGATCGTACATGCATGGCAAAAGGGTATCGCCCGACCACGACAAAAAACCGTAGTTGATGATTTTGCCCGGCATTACGGTGGCGCACATCACCACTTTGCCGTCTGTCCAGCGCCCATGGGTTGTGTTTTCAGGAAAAACGGCTTGTCCTTTTTTGTTGCGGAAATACCGCGACTTGTCGGCCCTGATGATCTCGGTGGTGCTGTTGTCGAAGCCAGGCCAGGCGGTGCTGCCTGCGCTTTTGAAAATGGGTTTTCCCGAAGCGTCAAAAAACTGCAAAACTGTATCGCCGGGCTCGCGTGCCACGAGCAGGTCGGCAAACACAGCACGCACGTAGTCGTACTGGATCGGTAAAACTTGTTTTCCATTAAAAAGAAACAGACCCAATTTGCCGTCTTTTTTTACACCCGCGTAGCCGAGTTTGCTCCCGGTTTGCCAGCTCAGGTCGATCTCGTCGAAGGATACAGTAAGGATAAGTCGACCACTTTTTCCACCACAAAGCCCTTTGAGTTTCCCCTTGGTTACGGTTACGAGCGTATCGCCGGACCAGGGTTGCACGTCTTCAAATTTAAAAGGGATGATTTTTCGGCCATCTTCGGGGTCCACCAGACCTTTTTTACCCGTTATGAGGTTGGTTTCCACGCCGTATTGAGAAAACAGGGTGTGTGCACTAAAAAGGAGAAAAAGCAGTAACAGAATGGAACATGGAATGCTTTTGGACATCATAAAAGGGCAATTTTTTACCAATTTACTGCTCGCGGTACACCCAGCGTCTTGTTCAAACCTATAATCCATAAACCTGCTTCCAGGGCAATATCTCGCCATCGGTTCGCCTCTGATGTTCCGTTCCGGCATACACGACCACATTCGAACCTTTGGAATCGGGCGCTGAGGCCCTGACAAACCGAATGCCTTTAAAAAACTGAGCCGTAGGGGTAAAGCTGTATTTGGCTTCAATAAGGTTGATGTTGCCGCCTTCACGAACCAAAAAATCTACCTCGTTTCCGTTTGAATCACGCCAAAAATAAATGGATGCAGGCCGAAAATCGTTGAACCGGTTTTTCATCAATTCTGCTGCGATCATGTTTTCAAACAAACTTCCCCGGGCGTGGTAATGCTCAATTTGATTGGCTTCGTTTAAATCCAGCAAATGGCAAAGCAACCCCGTATCGTAAAAGTACAGTTTGGGCGATTTGACGAGGCGCTTGGAAAAATTTTCAAAATACGGTTGCAAAGTAAAGGCTACAAATCCGGCCTCGAGGATGTTCAACCATTTTTTCAAAGTGGGCTGGGAAATACCCGCTTCAACGGCCAGGGATTGGTAATTCAGCGTTTGTCCCACCCTGCCGGCACACAGTTTTAAGAAATTTCGAAATGTCCCCAGGTCGGCTATGTTGGCCACACTCCGAACATCGCGCTCCAGGTATGTTTCCAGGTACGAAGGAAAATAAGCAGAGGGATCAATGTTGCGCTCAAAAAGCGCCGGATAACCTCCGTAAAAAAGCACTTTTTCGAGCTGTTCGTACAGCAAACTCGGTTGATTTTCGAGCATTTCCCGGTGGCTTAACGGCAACAATTTGAAGATCGCCACCCTGCCGGCCAGGGATTGTGCCACCGAATCGGCCAGTAGAAAGTTTTGTGAACCCGACAAAATGTATTTTCCCATTTCCCGGTCTTCGTCGGCTCTTACCTGCAAATAGGAAAACAACCCCGGGACCCGCTGGGCTTCATCCAAGATGACCTTACCGGAATATTGACGCAAAAAACCAACCGGATCCTCCAAGGCAAATGCGCGGTTGGCAGCAAATTCCAGGTTAACATACCGGTAATCTGCAAACATTTCCCGCAATAGGGTAGTTTTCCCAGCCTGACGGGGTCCGGTTACAAGCAAAATCGGAAATTTGGATAACATGCTCCGAATGGCCTGCTCCATTTGTCGGGCGATAATCATACTTTTTCATGCAAAATTAAAAAACAATTTTCAATTTTGCATGAAAAATTTAATTTTAGACATGCTTTACGAAGGCTTTTGTCGAATGCCTGCCGTCAATCGCGAGGAACAAAGAAGGCCACGAAGGATGTTTTTATGTTGGAAGCTTGGTTGTTCAACATGCAAAATGTCCCATATTACCCAACGGAAATGTGTATTTTTGCGCCTCGACTTAGAGCGTGTTCGGGATTTTAGATTGACCGAAACCGTTTGGCAAACATTCTAGTGCCGCGAAACTGTATGTTATTCACCGGACGCGGCACCAGTGCTGGCAACGCAATGCATGAGAAAGAAAATTGAAATCCTGGCTCCGGCCAAAAACCTGTACCAGGGCATGGCGGCCGTCAATGCCGGCGCAGATGCCGTGTACATCGGCGCGCCGCAGTTTGGCGCCCGCACAAACGCCACCAATTCGCTGGAAGACATCGCCGAACTCGCCAGGTACGCCCACCTGTTTAAAAGCAAGGTGTTGGTGACGGTCAATACCATCCTGTACGAAAACGAACTGGAAACCTGCCGCCAACTCATCTGGGAGTTGTACAACATTGGCGTGGATGCCATCATCGTTCAGGACATGGGCATTTTGGAAATGGACCTTCCGCCCATCGCCCTGCATGCCAGTACCCAGGCCAACAACCGCGACGCCGGCCACGTGAAATTCCTGGCCGACGCCGGCATCAAACGCGTGGTGCTGGCCCGGGAACTGAACCTCGACCAGGTCCGCGAAATACACCAGGCCACCGATGTGGAACTGGAATTTTTCGTCACCGGCGCACTCTGCGTATCCTTCAGCGGCAATTGCTACATGAGCGTGGCCAATGGCGAACGCTCGGCCAACCGCGGGTCATGCGCCCAAAATTGCCGTCTGCCCTACCGTCTCATCGACGGCAAAGGAGAAACCCTGATCGAAAGCAGCCACCTCCTGTCGATCAAGGATCTGGACCTGAGCGACGAGCTGCCCAACATGATCGCGGCTGGCATTTGTTCCTTTAAAATTGAAGGACGCCTGAAAGACCTTGTTTACGTCAAAAACAATACCTCGTACCTGCGCAAACGACTCGATGCTTTCCTCGAAGCACACCCCGACCAATACGAAAAAGCTTCCTCGGGCCGCACCTTCTACAACTTTGAACCGGAACTGGACCGCAGTTTCAACCGGGGCTACACCGACTACTTCCTCAACCAGCGAGGCGAAAAAATCGGCTCGTGGGAAAGTCCCAAATCCCAGGGACAATACATTGGCAAATTGCTGGAAACCAAAGCCAACGGTTACCGCATTGAAAACCACGAGATACTCAACAACGGCGACGGACTTTATTTCATCAACGAACACGGCGAAGCACTCGGCGCACAGATCAACATCATTGTCAACGACGTGGTGGTGCCCAACGAACTGAAACCGCTGCCGGTCGGCACGGCCATTTACCGCAACCTCGACGCCGAGTTCAACCGGATGATCGAAAACGAAAACAGCGCCGTGCGGAAAATCGGCGTGACCATGCACTTCAGCGAAACGGAAGCAGGTTTCAGTTTGCATGTGGTGGACGAAGACGGGCACGCCTGCACCGTACAACACGACATGCCCAAAGAGACTGCCAAAAACGCCGATGGACTGATCGATAACATCAAAAAGAACCTCGCGAAAACGGGAAATACGCCCTTCATCGCGGACGCCGTAGAGGTGAATTTTTCGCAAAACTGGTTTTTTCCCAACTCCAAAGTGAACGAAATCCGGAGAGCAGCCCTGGAACAACTGGCAGAAATCCGCATCCGTGATTACCGGCGGGAAGAACACCAGATCGTTAAAACCGACCACCCGTACCCGTTGCAGTCGCTCGATTTTACCTTCAATGTATCCAACAAATTGGCCCGGGCATTCTACCAGCGCCATGGCGTTACAGACATTGAAAAGGCCTTTGAATTGCAATGGGATCCCGGCAAATCGCGTGTGATGGTGACCAAATACTGCGTGAAATACGAACTGGGCAAATGTCCCAGGTACCAGCGCGAAACCATGGGTGAAAAACTCGCCGAACCGCTTACCCTGAAACACGGTGAAGTGGAATACAAGCTCAAATTCAACTGCAAACCCTGTGAAATGGAAATCTGGGAGAAAGATGCGGAGTTTGTGATTGAGGATGAGGATTGATGGAGGAATAGAGGCCCGTTATTCCTGCCCTGCTACAAAATGCACAAAATGGTCCTTGTGGATACTTTCAAAGTGTGCATTGGGATAAGTTCCGAGCCAGGAAGCTGGCGCTTTGGATGTCTTGTTCCATTTCATTTCATAGCCATAAAGCACACCGTTGTTTTCCTCCACATAGTCCAATTCAACACCCGTATACGTACGCCAGAAATAGGCGTTGCTCCGTTCCCTGGCGTATTTGATTTTTTTCATCCTTTCCACCACGAGGAAGTTTTCCCAAAGTGCGCCGATGTCCGTACGCATGTCAGGTGCGTTGAAATTATTGATGAGGTTGTTGCGAACGCCGAGATCGTAGAAATAAATTTTGTTCATCTTAGAGATCTCCTTGCGGGGATTGCTGCTGTAACCACCCAGCCGAAACAGTACAAACCCTTTTTCCAAAAGATCGATGTAATGCGCAACCGTTTCATGGCTCAAACCTAAGGCATTGCCGATTTCGTTGAGGGAAACCGTACTGCCTATCTGCAAGGCCAGCATTTGAAGCAGTTTCCTGATTTTGTCGGCGAATTTTATGCCTGAAAGCTGTAAAATGTCTTTGTAAAGGTAGGCGGAGGTCAATTCATCGAGGCGATCAATCTTCGTTTTTGCGCCGGTTGTTTGCAAAATTTCGGGATATGCCCCGTAAATCAAAAGCGATTCAAGCTGGTTTTTAAACTCAAATACCGAGCTGTCCCGAATGATTTCTTCAGCAGATATTGGGAAAAGCTGGTAGGTTTTTGTGCGTCCGGTGAGCGGCTCGCGGATGTTGTTGGCCAACTCAAAAGAAGACGACCCGGTTGCAATGATTTTCAGATGTGGCATCTCATCGTGCAAAATCTTTAGGTTTATGCCAATGTCCTGGATGTTTTGCGCCTCGTCAATAAACAACAACTTTTTTGGTCCGATCAATTCCTGCATTTTCCGGAGGTCGCGCGATGCAAAAACTTCGTTGTAGGTAATTTGGTCGGCATTGACCAGCAAGGCATCCGAATTGTCCTTGATGATTTCCTTGATCAGTGTGGTTTTACCTACCTGACGAGGTCCGTAAAGGATGATGATCTTGTTGATGTCATCTTTTAGGTCCTGTTCAATTTGACTTTTGATGATCCGGGTGTACATGCCGTTTACAGATTTATCTACAAAATTAGGCTAAATTTTTCGAGTGTACCTGAAAAATTAAGTTGAATTATTAAGGTTACGTGATTGTGCTACAGAGGCGTTTGTTTCATAAATTCAGGAAAAGAAAGCACCCGGCGGACGTCGGTGGCATTGAAACGAAAGGAAATTCATTTCTTTTTTTCACTAAAAATAATGATTTTTAGAAACAAAATTAAGTTTATTGTTTCGGAAGCACCCATTCTGTATATTCTGGAGGAAACTATACCACCCATTCTGGAGGAAACTCAGAAAACCGTCTTTTTACCGCACCAACCGGCATTCAGCAAACTCAAACGGCTTTAGGGTGCGGCCGGCGGTATCGATCAGTCCTGTTTTGCTCAGCTCCCTGTCTTTCACCATCCAAAACAACCCATTGCCTTCATACTGCATTTCGGCCAATTGCAACGGTGCCACCTGTTCGCCTCGCCTGCTGAACATGGCCTTTTTCAGATCTTTGTTGCCGCCGCAGACAAAGCCGTCCATCCTACACCACAACAACTGATTGAAGGCGACAGGCGCTACAACCTTTCCCCGGTGGTTGATGACGCCGGTTTTACCGTTTTTTTCGATTTTTAGTAGCAACGACCAGCGGAAATTGTCTTCGTCGGCCCAGGCCCAGGCATCCACTTTTTCGTTCAGCCAGACTTGTCCGACGGGGTCCTTCAACTGTACCAAACCTTCGAGACTTAGTAAGATTATGGTGTCATTGACAAATTTAGCGGTTTCCCATACGAACGGCGTCACCCATTTTCCTGTGGAATCAATACCGCCCCAAAGACCGTTTTTTTGCGCTAAAAACCAGGAAAAATGGTTGTTTGGCGTTCTTTTATCTTTGGAAATGCTGGGAAAAGGTTTTTTCAATCGATCGTATTCAAAAGGAATAACCGTTTTGCCAGTTTCGTTTACAAACCCCATTTTACCAGTTTTGTAATCGGTTTTTACAGCAACTTGGGCAAAGGTATTTATGTTGAAAAGAAGAAAAAAAGGATCAGATGGTTTTTCATGGTGTTTGTTTACATAAAGTACAACTATTTGTCAAAAAAATCAACACAAAGTTATACCATTTGTCATGGGGTAAAATTCAGTCTCCTCCCAATCGCGGCATTGCGGACTCCCGAAAATTGTCTGGGTGAATCACTTTAAAATGCGCTTCAGGATAGGCTATTTTCCAGCCAGAGGAGATTTTAGCGGTGGGTTTGCTCCATTTGAGCTCGTATCCAAACAATTGGATTCTTATAATTTAGCTAAATTCATGGAATCAATTCCACAAATTCAGCTAAATTCATGGAATTTGAAATGCGACCCTAACCGGCTATACATCCATATTTCCTTGCAGTTTTTTCATTTCAACGTGTGCGGGGATTCCACGCCTTTGCTGTCGATGGCAAAATTTTCTTTATAATTTCACAAAAACAACCATGGTTCGGTGCTTGCCAGAAACCACCTCAAGTCCGTACAAACCACCCACCAAAGCGCTTAGATCTACCGAACCATCGGTATTTAGGCCAGGCATGGTTATGTTTTTACCCATCACATCAAACATGCGGGCAAATTGGAGCGGATTACCTTCGGCATCGCGAACGATGATCCTGTCGGTGGCAGGATTGGGAAACAAGTTGATGCCTGCGCGGAACGCCTGTTCTTCGGTGCTCGAAATGCACATGCTTTGCACCACCATTTCGGAAACACAGCCCGATCCGTTTCCGGAAATGGCGACAAACGTGACTGGAGTGGCAATGTAGTCGCACACGGATTCCACCGCGCAATCTGACAAAACCGTATTTCCAATGATCGCCAATGCTCCGTTTACATCAACCGGATGGTCGAGCGAGGAAATGTTGTTGAGTTTTGGGTTGTCCTCAATGCGCAAATCGTTGCCGATGTGTTCAATCAACTGAAGTCCGTTGCCAAAAGTTATTAGTTCCGGATTTTGGAAAACGGCAAGGGTAGCGCCTACGTGGGAGATTTGCCCGAGACCGGAAAGCGACGTGAGTAAATCTTGGCCCCATACCTGAAAAATGCCGTACACACTGTCGAGCTGGCTCAAGGCCTGAATGTTCGAAACCAAGGCATTGTTGCCGATGTAGAAAAAATCACCACGAACGGCGGAAAGGTTGTTGAGGCCATCCAGACTGTTGAGCAAGGGGTTGTTTTGCACACGCATGGCCAAACCGACGGTGGTAAGGTTGTTGAGCCCTTGAAGTCCGGTAAGGTTGTCGTTGGCGGTAATCAGCAAGTCGCCGTCGATGCGTTCGATGTTGTACAAACTGTCGAGTCCTGTAATGTTGGCGCCCTGAACATTAACTGGTCCAAGGATCTGTTTACATCCCGGATTCATTGAAGGAAAAGCATTTATTTGACTTTGATCGGTAAAAGTGATGCCTCCGGGAAGACAACTTTGAGCAGAGGCATTTTGCAAAAAAAACAGCGAAATGAGCAGAAAGGGCAAATGTTTCATCGGTTTGGAAGTTTGATAAATCAAAAAAAAGGTTGTGCCGAAAATAGGCAAGAACCACAATGTATTGGTTTTCAACCAGAAAATTTCATTACCGCGCTCAAAAAAAAAGCAATGTTTGGTGTAAAAGTTGCGCCAAGGGTGTAAGCCTCAAATCAGAGAGGGACAACCTTAAGACAATTTTTTCAACCCTTCCAATGCGTATTGTTCACCGATTTGTTTGAGCCTTTGGGCCACCTCATTGGTTCGTTCCAGCTCATAGTCCGACAAATTCCCATTCTTGTAATTCGCCCAAATTTGCAAGCCAAGACGTTCAGCCGACTTGGTGTTTCCGCAACTTGCATGTACTTTCACGAAATGTATCCAAATATGATTATGGGACTGAAAGACAGGACAATGGAACAAAAAAGAGCAGGGGCAGCAGGTGTTTCATGGAAGGATTTTTTGAAATGTATGGTTTTGCACTAAGCAGGTTTTGCGAACGATCTGTCAATACTTCACCCCCAAAGTGCTACGGCTTGCTTTCACTTTTCGGGAAGCAGCCGCAGAGCGGCGAAATATCTGTAGAAAATACGTAAAATAAGTCGTGGAGGTGCAGCGCTCCGTAACATGTTGTGTTGCGCTGAACCTCCATGAATAAATTTAAAGTCTTTAGACATGCCTCCCAACCCATAACACACTGATTTACATCAAAATAAAAAAATCCGCAAGCCCAAACTGATTCGGACTTGCGGAGGTGCAAAGTTTTTTTTAGAGCGCTTAATCCCTTCGGCCCAAAAACGTCATCAACAGGTACAAAAACTGCAGGAGAGCAGCCAAAGCGGCCGAAACGTAGGTCATGGCAGCCCAGGTGAGGGCATCTTTGGCGCCAGCATATTCGGCGCCGCGTGCAAAACCTGTTTCATCAAGCCATGCAAGAGCACGGCGGCTTGCGTCGAACTCTACGGGCAGGGTGATGAGGCTGAACAAAGCCATGACGCCGAAAACGGCCAGAACAACGATCATGATGATCGGACTTTTAGAGAAGGACATGCTTACCAAACCGAACATCAGTAGATACTGCTGTAACGGTGCGGCGAAGGTCACCACGGGTACCAAAGCGGAACGCATTTTGAGGAAGCTGTACGCCGTTGCATGTTGCACGGCGTGTCCGCATTCGTGCGAGGCCACGGCTGCGGCTGCTACGCTGCGACCATGGTACACGTCGTAACTAAGGTTTACGGTACGGTTTTGCGGATTGTAGTGGTCGGAAAGTTGTCCTTCCACCTGTGTAATTTCCACATCGTTGAGGCCGTAATGGCGCAGCATGGTAGAAGCTACTTCAGCGCCGCTCATGCCGTTGGTGAGGGGTACTTCACTGTATTTTTTGAATTTGTTTTTCAACACGGTACTTAAACCGAATCCAATGATTGAAAAAGCAATGAGAATGACGAACAACATATGACTGGGCGATTTTGGTGTGAGTATTTGATTTGTAAAAACGCTGAAGATCAGCTAAAGTAACAGATTTTCGATAAAAGCATGCGGCGCATTGACAAACACCCCTCCTTAACAACTTCCGGCCTCAGCTTGTTCATCGTTTGATCATGCTGAAACCCGTGTATTTCTGAAGCGCTTTGGGTATGCGTATACCTTCCGGCGTCTGGTTGTTTTCCAGCAATGCGGCTACGATGCGTGCCAGCGCCAGCGCCGAACCGTTGAGGGTGTGGGCGAGCTGGATTTTGTTGTCGGCATCGCGGTAACGCAACTGCATGCGATTGGACTGAAAGGTTTCGAAATTCGACACCGAGCTTATTTCGAGCCAGCGCTGTTGGGCGGCCGACCACACTTCGAAGTCGTACGTTTTGGCCGAGGCGAAACCCATGTCGCCGCCGCAAAGCAGCAAGATACGGTAAGGCAGTTCGAGTTTTTTCATCAGGCCCATCACGTG